>NZ_JBQEQF010000012.1:0-10988 GCF_052046035.1 Paenarthrobacter sp. 22069 | reverse complement strand
GGGCAGCGGCGCGCCGCAGGCGGTGCAGAAGGTGGCTCCCCCGCGGATCTGCTGTTGGCAGCGCGGGCAGCGTTCGGCGTCGGGCATCACTGCTGGTTGGGTCCTTGCTGGTTTGGCTCGTTCATGTCGGGGCCCGGCGTCTCCGGCCGGGGCGCTGAAGGTGCGTCCGGCGTTCCGGCCCGGTCCCCGGCAGCGGTCCCGCCGGCAACACGACGGCGGCGCGCGGCAAGGATCCCGCCCAGGGCCGGCAGCGCCACGCGGCCGCCCCGCAGCGTGAGGCCCTTGCCGGAGTTCATCGCGGTCCTGGCGTCGGCAAGAAGCGACCGCGGCGAGAACCGTGCCTGCTGGCGCCGCCAGAATCCGATGGAGGACGTCATCTCCTTGAGGGACCCGTCAACGATGGTCCAGTACTCGCGGACTTCCTCCTCCGTGGGCTCCCCCGCTCCGAAGATCGAGGCGTCCGCCCGGCGCGCCAGCATGGTGGTGGTTCCCTGGGTGGCAGGGAACGCTTCGGCCAGGACGGCAGCACTCTCCCGCCGCGTCGAGCGGGTGTCTACGGCGGCGCCCAGGTCTGTCGCCAGGCTCACCACCTCGTTCCATCCTCCGCCCACACGCTGGGCCGGGTGCCCGTCGCGGAAACGCGACTTCCGCCGTCGTGTCTTCAACAGGGCGATCAGCAACAGCGGCAGCGCCAGGATCACCAGCGGGATCGCGACGACGCCCAGGGCACCCAAGAGGGAACCCCAGAACAGCCACGGGTTGTTCTTCTTCTGGTCGGCGTCCAGCGCGTCCGGTGACGAATCCGGCGGCAGGTCTGCCGGCTCCTGCGGCGGGGGCGGCGGCTGCAGCACCTGCGGCTTGGGCTTGGACTTGTTCTCGGGGTCAGGCGGAATGGGGATGTTGTCCTTGGGCGGGGTGGGATCGAAGCTGACCCAGCCGACCCGTTCAAAGGCGACCTCAACCCAGGCGTGGACGTCCTTGCCGGTGATCTTCACCTCACCTGCACCGTTCTCCGGGCTGGTCGGCTCCGGGTAGAAACCCATCACCACCCGGGACGGGATGCCCAGGTGGCGGAGCATCAGGGACATGGCCACCGCGTACTGCTCATCGTCACCAAGCATCTGCTTGGCCGTCAGCAGGCTGCGGATGCGGGCCGAGCCGTGGCCGGAGACGCTGGGCAGCTGGCCTTCACTGACCAGCCCGTTGCTGAACGCCCCGGTTTTTTGAAAGTGGGCTTCGATCTGGCGCACCCGGTCAATGGCGGTTGGCGCATCGGCGGACAGGTCGTTGGCCTGGGAACCCACCACCGGAGGCACCTCCTGGGGGTCCGGGAGTGAGATCTTGGCGAAGTCGTACTGCGTCAGCTGCCCGTGTTCGAGCTTGACGGGGTCGGAGACCTGGACGCTGTAGGAGTCACCGCGGGACAACCCGCTGGTGGTAACAGCGGTGTCGGAGCCAGGGTTGAAGTAGAGGCCCGCAGCGGCGGCGGAGCCGGACTGGTCAAAGCTGATGCCGGTCGTTTTCCGGCCGCCCGGGACAAAGTAGCCCTGGTAGTCCTCGATGTTGATGCTGATCGAGTAGTCGTTGGTGGGCACCACACCGGATGAGTCGGCGAGGGTGTTGATGGATTTCGCATCGCCCACCTTGCTGAAGTTTCCCGAGCCATTGGGGTCCATGTTGTAGTTGGTCCCGTTGAAGGCATCCAGGGCGCCGAGCCGGACCCGGCCGTCCCGCGGGAGGCCCTTGACCACAAACAGGGTGTCGTCCTTTTTATCCTTCACATACGTGCGGAAGCTTGCCAGGGGCGTGATGTAGTCCTTGGGGTCGAACGGGGGCACCACCACGTTGCGGAGGACTTTCCTGTCCTCTCCTGCGCTGACCAGCGGTGCGGCCACCGCGGTGACCCCGACGCTGACGGCAATGACTCCCGCAGCCATGCCCAGCCGCCGGATCCTGGCACGCCGTGCGGCCGCGGTGTCCGTTTGCGGGTTGTTCACGGACACCCGGCGGGTGTTGCTCCGCCGGAGGGCGTCCCGGCGGAACGTTGCCCAGGCGATGCCCAGGACGGTCAGGCCGATGCCGCGTTCCAGGGTCAGGAACGCCGCGTTGGTGCTGAAGGCGATGCCCGTGACGAACAGGACCAGCACCGGCAGGAGGGGCAGGTAGGGGCTCTTGGTGCGCCACGTCAGCAGAGCGGCCACGAGCGCCGTGATCAGTGAGCTCAGGAAGGGGACAATGAGCACGCCGCCGGCAGTGCCCACGGGCACGCCCACTGTAAGCATGTCCTTCCAGGCGAAGACGACGCCGAGGAGCAGGGTCCGCAGCGAATCCAGGGAGGGGACGAAGCCGGCGAGGGCGGCATCAGGGACCGCGAGCCAGGTGCCGAAGACGAGGTATGCGACAAGGGCCAGTGCAGTGGTGATCAGCAGCCCCAGGCGCAGGTGTGCGTTGGCCACGCCAATGGCCAGGCCCAGGATGATGCCGCCGAAACCCGACAGCAGGTAGTACGGGTCCCCGCCGAAACTCAGGCCGAAGCCGAGCAGCCCCAGGCCCAGCAGGACCACCAGGGCCCCGGCGTCGAGCAGGAAGTGCCACAGCGGCTGGCCGTCCGCGAACGCCGACTCCTGGTCGGCCACCTTGCGGCGGGTACGGGTCTGCGGAATGTGCGTTTGCGGGGACGGGCCCGGTGCGGTGCTCATGCGGCCGCCTTTCTCAGCACGATGGCGAGGTCGGCCAGGTCGCCGAGCGTCAGGACAGTAAGGTCTGCGATGTTGGCCCGGGTGGGGGCCGCGCCGGCTTCCACCCTGACGGCCAGGCTGCGCACACCGGGCGGGACGGAGGCGGCGGCGGAGCGAAGCTGCCTTGCCGTTACGTTGCTGCCCACCACGAAGAAGACCACCGACGCGTTGGGCACGGTGTCGGCCAGGGTCCGGGCGAGGTCGACGGCGGTGCGGCGCATGGGGGCGCCGACGATCCGGGTCATGTCATCGAGCATGTTGCGGCCGGTCTCGCAGCGCAGGGGGCCCTTCTGGGTCAGGACATCCAGTTCACGCTGTTCGCGGATGGCTTGCCGGCCGATGGAGGCAGCCACCGAGATGGCCATCTCGAACTCGGTTTCGGAAGCGTATTCCTCGGTGTTGATGGACAGCGAAATGGCCAGGTGGGCCCGGCGGGTTTCCTCGAACTGGCGCACCATCAGCTTGTTGGTCCGGGCGGTGGTCTTCCAGTGGATGTGCCTGCGGTCATCGCCAGGGACGTAGTCCCGCAGGGCATGGAAGGAGACGTCGGCGCTGGAGAGGTCCGTGGTGGGCATGCCCTCGAGGTCGCGGATGAAGCCTGCCGCGGAGCCGGCCAGTGCCACGGTCCGCGGGTGGACGAAGAGGTCCTCCGGCTCAGTCCAGAGGACCTGGCGGCGCAGCAGGTGCAGCGGGTCTGCCCGCACGGAGCGGACGGGTCCCACCACGATGACGGCGCGCCGTGCGGTGGGGATGGTGAACAGGTCTTCGTGCACCTGCCCGGGCTTCATCCGGGGCAGGTGGAACACGGCCGTGGTGCTGCCCACCGGCAGTTCCAGCACCGCGGGCAGGAGGGGACGCGCGGAGGTGTTGGAGACGGCAATGCTGCCGACGGCGCTGTCCCCCACCGCCACCCGCGTGCGGGCCAGGTCCAGGACCACCCCGTACGAGGACCGGCCCAGGATGAAGGCCACCGCTATGACGAACATGACAAGGGCGGCAATGGCCGCCGCCGTGGCTTCCTGCCAGCCGAAGGCCTGTCCTGTGGTCCAGAGCAGGATGGCGGCGGCCAGGACGGACCAGCCCAAAATGCTGACCACGGAAAGCACCGGCCACGCATACTTCAACCAGGTATGGCGAACAGCCCGCCATGCGGGCGCCAGGGCCTGGAGGGCGGTGCTGCTGGCCTCGGACCACACCGCTGCAGGGTGGAGTCGGGTGGGGCGGCCGTTCCGGTGGAAGAGTTGCTGGAGACGCTCCCCGAGCCGGGTCAACGGGGCTCCGCTGGACGTGCCGTCGGACATAGGGGTATGCCTTCGTTGTTGCGCTGGAATGGGATGGAGATGGCTGCAGGGTTGTGGTCTGCGGCCTGGCGGGTCAGGCGGTGGTGCGCTGCTGCGGGGCGGCGACGTCGGCCAGGATCCTGGTGAGCACGGCCTCGGCGGTGGCGCCGGAGAACTCTGCCTCGGGGTCCATCACGAACCTGTGGGTCCACACCACGGGGGCCAGTTCCTTGATGTCATCCGGCAGGACGAAGTTTCGGCCCTGCGAGGCAGCCCAGACCTTGGCGGCCCGCACCATGGCCAGGGCACCGCGCACAGACACCCCGAGGCGCGTCTCCGGGGCGTTGCGGGTTTCCTCGCACAGCCTGGAAATGTATTCCAGCACGGCGGTATCCACATGTGCCGTTGCGGCGAGATCGGCCATGTCCGCCACGGCCTGGGTGGTGATGACGGCGGAGAGTTCCTTGGAGCGGTCCTTCAGGTTGCTGCCACCCAGGAGCCGCACGGTGGATGCGTGGTCCGGGTAACCGATGGAAGTCTTGATCAGGAAGCGGTCAAGCTGCGCCTCGGGAAGGCGGTAGGTGCCTGCCTGCTCGATCGGGTTCTGGGTGGCCATGACCATGAACGGCCGGCCTGCGGAGTACGTGACGCCGTCCACCGTTACGCGGGATTCCTCCATGACCTCCAGCAGCGCCGACTGCGTCTTGGGCGAGGCGCGGTTGATTTCGTCGGCCAGGACGATGTTGTTGAAGATCGGACCCTTGTGGAACTCGAACTTCTGCGTCTTCTGGTCATAGATGGTCACACCGGTGACGTCGGAGGGCAACAGGTCCGGGGTGAACTGGATGCGGTTGTTGGAGCCCTGCACGGTGGCAGCCAGGGCGCGGGCCAGTGAGGTTTTGCCCGTCCCCGGGGCGTCCTCGAACAGGACGTGGCCTTCGGCCAGCATGGCGGTGAAGGTCAGCCGGATGACGTGTTCCTTGCCCAGCACCGCCTGCCCCACGTTGGCGACCAGCTTTTCGAACGTGGCAGCAAACCACTCGGCCTGCTCAATGGTCATCGTCATGAAATTTGTTCTTCCTCTGGTTGTAACTGGTTGAACTGGTCGTTGGAAAGATCAGGTCGTAAATGTCTTAGTAGCTGGCCGGGCACGAGCCCATCCCTGCAGTCGAGCCGGTAATGGTGTCAGCACGGATGAACCGGTATTGATTGGTCCATCGGCTGCCGTTCCGTTCATAGATATAGAACCAGCGGCTCGAACCCCATCCATCGCGGTAGCACTCAAGTCCAAGGTTGGAGCCCTGCGGCATCATGTAGGACGTGCAGGTTCCGCTGGACCAGTGGTCACCACTGCCTTTCGCTTCCTCGAGGCAGCTGTTGACCCGGACAGTGACATTCCACAGTTTGGGTCCCGGGGGTGGAGGCGCGGAACCGCTCCGCGACGTGTCGCTGCCAATCCGTCCGGGCTGGCCCCCACTGATCGCCCGCACCTCCAGCGTGTGCGTTTCGTCGTAGCCCACGCTCTTGGAGAATGACCGCTGGGTTGTGTCCTGCCATGCACCGTTGTCCAGGCTGATCTGGTAGCCGGTGACAGCCCGGCCATTGCCGTTTGGCTGGTTCCAGGTCCAGGAGACTGTCTTGTCGCCGACGCCGCTGCTCTTGCTGCCGGTCACCGTGGGAGCGTAAGCGAGTCCGTAAGGGTCGACCGCATTGGACGGTGCGCTGGCATCGCCGGCGGTGGTACTCCGCGAGGACACAGCCCACACCACCACCGATGTTTGGGTGCCATTGGGAGCCGAAACCACGCCTCCACCGGCGGGAATGGCACCGGAGCCATCCCCCGATGTGAGGCTGTAACGGTAGGTGATTTCCGTTGGGGACGAGCCGTTCCGCTGGGCGTCCGTCAACGGCGTAAATCGAACATCGATCTTGCCGCCGTTGCCATTTGTGTCCATGAGGGTTGCGCTGGGGGCCGCCACGGTTCCGGGCTTGCCCACTGCCCGCGTTGCTGCCGAGGGAGCACTCGTGGCGCCGGTACCCGCCTTGTTGGTGGCCGACACCGTAAAGGTGTAGCTGGACTCTGAGTTATCCACCGTGACGTTTTGCGAGGTGCCTGCCACTTGCTGGCTCGCAATCGCGGCTCCACCCCGGAGCGTCGTCAGCGTGTAGGCGGAAACAGCGTCGCCATTGTTGTTGGGCGCGGACCACACCACGCGCAACTGGCTCTGTGAACCAACCGGCGTCGCTTGTGCCACGCTCGGCGCCGCCGGAGTGGCAGGGACGCCGGCCGGGACTTCGGCCGCAGAATAGGGGCTCCACTCGGATGGGTCCTTGGCATCATTGCGGGCCAGGACTCTGACCTTATAGGACACGCCGTTCTGCAGGCCCTTCCACACGTAGCTGGCGGACGTCAGTCCTTGGATCTGGGCGTTCTGGCCTGCGGGAGCCGGCGAAATTTCCAGGTCATAGGACTTCACCGGCGATCCCTTGCTCGCCGGCGCTGTCCAGTTGACCGTGAGCTGCCTGTCTCCGAACTTCAGTGACGGTGCCAGCGGGGTATCCGGCTTCACGTCCGGGCGGACATCGGCAGAGGCCGGCGACCGCTCGGACTCACCGAACTCGTTCGTGGCTGTCACCTGGAAGTGGTAGGTGGTGTTGTTGGTCAGGCCGTTCAGGGTGCAGGTGTTGGCCGGGCACTCCTGCCGGAACCCGCCCTCGCCGTAGACGGTGTACTTGGTGATGGCGGAGCCCCGGTCCGCCGGCGCGGACCATGTGAGCAGCGCGGTTTGGTCGCCCACGCTCTGTGCCTGCGGCGTGGTGGGTGCTGCAGGCTTGTCCTTGACGGTCAGCCGGACACGCGCAGTGGCATGCCGGGAGCTGTCCTGCGTCTTGTCTTCCACCGTGTACGCCACCACCATGGTTCCGGTAAAACCGGGCGCCGGTGTCACGGTGACGGAGTCACCATTGACGCCCACATTGCCGCTGCCCGTTTCGGTGTTCGCGGCAATGATCTTCAGCGGTGTTTCGGGGAACGGGTTGGCGTCGTTGGCCAGCACGTTGATGGTCACCGGTTTGCCGGCGGGGGCATTGGGTTCCACGTCGTCGTTGGCCACCGGCTTGGGCCGGTTGGAGGCGGTCACCGCAAGCTGGTAGGTGGCGGTTGCCTCGAGCCCGCGGGGGTCGGTTGCCTTGACCTGCACGGCGGCGCGGGTTCCGGTTGCCGTCGAATCGGCCGCCGAAACCTTGAGCGTCTTGCCTTCGATGCGTGCATTGAACCCGCCGGGCGAGTCGCCCACCAGTTCGTACTTCATCTTCTCGACGTCGTCCTGGTCGGGATCTGAGGTGAGTTTGCCGAGGTCGGTGCCCGTGGAGTCACCTTTGGGAACATCCACATTGGCACCAAGCAGTTCGGGCGGGTTGTTCCTGTCCGGGTCCGGCAGGACCTTGGTGCGGATGCTGAGGGTGGACTTCAGTCCGGCAGGATCGTCCGGCCCGGTACCGTCGGTCACCTCGAAGGTGAGCGAGCCGGGGCCCACATAGTCTGTTCCTGCGGTGTATTTCAGGCCGGTTCCGTCGCGCGTTACCGGATCGCCGCCGTCGGCACCGATGAGCTTGATCCGGTCAGCCTGGGTCAACCGGGGTGAACGTCCTTCCCGTACCTTGACCCATTCCTTCAGGTCGACGTCGACGGACTGCCCGGCAACCACCTCGATGACCTCGTCCTTGGCCAGGGTGGGAACCTGCTGGCCCAGGCCCGGCACCCAGATGATGGCCGTGGACTGCTGGCCGTCAACGTCTTCCACGGTGTACGGGATGAGCTGTGGCTGTTCAGTAAGGTCCACCAGGACATTGCCGTTGCCGCCCGGCCGGGCGGTGGTGGCGTCCGTGCTGACCTTCAGGTTCTCGCCCACGCCGTCGGGGTCCTCATCGTTCTTGAGGACGGGAACGTCAACGGCGGTCTTGCCCATGGCCTGGGCGGACGTCACCCTGTCGTCGCGGGCGATCGGTGCCTTCAGCGGGACTTCGTTATCGACTACCAGGCGGATGGTGGCCTGTGCCGTGGCGTCCCGGTCGTCGGCAATGGTGTACCGCACGTTGACCGTGCCGGCCACGTTGGGGGCCAGGAGGATGATGCGGCCGCTGTTCTTGCTGACGGTGGCCTGGAGGGCCGGGTCGGCCTCGATGCCATCGGTCAGGATGCGGATGCGGTCGCCGTCGGGATCAGTGTCGTTGGCGAGGGCATCGACGGCGATCTGTCGGCCCGGGCGCACCCGAACCTCGTCGTCCACCGGGGTGGGCTTTTGGTTCATGTCACCGCGGGGCGCGATACCCACCGTGACGGTTCCCGTGTTCACGGCGCCCTGGCGGTCCACCACCTTGTAGCGGAACGTGTCGGTACCAGCGCCGTCGCCGGCAGCAGTGAAGTCGATGAAGTTGCTGCCGACGGTGGCGGTTCCCATGGCAGGGGTGCTGTCGATGCCGGTCAGCTGCACGGAGTCGCCGTCCGGATCGATGCCGTCCAGGGGAACCGGAATGCGGACGGTGCCGGCAGCCACGACGCGGGCGGTGAGGTTCCGCGGCTGGGGCCGGGAGTTCTCTGCGCCTTCGAGCGGAAGGATGTGGATGGTCACGGCGGCGGCGCTTTTCTGGCCCTGCGGATCCACTGCGTTGTAGATGGCGCGTACGGTCTTGGGCTGGCTGCCGGCGATGAAACGAAGCGTGTTCTCGGAGACGAAGCTCTTCCCGTCGGCAGGATCAACCGCCTGCGGCAGGACGGGGTCCACGGTCAGTTCCTGCCCCTGCGGGTGGGTGTCGTTGTCCAGGACGGGGATGGTGACCACGTCATTGACGCGGACATTCACCTCGTCCGGCTTGGGCTGGGGTGCTTCCACCACGGCCGGCGCCGGGACCGGCACCACGGAGACTGAGCCGGTGGCCGACTTCTTTCCGTTGGACATGGTGTATTCGAACAGGATGGGGTCCTTGGTCCCCAGGATGTCCGTGATGCGCAGGACGCTGTGGTTGATCACGCTGACGGAGACCGTCGCATTGTCCGGGAGCTTCACGGACTGCAGCACCAGGACTCCGCCGGAGGGGTCGGAGTCGTTGGCAAGGGGGTCCAGCAGCACGCTTCCGCCGGTGGGCATCAGGGCAACGTCATGGACTGCCACGGGGTCGCCGCCGTCGTTGCCGGATTCCACGTCCACCCGGATGAGGCCCTGGCTGCTTTGGGGGCCGTTGCTGGCGATGTAGGTCAGGTAGACGGGGCCGGGGGTGCTGCTGCGGAAGGTGAAGGTTCCGCCGTCGGTGACGGGGCCAAGTTCGGCGGGTCCATTGGCTTCCACCTGGGCCAGGCGGAGGGCACCTCCGTTGGGGTCGACGTCGTTCTTCAACGGGGAAATGACCAGGTCCTGGCCCACCACGGCGGTGACGTGGTCGGCGTTGACCACGGGTGCCAGGGCGCCGGGCGGCTGGACATTGACCACCACCTTGCCCGTGACGGTGGCACGGCCGTCCCAGATGGTGACCTGGACGTTCTTCTTGCCGGCGGTGGCGCCGGAATCCTGGAAGGTGAGCAGGCCGTCGCGCCGGACCTTCACCTGGTCCTGGTCGTTGTCGGCCTTGGCGTCCAGCAGGACCAGGTCGTCGCCGTCGGGATCGATCCAGTCGGTGAGGATGTTCTGGCTGACGGTCTTGCCCTGTTCCACCAGCATGGTGGTGTCTTCCCCGCGCTTGAACCTGGGCGGCTTGTTTTCGTCGGGTCCCACCACGCTGAGCGTGACCTGGCCCGTGGCGGACAGGCCGCGGCCGTCCGAGGCAGTGTAGTTGAAGGTCTCGTTGCCCGGCTTGGCGTCTGCGGGGACGGTGATCTGGAAGGCGGTGCCGCCGTAGATGCTTTCCAGCGTTCCCGATTTGGGTCCGGCGTCCCCCACTGCTGCGGTGAGGACGTCGCCGTCGGGGTCGGAGTCGTTGTCCAGGACGCTGAGGATGGTGGTGCGGCCCGGGCGGACTCCGACGGCGTCGGGCTTGGTTTCCGGCGGACGGTTGGGTTTGGTGCGGTCCGGCAGGATGTTGATGGTGTTGTTGTCCGCCGACTCCTGGTCCTGGTCGTCGGACTGGTTCTTGGGTGGGATGACGTCGTCCCAGTTGTTGACCAGCTGCATGTTCTGGTTCACCAACCACACGTTCCCCGAGTTCACATCATTCAGGACCACCAGGTCCCGGTTCACCCGGAAAACATACGACGGCGACGCACTCGCCTTCGGCACCGCAACATTCTTATCATCAGCATCATTGACACAGTCCCGGACATACTTGTTCGCACCCGACCACGCCGCATGCACACACCCACCCAACTGCACCGGAGCGGCCGGAACACCCTCGCCATCAAACGCCACCGTCTTCGCGGAACCACCATCCAACGGCTGCTTCAACAACGCCTTCCGTGTCGCCACCGCCACAACATCACTGCCCGGCCCAGGCTGCTGCAACTTCGCATCCCGCGCATCCTCCAACGCCAGCCGCTTACCCCCAGGCAAAAACAGGCTCCCCGCAGCGGCATCCAACACCACCGGCCGGTCCCCCACCACCGTCATCTGCAAATCCCCGGCACCCTTAAGCCCATCCCACGTACTGGACTCCGACGACGTCACCGCTCCATTAGCATCGACCCCCGTCACCGTCACAGCCCCGGTCTTCGGATCCGCCGAATAAATCCGGTCATCAGACCCCACCGCCGACACAATCCCCGCCGAACCCACCACCACAGGCTCCGACGCTTCCTTATCAAAACCATTCACCGTGGACGGCGACACCGCCCACACCTTGCCCGACGCAGCATCCGTCACCGAAATCGTCCGCGCCCCAAAACTCACAACAGCCGCCCCCGGCAACTGCTTATCCCCACCCAGGCGCATATTCGCCGGCGACACCTGGTTCAACGTCGAACCAGCCTCATCATCAACAAACA
>NZ_JBQEQF010000011.1:52738-156444 GCF_052046035.1 Paenarthrobacter sp. 22069 | reverse complement strand
CCAACGTTCAGGATCGCTCCGGAGCAACTTTTCAAACTTACCCGATCCCCACCCCCGAAGCAAATCCATCTTCCAGGACCCACACCGAAATTGAAGACCACCCCATACCAATTTTCAGCGCCCTAAAGAGCAACCAGAAACAGGCTTTGAATTGGGGGGTTGGCCGCTATCTTTCCGCTTCAGCGGCGGCGACTCAGAAAACAATACCCGCACACACCCCCCACCGCAAATCGCGCCTCTACGTGAGGTAAATCCGCGGAATTCCAGGGCAGGAGGGGCCGGTCATGCGCCCTGGCGCTTGTCCCTCGTCGTGATTTCGTTGTGTGGGCTCCGGCACACGTTCCTCAGATCCGTTCACAGCGTGGCGACTCTAGGGCGCTCCGCCGACAAGAACGCAATGTCACCGCAACCGAGGATCGTCCTCTTCATCAAACCTGAGACGCAAGAAGGCCTGCTATTTGGTTAACAGGCCTTCTTGCACACCTCTTTACTTGTACCAGACAGCAACGCCCTTATGGTGCGAGCATGTCCCTTGATGCGTTGCGGAATAGGACAAGGAGCCATCCACGCACAAGGCAGTCGCGCCGCCCCCGGGCGCAGGAGCGGGTGCGGGGGCCTGGGCCGCGGCTGCGGCCGCCTGGTCGGCTGCGGCTTTGGCGGCAGCCGCTTGATCAGCAGCAGCCTGGTCGGCCGCAGCCTTCGCCGCTGAAGCCTGATCAGCTGCAGCCTTGTCGGCTGCGGCCTTGTCCGCTGCAGCCTTGTCGGCGGCAGCCTTGGCTGCCGCAGCCGCCTGCTCTGCCGCGGCCTTCTCGGCTGCCGCCTTATCCGCGGCTGCCTTCTCCGCAGCCGCGTCATCGAGGTTCTTGACACCGAGGTGGACGGTTGAACCCTTGGCCGCCTGCGCCCCGTTGCCGGGGTCCTGGGTGGTCACCTGCCAGTTCTTCTCGAGGATGATCGGCTTGCCGTGGGCGGTGTCCGCGGCCTCAACCGTAAACCCGAGCTTTTTCAGCTGGTCCGTGGCCTTGTCCAACGTCAGGTTCATCACAGCCGGAACGGTGACGCTCTCCGTTGTTTGCGCTACTGCAGTTGCGGTTGCCGTGGGTGGGGCCTGAGGGGCGGCCTGCTTGCCGCCGCAACCGGTCAGCATGAGCCCGGTCAGCACAATCAGAGCCAGCGACGCCTTCATCCTGCCCGCCGCTAAAACAGTGGTTTCGTTCATTTTTCCCCCTGGGTATGCGTGTGATGGTGGTAAAAAGTGGTCCCGGACTATCCGGGCAAGACGGTGCCTACTCGCAGGCGATGCCGTCCGAGTCCCGGTCCAGGGCAGGGCGGTACCCGGCCTGGCCGGCGTAGATGGGAGCGGCGCCAGCCGCCCTCGCCGCCGTGCAGTTGGCGTAGTAGACGGCGGCGGGCGCGGGAGCCGGTGCAACGGGCGCGGGAGCCGGTGCAACGGGCGCAGGTGCCGGCGCAACAGGAGCAGGCGCAGGTGCAACAGGTGCGGGGGCCGGGGCCGCCGGAGCCGGCGCAACGGCGGCAGGTGCCGGAGCCGCGGGTGCCGGAGCCACAGCGACGGGCGCTTGCTGGTTGGTCGGTGCCAACTGCCCGCTGCAGTCGCCAAAGATCCGCGCCATCGCGTCGTGCTCTGCCTGCGTGACCCAGAGTCCGTAGGTGGCCTTCACGGAGACCTGGCGTGCCACGTACTCGCACCGGAAGCCTTTGTTCGGCGGCAACCACGTGGCCGCATCGCCGTCGCCCTTTTGCTGGTTGGTGGGCCCGTCCGTCGCCTGAAGGTTCAGCGGATCATTTGCCAGTGCTGTCCGCTGCTCCAGCGTCAACTGCTGTGCGCCTTTCTGCCAGGCATCGCTGAGCGCCACCACGTGGTCGATCTGCACCGCGCTGCTGGTGGCCGCCCCGCGGACAAAGTTGATGCTGGTCCCCGTGTAGGGGTCCGCCAGGGTCCCAGACTGCACCTTGCAGGGCACGCTGTTCGTGTACGTGACGCCGGTCAGGTCGCGCTTGAGGATGTCGTTGCGGGTGTCGCAGCCGTTCCGGTCCACGTCTGCCCATGCCTGGCCGAACTGCGCCCGGTCATACCCGGTCTTCGGCGCACGGCCCTTGATGGGGAGGGTGGCCAGCAGGTCGAGCGCCTTGGTTGCGTAGGCCGGCTGTGCGTTGGGTGCCGTGGCGGTAACGCCGGCAGCCAGAACGTAGGTGTTGTCCGGGTCCAAGGGCTCCCCGGTCTCCGTGGCCGTGGAGGTGGGAGAGGGCGAGGACGACGGCGAGGGTTTGGCTATGGCGGTTGGGCTGGCTGCCGCGGCGGCTTTGCCCTCCGAGGAGGCAGCCTCGAGGTCAGCCCTGGCTACGTGTGGCAGTGCTGCGGCGGCACCGATGAAGAGCGCCAGGGACGCGGCGATCACGACGGCGCCGGCCTTGCGTTTGGCCGGCAGCCAGGCCCAGGAGCGGCGCCCGGTAAGGAGGACGTACAGCCCGGTAAGTGCGGCCGAGATGCCCAGGAAGATCAGGGCGCCCCCGATTCCGCCG
Source organism: Paenarthrobacter sp. 22069 (assembly GCF_052046035.1). Taxonomy (NCBI): domain Bacteria; kingdom Bacillati; phylum Actinomycetota; class Actinomycetes; order Micrococcales; family Micrococcaceae; genus Paenarthrobacter; species Paenarthrobacter sp. 22069. The sequence continues at coordinate 153,903 of NZ_JBQEQF010000011.1, read as the reverse complement.
CTCAATGCTCCTATGAACATGAACAGGGCGGTGAGAATCCCAACGATGAATGTTGAAGCGCGAGGTTTCCCTGGAGGATTCTGTGCAGCAGCGGTGGAATGGTTGAGCCCGAAACGGGTTCCGTGGTCGGACATTGTTTCCCCATTTGTGAGGGCCGCGAACGCTGGCCCAGCATGTGCCGGGCCCGCTGCTGAACCCTGGCAAAGTCATCGGGCCTGAGCCTATGCCCGGCCTCAGTCCGGAAACGGAAAGTCTCCTGTTCCTCAGCAAACCTTCAGCCAGTCTTGAGCGTTTCTTGATCCAACCCGTCGCAATGGCTCATGACGGCTTCACAATGCCAGCCCTGTTGGCCGCCGTCCGGACTCCTGTTCCCACCCCTGCCGGCCGCAGATAGAGTGGCCCGCATGCAGATGCGCCTTGAGGTTGTCCAGGTCCCGGTGTCCGATGTCGATACGGCCAAAGCCTTCTATACCGAGAAGCTGGGCTTCGTCCTGGATCACGATGTGGAGCACATCCCGGGGATGCGTGTGGTCCAGTTAACTCCCCCGGGTTCGGCAGCGTCGGTGGTGATCGGCACCGGGATGACCAGCATGGTGCCGGGCAGCCTGGAGGGACTGCAGCTGGTGGTTCCGGATATCAGCGAGGTCCGCGCCGAGCTGGTGCGGCGTGGTGCGGACGTCAGCGAGGTCCAGGACCTGGGCGGTGTCCTGTTTGCCTACTTCAGCGACCCGGACGGCAACCGTTGGGTCATGCAGGGCCAGACTCCCCCAGCTGTCCGGGACGCACACGCCTCATAGGCCGGGCACGCAGTAGGACTGCATCTGCTCAGGAACGGGCAGTTGCCCCGTCCGCCGGGGGCTCCTGCACGTCCTGAACCACTTCATTGCGCCGCAGGAACCATGGCTTGAACGGCGGATCGAAGCGGGCGAACCGGGGCGGACCCACAGGGGTCAGGCCGGCCAGGGTGAGTGCCGCCTGCAGCCCTGCGTTCCGCCGCTCGAAAGCGGTCGCGGAACCACTGCCGGAAAAGTGCAGCACTGCCGCAAGGGAACCCGGCACCGCGCGCACCTTGACCTTTGGATCGGTGGGCACCGGGGCATCTTCAGCGGTAACGCCGGCCGGCAGGACGAAAGCTACGGTGTATTCGCCAGGCTTCCCGTCGGAGGGCGTGGGGCCGCTTTGCAGCACCGGGGTGGTCATGGCCAGCTTCTGCGGCCCCAGTTCCTGGATCACCGGCGCGGTCATGGCGATCTTTTGACGCGCTGTGTTGTTGCCGCTGATGTAGTTGAAGAGATACCGGAAGGCGGCATTGCCTGCGCGGTCAAAATCCGCCGCCACTGTCACTTCGGCCACCACATAGTCCGGATACCGGCGCAGCTCGAAATGCGGGTATTGCCGGATCACCTGATAGGGCTGCTGTTCGGTCATAGTCCAGCAGAGCCTACGCCGAAGAGGTCGCAGCGGCTAGGCGCGCCGGAGGGTGCCAGTTCCCCAGCGCTGTTGAAGCCTGTCAGCAAGCCCACACCGGGCACCGTTGCCACGGGCAACCATGCGGACCATAATAGTTAGCAGAACTAATTAGCATAGCTAAGGACTGCCAGCAGGAGGCGCACCCGAATACATGTCCCTCACCCAAACCAAAAACCAGGCAACCGCAGAACCCACGGCCCCTGATGCCCTGGCCATTGATCTTCGGACCGCCGTCATGCGTACATCGCGCCGGCTCCGCGTCGAGGCCACCGGCGACGTCATCACCCCAGGGCAGTACACCGTCCTCGCCCTGCTCCACGGCAGCGGCCCCAGTACCCTGCGCGCGCTGGCAGAGAGCGAACACGTGCAGGCGCCGTCCATGACCAGGATCGTCAACGCCCTCGCCGACCAGGGGTTCGTCACCAGGTCAGCACATCCCGACGACGGCCGGCAGGTCCGCGTGGACATCACCGACGCCGGCAGGCAGGTTCTTGCGGAGGCGCGGAGCCAGCGGACAGCCTGGCTGGCCCACCGCGTGGCCGGGCTCAGCGAGGAAGACCGGCTCATCCTGAGCAGGGCGGCCCGCATCATGCAGGAAATGAGCGGCAAATGAGCGCAATGTTCCGGGCCCTCGAAAACCCCAACTACCGCATCTGGGCCAGCGGTGCGATCGTCTCCAATATCGGCACCTGGATGCAGCGTGTTGCCCAGGACTGGTTGGTCTTGACCGTCCTCACCGACCACTCCGGTGCCGCCGTCGGACTCACCACGGGGCTGCAGTTCCTGCCCATGCTGCTGTTCGGCCCCTATGGCGGCGTGCTCGCCGACCGCTACCGGAAGCGGATCATCCTCATGTGGACGCAGCTGGCCATGGGTTTCACCGCACTGGCCATCGGCCTCCTGGCGGTCACCGGCACCGCCCAGCTGTGGCACGCCTACGTGGCCGCGTTCTGCCTCGGGGTAGCAAGCGCCGTAGATGCCCCCGCACGGCAGGCCTTTGTGTCCGAACTTGTGGGCCAGGACAACATCGCAAACGCTGTGGCGCTGAACTCCGCCTCCTTCAACACCGCACGGCTCACCGGCCCCGCCATCGCCGGTGTCCTGATCGCCTGGGTGGGGACCGGACCCGTGTTCCTGCTCAATGCCGCAAGCTTCGCCGCCGTCCTGGTCTCGCTGTTCAGGATCCGGATCATCCAGGCCACCCCGGCGGCTAAGGGTGAGCGGAACAAACACCAGGTGGCCGAAGGCATCCGCTACGTCCGCGGCCGGCCCGACCTGATGCTGATCATGGTCCTGGTGGGCATCCTGGGTGCGTTTGGCATGAACTTCCCTGTAATTAATTCGCTGATGGCTACCACCGAATTCAGCATGGGGCCAAGCGAATTCGGGCTCCTGGGATCGATCATGGCGGTGGGCACGCTGGCAGGGGCCCTCTTAGCAGCACGCCGTTCCGGCCCGCGACTGAGGTTCCTGCTGGGCGGGGCCCTGGGCCTGGGAATCTTTACGATCCTGGGCAGCATCGCGCCGACGTTCTGGGTCTACGCCGCCGTCCTGATTCCGGTCGGCCTGGCTTCCATCACATTCCTCAACAGCTGCAACACGAGCATCCAGCTCTCGGTGGAGCCGCAGTTCCGCGGCCGCGTGCTGGCCTTGTACCTGGCCATCCTGCAGGGCGGGACAGCCGTCGGCTCGCCGCTGGTGGGATGGATCGGCAGCGAGTTCGGCGCCCGCTGGGCGGTTGCGGCCGGCGGCGCCGTAGTGCTGCTGGCTGGGGTGGCGGCCGTCATCGCGGTCACCAGGCGGAACCGGCTCACCCTCCGCGGCGCGCTCCGGATCGCACTGGGCAGGCGCGAACCCGCGGTGTGAAAGGCCGGACGGTTGGGCGCGGCTACCGGCTGCTGACGATGTCCACCGAGATCTCCACGGCCGGGACCGGTCCCCGGTTCTCCAGCCAGTGGTTGGTGTTCCGGTCCTCCGGCCATCCCACTCCCGGCCCGTATTCGGTGGCCACGCCGTCCCGGTGGTCAGTGATGGTTCCCTGCAGGATGTACACCGTTCCGGGCCGTCCTGCGTGATCATGAAGGGGCCCGAACACTCCGCCGGGTTCGATGGTCACCATCCGCATCCGCAGTTGCCGGCCCTCCATGCCGTCGATCTCGCCGGCGAGGTCCACCGTCGCCAGCAATTCCACGGTGACCCCCTTCGTCTCCTGTTCCGCTTTCTCCACGCCCATCGCTTCCCTTTCGGTTGGACACTTACGACGGCGGCGCCGGCCCGCCGCTCCAGCGCACCCGGGTGACGGGTGCTTTGGGTGGTGAGTGCCGGCGTCGTCCTTGTTCCTCAGAGCCTGCGTCTGCAGGCCGTGACCGTCAAGACGGAATCGAAGAAATGTTCAGGATGTTTCCCTCGCTGTCCAGGAACCAGGCCGCCTGGCCGTAGCCCTCCATCGTTGCGATGCCGTTCTCGGTCTTCAACCCAGGCATGTCGTAGTCCTCGAAAACCACGCCCCGGGCGCGGAGTTCCTCCACGTCCCGCTGAACGTCATCGGTGGCCCAGCCGATCTGCGTGTTCTTGGCCGAACCGGCGTTGTCCGTCTGGTAGATCAGGAACGATGTCCCCTTCCCGCACCGGTAGACAAGGCCGCCGTCAGCCATCGTCCGCTCGGGCTCGAACCCCAGCTTGTCCCGGTAAAACTCCCGCGCCCGGTCGATGTCCTTGGCCGGCAGCACAGCCATGACTTCCATATCTTTGAGCATGACGAATCTCCTTGTGCTTGATGGCGTTGCTCTCCCCCTGAAACAGTCCGGCCGTCCCCCGCCGGGCCTCGTGGCCGTCCTTCCCGCCGATTGCCGGGGCGGCCGCCTGGAACCCCTGGTCCGCCGTGGCACAGCACAGCGGCGGGAGGTTCCCGAAGTCTACGAGGCCATTATGGAGCCGAATGATCCGCGGCGAAATAGGGGATTTTTTCGCGGAATCCGGCCCGTGCGGGCACCTTATTTCCGGGCCGCCCGGAGGGTTTTGCGGATGGCGGCACCGGCAGCAGTCACCAGGGGAATCAGGCACACCAGGGTGGCAATCGTATTGGGACGGAAAGCCGCCCGGCCATTGACTGTCCTGTACACCCCCAGGGGCACCACAAAGCCGCCGCCCCCGCCGCCGGACGCACCCTGATCGGATTCCGTGCCGCCGCCGAAGCCGAAGGACACGAGCGCCACCGGCACAATCTCCTCCCCGCCAATGTTCACCGGCGTGCCGTACGCGCGGGAAACGCCCATGTTCTTGAAGGAATCCGCCAGGTTTGCAAGTGTGTCAGCCATGGCTTCAGGGTAGGCACCTGCATGCCTGCCGGTAAGGACCATTGGTCCCGCCGCTCGCGAAGGACCGGCCCGCCGGGCGGCCCGCGGCGTACCGCCGTCGGGCCTTGCCTGCCCTGTGGCCCTGGCCTGCGTGTGTTCCCTGGCTTACTTCCGGATTTCCGCCATCCGGAGCCGGACGATGTCTTCCAGCACGTCGTCCGGAACGGGGCGGTCCACAGTAAAGCGGATGGTGCCCTTCGACAGGGAATATCCCTCCAGCCGGCCGGCCACCGCCTCCACAACGGCGGAGGAGAACGGGAAGATCGAGAGGTGCTTCGCCGCGGGAACGGCGGCCAGGAGCGGTTTGCCGTCCAGTTTCAAAGCAGGCATCCCGTAGCTCATGCCCTCCGTGGCATCGGGGGCCAGGGAACGGGCAAGCTCCACCACATGCTGGAGGCAACCACGGTCCCGGTCGCCGGCCTCTGCCAGCGAGTCGTCGACGACGCCCACGGTCCAGGCCTCAGCTCTTCCTTGCCGCAACGGTGGATGCCAGGGCCTTCAGCCCGCGCTCGAAGTCGCCACCCACCAGCTTGTCCATGTTCATGAACAAGGCGAACACCCTCCCGAGGCCTTTGTTTTCACCGGTCATCCGCCACGTCACCTCGGTCCCGCCCGGCGCGGGTACAAAGGTGAAGGTGGTGGGGTTCAGCGCCTTAAAGGGCCTGGTGAACTCCAGCCGGATGCCGATGGAGCTGGACGGTACGGACTCGGTGATCTGCATGGTCCCGCTGCCCGCCCTGCGGTTTCCGCTCCACTCGTAGCCCGCCCCTTCGCCGGCATCATTGCCGAAGTAGCGGCGGCTCATGCCGGGATCGACTGATTCCCATGGCGACCAGGCGGTCCACTCGTGGAAGCTGTTAACCAGGGGGAAGATCTCTTCCGGGGAGGCAGGGATGACCGCGCTGCGGCGGACTTCGAATGCGGACATGGGCCAAGCATAGGCGCCGGGACGGCTGCCGTTAAGGGAGGACCACGTTCACCGGGTCTTTGCCGTCGAGCAGGAGCCCGATCTGCTTCCTGAGCAGCCGCACCATCCGGGGGAACATGGCCGAGCTGGCCCCGCCCACATGCGGGGTGATGAGCACCCCGGGGGTGGTCCACAGGGGGTGGCCTGCCGGCAGCGGTTCCGGGTCGGTCACGTCCAGGGCGGCGCGCAGCCGGCCGCTTGAGGTCTCGGCCAGCAAAGCGTCCGTGTCCGCCACCGGGCCCCGGGCGACATTGACCAGCAGGGCCCCGTCGGGCATGGCGGCGAGGAACTTGGCGTCCACCAGCCGCTCGGTCTGCCCGCTGAGTGGAACGCTGACCACCACAATTTCGTGCAGCGGCAACTGCTCATACAGCGAGTCGATACCGTGGATGGGTCCGCGGCCATCTTCGCGGGCCCGGCTGGCGATCCGGGTGAGCTCAGTTTCAAACGGCAGCAGCCGGGCCTCGATGGCCTTGCCCACTCCCCCGTAACCCACCAGCAGCACACGCCGGTCAGCCAGGCTGGGGCGCGGGCTGTTGTCCCAGGTTCCGGTCTGCTGGTTCCGGACGAAGTCAGGGATGCCGCGCTGCGAGGCGACCATCATGCCCACCGCGAGCTCGGCCGTGGAGGTCTCGTGGACTCCGGCAGCGTTGGCAAAGGTGACGCCTGCGGGCAGAACCGCGGCGACGCCGTCGTACCCGATCGACTGGCTTTGCACCAGTCCCACGTCCACGCCCTTGAGCGCAGCGAGCGCCGTCGGTTTACCCATGTAGCCGGGAACCAGCAGGTCCAGCCGGCCCTCCGGCGGGGGCCCGGCCAGGTCCCACACGACGAAGTCGACGCCGTCCATGGGGGCGAGTGCGTCCAGCAGGTCCTGCCCGGGCAGGCACACGCGGAGACGGGCGGTCATGGGGCCACCATCCAGGGTCGGTCTGCAAGGGTGAAAGCATTCATCTGGCCTCCAGGCACTCCGGGCCCGTCAGGGGAAAAGGCGGGCTGGTACGGGTCATGACCAACCTACCGGCTGCCCTGCGCAGGGGCGATTCTTCGACACAGGAAGCCGGTCTGTCACATCCATGACACCGCTGCTGATCCTGTAAATTTAATGGAGGAATTGTCCGGTGAGCCGAGCCGCGTTCCATCCCCCCTCCCTTGAATGGATCACTCCCCCATGTCTTCCGCGATCCCTGCGCCGGAACCTGCCCGTTTTCCCTACGCCGCGATGGTGGTCCTTGCCACCATCGCCTTTACCGCCATCACCACCGAGCTCCTCCCGTCCGGCCTGCTGCCGCAGATCAGCACGGGTCTGGGAGTGTCCGAACCAGTGGCCGGCTACCTTGCCGCCGCCTACGCCGCCGTCATCGTTGTCACCGTGGTTCCGGCGGCGCGGCTGCTGGGGAAGATCCCGCGCCACGCCCTCCTGGTGGGGCTGGTCCTGACCTTCGCACTCAGCAACGCGATGGTGGGGCTGGCTCCGGATTTCACCGCCGCAATGATTGCCAGGTTGGTGGGTGGCCTGGCCCATGGACTGCTGTGGACCACCATGGCGCCCTTCGTCTCCCGCGTGGTTCCTGCCGACAAGGTGGGCAAAGCCCTGGCGATCGTGTTCAGCGGCAACAGCCTGGGCCTGGCCATCGGCGCGCCGGTGGGCACGGCCCTGGGCGGGTTCCTTGGCTGGCGTGCCGCGTTCCTGGTGCTTGCCGGCTTTGGCGTGGTCCTGACAATCCTGGCGTTTTGCCTGCTCCCCCGCGTCCGCCGCATCAGCGGCGCGGCCCGGCCGTCCCTGCGCAAGGCCATCGGCCAGCCGGGCGTGAAGTCCGTAGCCACGGCCTGGCCGCTGCTGGTGCTGGCACACTTCGCTCTCTTCACCTACATTGCACCGTTCATCCGCGAGGCGGCCCTGCCCGACTATGCCATCAGTCTCTCCCTCACCGTGCTGGGCGGCTCCGGCCTCCTGGGTATTTGGATTGCCGGCCTCACCGTTGATTCGCGTCCGCGCCGGTCGCTGCTGATCACGACGGCGGCCATCGCGGCATCGATGGTCTTCCTGCCTTTTGCGGTGGGCAACCTTCCGCTGGCCCTGGTGCTCATGGCCACGTGGGGAGCAGGCTTGGGTGCCATCGGCATCTACAACCAGTCGGCCATCCTGCGGGCCGGCGGCGAATACAGCGAGGCCGCCAACGGGCTGACCGTGCTGACCATCCAGCTGGGCATCACCATTGGTGCCCTTTACGGTTCAGCCGCGCTGGTGGTGGGCGGTCCGCTGCTGGTGCCGGTGGCTGCCGCGGTGCCCGTGCTTGCGGCCCTGGTGATCACCCTCGCAGGGAAGCGCTACGCCTACCCGCCAGGGCCACGGGAACGGATCTGGCTGGAGCCGCGGCCGGTGAAGGACAGCGTCACGGGTCGGGTTTGACCGCGTGGTCCGGGTCAGTCCCGATACTTGGCTACCGTGAACAGGAACGTAGAGTCCTCATCGGCGTGAAGGCTGTGCAGGCCGGGCGGAACGATCAGCAGGTCGCCGGCCTTGCCCTGCCAGGATTCGCCGCCGGCGCGCAGGCTGACGCAGCCCTTGATCACAAAGACGGTCGCGTCGCCGGGGTTCTGGTGCTCGCTTAGCTGGGTTCCTGCTGTCATGGCCATGACGGTCTGCCGGAGGATCTTTTCGTGGCCCCCGTACACGGTATCGGCAGCCCTGCCGTTGGGGGAGCCGATGGCCGCCTCAAGCTGCTGCCGGGCCAGTGCGTCGATCGATATCTTCTGCATGCGCCCAAGGCTACCCAGCGGCCGTCATCCTGGCGACCAACTTGCCCCGGCTTCACCGCCCCAACTTTTGCGAAGAGCCATTTGAGGCGGTCGTGCAGCGTGTGGGGAGATACGGGGTGTGTGCAGCCCTGCCCGGTTACTCCTCCCCGCACCAGCCTCCGATCAGGCAGGGACCCCGTTATTGCGCAGAGCTGTAGACCCGCTTCAGCCCTGCGGGCACCGTACGTGGGCCGGAATGCACGGCCAGGGCGCATGAAGCCGCGCAACATCACGCACCATGTCAACTTCGCCCCATCAGCCCGAAGTTGATAGACGTTAAAGGATGCTCGACGTCCTGAACCCCGCATTGCCCTTCATTGCCACAGCCCTGGCGGTGGTGGCCGGACTGGCACTGTCCTGGCTGCTCCGCAAGATCGTCCTGAAGCTGAACCGGAAACGCCCGGAACTGCAGGCCACCTCCCGGGTGGCCCGGCAGCCGCTGCGGCTGGCACTGTGCCTGCTGGGCGTCCGCACGGCGCTGGGCCTTACCGCCGGAAGCGAAACCTGGCATGCCGGCGTCGACCATCTCCTCCTCATTGCCCTCATTGGCGCGGTGGCCTGGCTCGCCATCGCCGTGCTCCTCATCGTGGAAGCCGCGGTGCTGACCCGGCACAGCGTTGACGTGGCGGACAACCGGCGGGCAAGGCGGCTGCGGACGCAGATGATCCTGGCCCGCCGGATCGCCGTGGCACTGGTGGTGGTGCTCGCCGCCGGCACCGCGATGCTGACCTTCCCCGCCATTCAGGCTCTGGGCGCCGGGCTCCTTGCCTCCGCCGGCGTGATCTCGATCGTGGCCGGCCTCGCCGCGCAGACGTCCCTGGTCAACGTCTTCGCCGGCATGCAGCTCGCCTTCACCGATGCCATCCGCGTGGACGATGTGGTGGTGGTCCAGAAGGAATGGGGCCGGATTGAGGAAATCACCCTCACCTACGTGGTGGTGCATCTCTGGGACGACCGCCGCCTGATCCTGCCCTCCACCTACTTCACCACCACCCCCTTCGAGAACTGGACGCGGCGCCAGTCCGAGGTGATGGGCACCGTGGAGTTCGACCTGGACTGGCGTGCCCCTGTGGAGGACATGCGCACCGAGCTCCGCCGGGTCCTGGCCGGCACCGAACTGTGGGATGAGCGCGTGGGGGTCCTGCAGATCACCGACGCCACGGGAGGTTTTGTCCGGGTCCGGATCCTGGTGAGTGCCGCGGACAGCGCCGCCCTCTTCGACCTGCGCTGCCTGGTCCGCGAAACCATGGTTACGTTCCTTCAGCAGAACCACCCGCAGGCACTGCCGCATCAGCGCTGGGAGCAGGCAGCGGACAGCAGTCCAGCGAACGACGACGGCACGGCCACCCGGCGCAGGGCACCCCTGCGCGGGCTGGGTTCGCCCGGGGCCGCCGGGGCCCGTCCCCCAGCGGACCCGCACGAATCGCAGCTGTTCACCGGATCCATCGAGGCCGTGGAGCGGTCGCGGGCCTTCACCGGACCCGGCGAGGAAGTCTTCGAGGAACGCGACAGGAACCTGGCCGCGCACAACTGATCCGGCAACCCCTTGATATGTGACCTTTTAGTCACCTATTATTGACGCATGGACGACGTGTTCAAGGCACTCTCCGACCCCACCCGGCGGGACCTGCTCGACGAGCTGTTCCGCGAGGACGGCCAAACCCTGAGCGCCCTTGAGGCCCGTTTCGACATGACCCGCTTCGGGATCGCCAAGCACCTCCGCATCCTGGAGGACGCAGGCCTGGTGGTCACCCGCCGTCGGGGCCGGGAAAAGCTGCATTTCCTGAACCCGGTTCCCATCCGCCTGGTCCACGACCGCTGGGTCAGCAAATACGCAGAACCATGGGCCGCTGCCCTCAGCGACCTCAAATCCAGATTGGAAAGTCCCATGGAAAAGATCTTCGAGATTTACATCAAGACCACCCCGGAACGGCTCTGGGAAGCCATCACGGACAGCGAGATCCGCAGCAAGTACCAGTTCGGGAACACGCTGAAATCCGACTGGGTTCCCGGCGGCCGGTTCGAAATGGGCAATCCCAAGGCCGGCGACCTGCTGGGCGAGGGCGAGAACCTTGAAGTGGATCCGCCGCGCCGCCTGGTACAGACCATGCGCGCCTTGTGGGGCGAGGACGTCAAGGCCGAGGGCACCTCGAAAATCACCTGGGAGATCGAGCCGGTGGGCGATTCGTGCCACCTCACCGTTACGCACAGCGACCTGCGCGAGGGCGCCAACGAGCAGCTGTACGGCGGCTGGCCGATGATCCTCTCCGGCCTGAAGACGTGGCTGGAGACGGGCGAAAAGCTCACCACGCCGGGCTCGCTGATGTATACCTAGCCGACGCGCCAACCGGTCCGCGGATCGGTAAGGTCATGTCTATGGACAGCGGCGCCGTGGTCAACATCGCTTTGGTTCTTGGTTTCGTGCTGCTCGGCGGGGTGTTCGCCGCAGCGGAGATGGCCTTGGTGTCCCTGCGGGAAAGCCAGGTGCGCCGCATCGAGAAGTCCGGCCCCGGCGGCGTCCGGACTGCCGAGCTGGCGCGCAACCCCAACCGGTTCCTTTCCACAGTCCAGATCGGGGTGACCCTGGCCGGGTTTTTCTCCGCGGCCTACGGCGCCTCGGAGATCGCGCCCGGCGTCGTCCCCCTGCTCAAGGCCGCCGGGCTGGGCGCGGCGGCCGGGCCGGTGGCTTTCATCGGCATGACCCTGCTGGTCGCCTACCTGTCCCTGGTCCTGGGTGAACTGGCGCCGAAGCGGCTGGCGCTGCAGCGGCCGATGGTCTTCACCAGGATCCTGGCTCCGCCGCTGATTGCATTTTCAAGGGCGATGCGGCCGGTCATCTGGCTCCTGTCCGTCTCGACGGACGCCGTGGTGCGGCTCCTCGGCGGCGATCCCCGAGCCAGGCGGGAGGGCATCAGCTCCGAAGAACTCTGGGACATGGTGGCGGAAAGCGAACTGCTGGAGGAAAGCAGCCGGAACATCGTGTCCGACGTGTTCGGCGCAGGTGACCGGACGCTTCAGGAGGTGATGCGCCCGCGTACGGAAGTAACGTTCATCGACGGCGCCACGACCATCGCCGACGCCCGGAGCATGGTCAGGGACGGCCCGTATTCGCGGTTCCCCGTCATCGGGAAGAGTCCGGACGACGTTCTGGGTTTCGTGCATATCCGCGACCTGATGCCAAGCGAGGAAGCGCAGGACCGGAGGCCGGTGCGGACGATTGCCAGGGAAATCCTGGCGCTGCCCGGCACCAACCGGGTGCTGCCGTCGCTGTCCCGGATGCGCAAGGTCAACCAGCACATCGCGCTGGTGGTGGACGAATACGGCGGCACGGACGGCGTTGTCACGCTCGAGGACCTGGTGGAGGAACTGGTAGGCGAAATCTACGACGAGTACGACACCGGCGCCGAGCATGAGGACCGCGTCAGCATCGCCAACGGAACCATCGACGTGGACGGCGGCTTGATCCTGCAGGAGTTCAGGGCAGCCTCCGGAATAGAACTGCCCGAGGGCCACTACGAAACAGTGGCCGGCTTCATCATGGACCGGCTGGGGCGCCTTCCGCGGGCAGGCGACCGCGTGCAGGTCCCGGGCTACGTGCTGACGGTCCTCAGCATGGACAGGCTTCGGATAGCACGGGTCCGGGTCACCCCGGCCACGGACCGGCCAGCATAAGAGTACGACGACGGCACCCGGCGTCAACCGGTCAGCACCTGGCTGCGCCCAGTGCCCTGGGAGCCCGGCGGGGACCTACGCGCTGAGGCTCCGGTCGAGGAAGGCGAGCGTCCGCTCCCAGGAGTCTGCGGCCGCCCCGGCGTTGTAGGTGTACTTGTTGGTGTCGTTGAAGAAGGCGTGGCCGGTTCCGGGATACACCACGGCGTCGAAATCCACCCCGGCAGCCTGCATCTGCCGCTTCAGCCCGGGCAGTTCCTCCATGAGGGCGCTGTCCTCCGCGCCGTAAAAGGCCAGGACGGGGCAGCTGATGGCCTGCAGTTCAGCGTTTTTGAATTCAGCGTGGCCGTAGAACGGAACGGCGGCCCGCAGCCGTGGTTCGGCAACCGCGAGGGAAAAAGTGTACGTGCCGCCCAGGCAGAAGCCCGTCGCGGCCACCCGCCCGGCCAGTCCGGGCACGCGTTCCAGGTGGTCGAAACACAGCCGGAGGGCGGCCACCGCGTGCCTGGCGTACTCCGGTGAGCGCATCGGTGCCATGTGCTTCCGCAGGCGCGGCTGGGCATTGCTGCGCTGCTGCGGATCAAAGGCGGCCTCCTGCAGCTCCCCGCTCAGGTCCGGGACGCCGCCGGCTCCAGACAGCAGGTCCGGAGCGACGGCCACATAGCCTTCCGCCGCAAAGCGGTCCGCGACGTCCTTGGTGTGCCGGACCAGGCCCCACACTTCATGGACCACCACCAGCCCGCCCTTGGCAGCCCCGGCCGGTTCACTGACGTACGCCTGGACCGACGTTTCGGCATTGCCCAGAGCCATCATGTTTCCCATGCGGCCAGCATGGCACGCCCGCCGGAGGCTTCATAGGGGGTTTCCGGACGCTTCCAGCGGTTGCAGGCTACGCCTTACGCTGCCGCCAGAACACGGAAATCCCGAACGTCACGGCGCACAGCACCAGCATGGCCAGCACCATCCGCAGCCAGCTGTCCTGGTGTACCCCGCCGGCAGCAAACACACCGATCATCACGGTGGCGGTGATCGCACCCACGTAGCGGCAGGTCTGGTAGATCCCGGCGGCCACGCCGCGCTCCTGCGGCCGGGTGGAGACGAACATGCCCTGGTTCGTGGCGATGCTCACCGTCCCGTACGGAATGCCCATCAGCGCGGTCAGCACCACCACCACCGGGATGGCCAGTGTCCCGGTCAGCAACCACATGAGTGCCGCCACCGCGGTCAAGAGGACGACGCCGGCGAGCAGCACCCGCCGGACACCGAACCGTCCCATCGCGGAGACTGCCCACGGAGTTGCCACCACGGACATGCCCGCCAGGGGCAGCATCAGCAGGCCCACCACCCCGGGACCGTAGCCGCCGGCTTCCTGCAGCAGCTGTGGGAGGCCGAAGAAGACGAAATAGTAGACGCTGCTGAACACGGCGAAGGCCAGGTACACCAGCATCAGCGGCCTGTTCCTGCCCAGCAGCCGCAGGTCCAGGAATGGTTTGGCGAACCGCAGCTCCCGCCAGGCGAACAGGGCCGCGATGACGGTGCCGGCGGCCAGCATCCACCAGCGGTAGTCCGGTGCCACATTCAACGCGGCCATCATGACCAGCAGGAGCGCACCGATGAAACCCGCGATGCCGGGGAGGTCCGAGTCGCGCACCAGCTCGGCGACGCTGCCGCGCTCCCGGACTCTGTCCGGCGGTGCGGCCTGCCGGACGATCAGCAGCGCCGCCAACGCCAGGGGGACGTTGATCAGGAACAGCGACTCCCAGCCCACCAGGCCTACGAGCAGGCCGCCGACCACAGGACCTACGGCAGCGGCCGACGTGTTGGCCATCTGGAGCCGTCCCAGCGGGCGTGCGGTGTCCACCTTGGCCTCGTGGGCAAGCGCCCCCACCATCACCACCGCGCTGGGGTAGGCGGTGGCAGTGCCCAGCGCCATGACTGCCCGGGCCACGCAAAGCAGGGCGAAGTTCGGCGCCAGTGGGGCCAGGGCGCAGGTGATGGCCACCAGCCCCATGCCCAGCAGGAACATCCGCCGCGGCCCGAACCGGTCCGCCAGCCGGCCCATGACGGGTTGCCCGGCGGCCGATGCCAGGTAGAACGAGGTGACAACCCAGGTCACGGCAGCGACGTCGAGGCCAAAATCGGCGCGCAGGACCACCAGGGCGACGGCGATCATGGACGAGTTAAGCGGGTTCAGTGCCGTGCCCAGGCTGAGGCCGGCAACGGCCAGGGAAGTCCGGGGTTTGTTGCTCACGGTAACAGTCTGGCCCATGGCTTCCGCTGCGGGCGATTTGGCGAACCGCCTGGAGGCGTGGTGTCGGCTACTTGCCCGCCAGCCCCACCGGGAATAATGCGTCCTCCACCGCCCGGGTCAGGTTCCGGATCACCTCGGCCTGGCCATCGTCCGCAACGCCCTCCCGGTTCTCCGTGTAGATCACCAGCGCGAAGGTGGAACCGCGGTAGCTGAGGAGGGCGGCGTCGTGCAGTTCGCCGGAGATTTCCCCGTACTTGTGGTGCACATCCACCCCGGACCGCGACCCGGCCGGAATGAGGTCCTCGTTGTTGGTGTCCTGCATGTAGCTGAGCAGTTGCTTGGTGTGGTCCTGATCCAGCAGTTCCCCCGCGTAGAGCTTCTTCAGGATCAGGGCCATGTCAGCGGCGGTCAGCTGGTTCTGTTCGGGGTCGTACGTGACGCCGATCGAGTCTGCATAGGCAATCAGCTGCGGGTAGCCTACGGCGTCCATGAGCAGCAGCCAGGAATCATTGTTGCTGTCATTGACCATTGCTTTGAGCTGGAAGGCGGCGTCATAGTCCCCCATGGGTTCATCCAGGCTCGCCTGCCCGTTCTCCACCAGATGGTAGTAGGCGGCGGCGGTCAGGATCTTCGCTGTGCTGGCCGCCGTAAAGGTGTCCTGGTCCCCGAACGTCCGTTCCGCTCCCCCGGACACGTCCGCGAGCGCCATCCCGATGCGGTATTCATCCGCCTCACTGAGAATGTCGTCCACGCTGTCCTGCAGCGACGCCGGGGCTGCCGCCACGGGCGCAGCCGGCACTGCAGGCTGGGTGGGGGCAACAGTGCCGGACGGCGGCTCGGACCGGACCACCGCGAGGGTGATGGTGCCCGCGATGACCAGCACCACAACAAGGGCCAGGAGAAGCAGCCGCCCGTGGCCCACCCGCCTGCCGGAAGGTGGCTTGCCAGGCGCGGGCTGCGGAGCACCGCGGCCTGGTTTGGGCACCACGGGGTGCACGGACATACAAGGGCTCCTGTCCCGCTTCGGCAATCACAAGCAACGTCAGCCCGGCGTTGAGCCGCGCTGACAGATGCTGATTAAATCACCGGAGGTTGGGAGCTTCTTGAAGGCTTGCGGGGTGTTCCGAAAAGGGTTTGACCAGTGGGTCAGGCGCGGGTCCGGGCCGCCAGCGCACCCTCCAGGAATTCGAGGTGGGCCGGGGTGACGGCAACCACGCCCGCCGCGTATTCCGGGTGCTTGGCCAGGAACTTCTTGATGAACGGGCACACCGGCACGATGCCGGTGCCGGCTCCGACGGTGCTGTCCAGGGCAACCGTAGCGAGGCGCCCGGCTAAGCCCTGCCCGCCGTATTCCTCGTTGATGACCGTGTGGTAGAAAATCCGCTGCGGCGACTCCCCGCCGTCGTACTCCTTGTAGGCCGCCTTGCCGATCACGTTGCCGGCGTCGAGGATCTCGAAGCGCTCGCGCCCGGGGTTGTGGCGGACGGTGATGTCACTCAAGGGGTACTCCTTTGTTAGCGGTTGGTGCTGCCCGTGCCAAGCCTAACCCGGCCCGGGCAGCACTTATTTCCGCAAAGGGGCGGTTCCCTGAGGGCGTTCCCGCCCGCCGCCGTCTCAGCTCAGGTAGCCGTTGGGGTTGAGGACGTACTTGGTGGCTGCGCCTGCGTCGAACTCGGCGTAACCCTTGGGTGCCTCCTCCAACGGGATGGCCTTGGCGTTGACATTCTTGGCGATGTTGACCTTGTCGTTGAGGATGGCCATCATCAGCTGCCGGTTGTACTTCATCACGGGGCACTGACCGGTGGTGAAGCTCAGCGACTTGGCCCAGCCGGTGCCAAGGCTCAGGCTCAGGGAGCCCTTCTTGGCTGCCTCGTCGATGCCGCCCGGGTCGCCGGTGACGTACAGTCCGGGGATGCCCAGCGCGCCGCCGGCCGTGGTGATGTCCATCAGCGAGTTGAGCACGGTGGCGGGTGCCTCTTCGGCGTCCTTGCCATGCCCTTGTCCCCGTGCCTCGAAGCCCACCGCGTCCACACCGCAGTCCACCTCCGGCACACCGAGGATCTGCTCGATCTGCTCCGCCGGGCCTCCCTTGGTAAGGTCCACCGTTTCGCAGCCAAAGCTGCGCGCCCTCGCCAGCCGTTCCTCGTTGAGGTCCCCCACAATCACGACGGCGGCGCCCAGCAAATGTGCGCTGGTAGCCGCTGCGAGGCCCACGGGACCAGCTCCGGCAATGTACACGGTGGACCCGACGCCCACCCCCGCCGTCACCGCGCCGTGGAACCCGGTGGGGAAGATGTCCGAGAGCATGGCCAGGTCCAGGATCTTCTCCATGGCCCGGTCCTTGTCCGGGAACTTCAGCAGGTTCCAGTCCGCATAGGGCACCAGGACGTAGTTGGCCTGGCCGCCCACCCAGCCGCCCATGTCCACATAGCCGTAGGCGCTGCCCGGACGGTCGGGGTTAACATTCAGGCAGATGCCGGTCTTGCGTTCCTTGCAGTTCCTGCAGCGGCCGCAGGCGATGTTGAACGGAACCGAGCAGAGGTCGCCCACCTTGATGAACTCGACGTCGCGGCCCACCTCCACCACTTCGCCGGTGATTTCATGGCCCAGCACCAGGTTGGGTGGAGCAGTGGTCCGGCCCCGGACCATGTGCTGGTCCGATCCACAGATGTTGGTGGCGACGGTTTTGAGGATGACGCCGTGGTTGACGGCGCGTCCCACGTTCGCGGGGTTGACCCCCGGGCCGTCCTTGAGCTCGAACGTCGGGTAGTCAATGTCAATTACTTCAACTTTGCCGGCTTCTTTGTAGGCAACGGCTTTGTTCCCTGTCATCAATTGCTCCTGTAGTCAGGCGTCCGGTGGGACGGCCTTGATCTGGTTAGGTGAGACATCCCGAAATGGGAACAGCCCTGGCCCCTTGGTGTTTTCCTGCTGCATGGCATAGTCAGGCGCCGGTTCCCGGGTGGGGATTCGCCCAGTCTAGGCACGCCCCCGAAAGTGGTCTAGGGGTAGGAAGCCCCTTGTTTACGGCGCGTTCCCACAGGGTAGGCGCCTATAGTGGCTACGCTGCACCAACCGGCATTTCGCTTGCAGGAAATGGACGCCGGCTGGCCGGGTTCCCGTGAAAGTTCCACCCTGAGGAGACGGCATGAAGACGCGCACTATTGGACAACTGACGGTTTCCGCCCTGGGCCTTGGCTGCATGGGCATGAGCGAGTTCTACGGCAACGGCGACGAGCAGGAGTCCATCGCCACCATCCACGAGTTCCTCGACGCCGGCGGATCACTGCTGGACACGGCCGACATGTACGGCCCCTTCACCAACGAACAGTTGGTGGGCCGGGCCATCTCCGGGCGCCGCGGGGACGTTGTCCTGGCCACGAAATTCGGGAACGAGCGCCGCGAAGACGGTTCCTGGGTGGGCATCAACGGCCGGCCCGACTACGTCCGGTCAGCCTGCGACGCCAGCCTCCGGCGCCTGGGTGTGGACCACATCGACCTCTACTACCAGCACCGCGTGGACAAGAGCGTCCCCATCGAGGACACGGTGGGCGCCATGGCGGAACTGGTCCAGGCAGGCAAGGTCCGCCATCTGGGCCTGTCAGAAGCCTCCGCGGACACCATCCGCCGGGCCCATGCCGTGCACCCCATCACCGCATTGCAGACAGAGTATTCGCTGTGGGAACGGGAGCCCGAAACCAAGGTGTTTCCCGTGCTCGCCGAGCTGGGCATCGGGTTCGTTCCCTACAGCCCGCTGGGCCGCGGGTTCCTGACCGGGCAGATCCGCAGCGTGGACGACTTCGCCGAGGACGACTTCCGCCGCCACTCACCACGCTTCCAGGGCGAGAACTTCACCCGGAACCTGGAACTCGTGGACCGGGTCAAGGAACTGGCGGACCGGAAACAATGCACCCCGGGGCAGCTGGCCCTCGCGTGGCTGCTCGCCCAGGGTGAGCACATCGTCCCCATCCCCGGCACCAAGAAGCGGGAACGGCTGCGCGAAAACCTGGGCGCCGTGGACGTCGAGCTCAGCCAGGACGAGCTGCAGTTGCTCGACCAGCTGGCACCGGCCGGAGCAACGGCGGGTGCACGCTACCCCAACATGTCCACCATTGATACGTAGCCGGCGCTTTTCCACACAGCGTCCGGAGTTGACGACCGCGGGGCGGGGGCTGGCGTAGGGTGGTCCTACGGCTGAAGCAAGCGGCTGCTGTTTCTTTTCAGTGCGGAGCCTTTTCCTATGTCCGACGAACCGGCCCTCCGGGCCCTTGCTGAGTCACCTTTTTCACTGCCCCACCTGAGGGACGGCCAATTGGCCGGCATGGCGGGCCTTGTGGACGGCCGCGACGTCCTGGCCGTGATGCCCACCGGTTACGGCAAATCCGCGATCTACCAGGTGGCAGCCCTGCACCTGCACCAGGAGACCGGACGTCCCGCCGTCGTGGTGTCACCGCTGATTGCCCTCCAGGAGGACCAGCTGGACGGCCTGTCCCAGGTCCTTGGCCCGGACGCGGCAGTGGCCATCAACTCCTCCCACAGTGATGCCGACGTCGAAGCGTCCTGGCAGTCCGCCGAGCAGGGCAAAGCGGTGTTCCTGTTCCTTGCCCCGGAACAGCTGGCCAAGCAGGCAACCGTGGACCGGATCAAGGCACTGAATATTTCGCTGTTCATTGTGGATGAGGCCCACTGCGTTTCCTCCTGGGGCCACGATTTCCGCCCCGACTACCTGGGGCTCGGCAATGTGCGGGAGCAACTGGGGAACCCGCCTGTCGCCGCCCTGACGGCAACCGCCTCCCCGCCGGTGCGGGACGAGATTGTGGAGCGGCTGGGCATGAAGGATCCCCTGGTCCTGGTCCACGGCTTTGACCGGCCGAACATCAGCCTTGACGTGGTCCGTCACCACGAAGACAAGGGCAAGCGCAAGGCTGTGCTGGAACAGGTGGCGGCCCTGGTCAGGAACGGGCAGGGGCTGTTGTACGCCGCTACCCGGAAGGATACGGAGAAGTACGCGGAGAAGCTGGCCAAGGAGGGTTTGCGCGCGGAGGCCTACCATGCCGGCCGGTCGGCCGCGGACCGCGAGCGCATCCACGAGCTGTTTCTGGCGGACATGCTGGACGTGGTGGTGGCCACCACCGCCTTCGGCATGGGCATCGACAAGCCGAACGTCCGCTTTGTAGTCCACGCCGACATCCCCGAATCGCTGGACTCCTATTACCAGGAGATCGGCCGGGCAGGCCGGGACGGCGACCCCGCATCCGCCGTGCTGCACTACCGTTCGGAGGATCTGGGCCTCCGGAAATTCTTCGGCACCCACTCCCCTGATCCCGATTCACTGCTCGCAGTGTTGAAGCTCCTCAAGTCCGCCGACGCCCCGGTTCCCAAAGCGTCCCTGGCGGAACTCACCGGCCTTCCGGCCCGCCGCGTCACCGGCCTGATCAACCAACTTGAGGAAATCGGCGCCGTCAGCACGGGCAAGCGGGGCATCCGGCTCACGTCCAAAGCCAAGCTGCCCGCCCTGGTGGGCGCCGCCGTCGAACTGGCCGAGGCGAGGCAGCGCGTGGACCAATCCCGGCTCACCATGATGCGCGCCTACGCGGAGACGGACGGCTGCCGCCGGCAGTTCCTGCTGGGCTACTTCGGCGAGGACCTGCCGGAGCCCTGTGGAAACTGTGATGGATGCGCGGCGGCCGTTGCGCCAGGGCATCCGGCGCCCGGCGGCAAGGAGAAACGCGGTAAGAAGAAGCAGGACAAGAAGCATTCCGGCAGGAAGAAGGGCGGCGGGACGTCAGGCGGCGGCCCTGGTTCCGCAACGGACGAGCCGTTCCCGCTGCAGTCCGCAGTGGTACACAAGGAATGGGGGCCGGGGCTGGTGATGCGGCACGAGGATGACGTCATCACGGTGCTCTTTGAACAGGAGGGGTACAAGACGCTGTCCCGGTCCGCCGTCGTGGAGCATAAACTCCTGAAGCCTGCGTAGGTAGGCTGGGAGGACCTCCAACGAAAGGCTCCGGGTGGAAGTGCCTGCGTATGTCTGGACCCTGACCATTGCGGGAATCGTGGGGCTGCTGGCCTTCGATTTCTTCTTCCACGTCCGCAAGGCCCACACGCCTACGCTCAAGGAATCCGCAGCCTGGTCTGCCATCTATGTGGGCATAGCGTTGGTGTTCGGGCTGGGGGTGCTGCTGTTCGGCGGCTCCGCCATGGGCACGGAGTACTTCGCCGGCTACGTCACGGAGAAGGCCCTGTCCGTCGACAACCTTTTCGTCTTCCTCATCATCATGGCGAGCTTCAAGGTGCCGCGCGCGGACCAGCAGAAGGTGCTGCTGTTCGGCATCGTGTTCTCCCTGATCGCCCGCACGGCGTTCATCTTCCTGGGGGCAGCCCTGATCAACAGTTTCGCCTGGGTGTTCTACATCTTCGGCCTCATCCTGCTGGTCACCGCGGGCAACCTGCTCAAGCCGGACAGCCACGACGACGACTCCGAAGGCGTGGTGGTCAGGCTGGCCAGGAAGCTGTTGCCGGCGTCGGAACATTACGACGGCGACAAGCTCTTCACCGTGGAGAACGGGAAGCGGGTTCTGACGCCCATGCTGCTGGTGATGGTGGCCATCGGCGGCACCGACGTTCTTTTCGCACTGGACTCCATACCGGCGATCTTCGGGCTGACCCAGAACGTGTTCGTCGTCTTCACCGCCACGGCGTTCTCGCTGATGGGCCTGCGCCAACTGTTCTTCCTGATCGACGGCCTGCTGGACCGGCTGATCTTCCTGTCCTACGGCCTGGCGGTGATCCTCGGTTTCATCGGCGTGAAGCTCATTCTGCATGCGCTGCACGAGAACACCCTTCCGTTCATCAACGACGGCGGGCACGTCGATGTGGTCGAAGTCAGCACCGCCGTGTCGCTGTTGGTGATCCTGGGCGTCCTGGTGGTGACCATCCTGGCCTCCATCTTCAGTCCCAAGGGGAAGGCCAAGAATGCCGTGTCCGGGGCAAAACGGCATGCCACCGAATACCTGGACCTGAACTACGAGACGGACATGGCCGAACGTGACAAGATCTTCGCCAAGATGTGCCGGGAGGAAGGCCAGATCCGCAAACTCCCGGAGAAGTACAAGCGGCTGATCCGCAACGAGACCGAATTCATGGACCTGCTGCGCAACGCCCACGTGGAGCATGACAAGGCCCAGGTCCGGGCTGCCGCGGCCGAGGCCTGACCTACCGGCTGAGGGCCGCCGCACCCCTGGCCAGGCCGGTGATCCTGTCCCAGTCCTTGGCAGCGACAGCAGCCGCCGGGGTCAGCCAGCTTCCGCCGACGCAGGCCACGTTGGGCAGCGCGAGGTAATCCGGCGCTGTGGCCAGGCTGATGCCGCCGGTGGGGCAGAACCGGACCTGCGGGATCGGCGCGCCGATGGCCGCAAGGTACGAGGGACCGCCGGCGGGACCCGCCGGGAAAAACTTCATCGCGTCCAGGCCGGCCTCCAGGACCGCCATGACCTCACCCACCGTGGCCACCCCCGGCAGCACCGGCACGTCCAGGGACAGCATCGAGGTGAGCAGGGCGGGGGTGACCCCGGGGCTGACCAGGAAGCGGGCACCTGCTGCCACCGCGGCGTCGGCCTGTCCGGGCGTAAGAATCGTCCCGGCACCCACCAGGATCTCCGGTACCTCGTTGGCGATCAGCTTCAACGATGTCAGCGCAGATTCTGTCCGCAGCGTGAGCTCGATGATGCCCACCCCACCGTCGGCGAGCGCCCGGGCCAGCGGAACAGCGTCCTGGGGGTCGTCGATGGTGACCACCGGGATGACCGGTGAAGTGTTCAGGACGGCGGCTGCGTCAGCCATGGTTGATCTCGTTTCCCAGGCCTTCCGGCCCGTCTTCCAGCGTGCGGTACCAGTGCAGCAGCAGTTGCGTGAATTGTTCGTTCTGCGCCAGGTTTGGGTCAAAAATGGGACGGAATCCCAGCAGCGCCGGGACCACCGTCCCGGCGGTGCGGGTGGCGGGCAGGGCAGCGTGGAGCCCGGCGGCCAGCGGGTCGTCCAGGCCGGCCGGCGGGGTGGTGGCAACCCTGTGCATCCAGGCGGCAATCGCCAGGGCGGCCCAGCGGGGTTCGCGGCCAGCTTCCAGGCTCCCCCTGATGGTGGGCAGCAGGCGCAGCCCAATTTTCTGTGATCCGTCGCTGCCCACTTTGGCGGTGGTGTGGCCCAGGGCCGGATTAGCGAACCGTTCCAGCACCTGCGAGCAGTACTGTTCGCCCTCCAGTCCGGCAGGCAGGGTGATGGCGGGCAGTGCTTCCTCCAGCATCATGCGCCGGCAGGCGGTGCGGAACGGCTCCACCGTCACGGCGTCGCTGATGGTTTCCTTCCCGGCCGCCAGGCCAAGATACGCAAGCATGGAGTGACTGGCGTTGAGCAGCCGGAGTTTCGCCGCTTCCCACGCTGCGACATCTGCGCTGAACAGGGCGCCGGCGTCCTCCCAGCGGGGGCGGCCGGCCGCGAAGTTGTCCTCGATGACCCACTGCCTGAAGGGCTCGGCCACCACGGCGGCTTCGTCACGCACGCCCAGTTCATGTTCGACGGCGGAAAGGTCACCGTCCGTGGTGGCGGGCACCATCCGGTCCACCATCGTGCTGGGGAAGGTGACATTCTGTCCCAGCCAGGCGGTCAGTGGTTCCGCCTCGGCAGCAGGAAGGGCAGCGGCAAACCCGTGGACGAGGCGGCCCGTCAGTTCACCGTTGGCAGGGAGGTTGTCGCAGGAAAGGATGGTGACGGGACCGGCTCCAGTGCGGGCGCGCTGCTGCAGCCCGCGGGTGATCTGCCCGACAGCGGTGAGCGGGGGGCGTCCGGCGAGGTCCGCCTGCACATCGTCATCGGCCAGGTCCAGGCCGCCGGTCCGGGGATCGAACCGGTAGCCCTTTTCCGTGATGGTCAGGGTGACGATCCTGGTGGACGCCGCAGCAATACGGTCCACGACCTCCTGCGGCCGGTCCCGGCCGGATATCGCCTCCACGATGCTCGAAACCACGCGCAGAGGTGCTGCGCCGCCGCCCCTTTCGGAGACGGTGAACAGCCCGTCCTGCGGTGAAAGCTGCCGGGCCACGGTGTCCGATCGCTGGGTGACACCAACGATTGCCCACTCGAAGTCCCCCGAGGAGAGCATGGCGTCCTCGGTAAAAACTGCGGTGTGGGCGCGGGCGAAAGCACCGAGGCCAAGGTGGACGATCCCGGGCTGCAGCTTCTCCCGCGGCAACAGGGCCCGATGGCCGGCAGCGGCAATGGATGAAGAACTCAGGCGTGCGATGACACTGCTCCTTCCACCGCATGGACGGACGCCCCGGCGTGGGCACGGGTCTGCTCGAACGTGGGGATGAAGCCCGTTCCGCCCTTGCCGCCCACCACCAGGGATGACGCCGCGGCACCGTACCCCGCCGCCGTCCTGAAGTCGTCCCCGAGCACCAGCCGGGCGGTGAGGGTCCCTATGAAGGCGTCGCCCGCGCCGGTCTGGTCCACCACCGCAGGGGCCGGGACTGCCGGGACCCACACCGAGTCCTGCCCGGACTCGAGCTGGATTCCTTCAGCACCGCAGGTCACGGCGACGTTGGCTGTGCCCTGCGCACGGAGCCCGGCGGCCGCTTCCTGCGGCGTGGACGCTCCCAGCAGCGCGCTGGTTTCGCCGGGGAATGAGGGGGTAACGAGGAAGGCCTGTGGCGCCAGTTCGGCGAGGACCGCCGTCGCCTCTTCCTTGGTGGTGAGCCGGGGCCGGAAGTTCGGATCGAAGACAAAACGCCGGGCCAGCGAGGCGGCTTTGACGACGGCGGCGCGTGCCGTCGTCGAGATGGCGCAGGCGATGCCGCCCGCCACCACGGCGCCGGCAGACGCGAAGACTGTTGCGTCGACGTCGTCCGGTCCCATGGTGGAACCCACGCTGCCGCTGCGGGCGTAGGAGAACTCGCGTTCGCCGTCGGGGTCGCTGTGCACCAGGTAAACGCCCTGTTGACCGCGGCGGTGCAGCAACAGGTCCGTGGAGATGCCCAGCTCGGCGACCCGGGCCGACATGGCCTGGCCAAGGTCATCGTCGGTGAGTACGGACAGCAGGCCCACCCTGGCACCGGCCGCCGCGGCGGCTGCGGCCACGTTGAGGGCGTCACCGGAGATGCCAAGCTGTGCTGGAACGCCGTGGGCGAAGGGCAGGTCGGTGGCGACTTCGACGAGGATCTCCCCCATCACCACCACGTCGAAGGGCTTGTCTGTTGCAGCGTTCACCAGTCGTGCACCGATCCGTCGAGCCGCCGGTTGACCGGCAGGTATTTGGGGTCGAAGGGGAAGCGTGCGGCCGCTGCCTCGTCGAACTCCACGCCGATGCCCGGTGCGTCGCCGGGGTGCATGTAGCCGTCGCTGAAAGTGTAGGAACTCTTGAATACTTCGCCCGCCGGATCCCGGTGGCCCATGTACTCCTGGACGCCGAAGTTGGGGATGCTCATGTCCACGTGCAGCGCTGCCGCGAAGGACACCGGCGATAGGTCGCCGGCACCGTGGGAGCCGGAGCGGACGCCGTACAGGTCGGCGAGCGAGAAGATCCGGCGTAGGTGCGTGATGCCGCCGGCGTGGGAAACGGACGTGCGGATGTAGTCGATCAGGCGTTCGGTGATGAGCTGCTGGCAGTCCCAGATCGAGTTGAACACCTCCCCCACGGCGATGGGGGTGGTGGTGTGCTGGCGGATCAGCCGGAACGCGGACTGGTCCTCTGCCGGCGTCGGGTCCTCAATCCAGAACGGCCGGTACTGCTCCAGTGAGGCTCCCAGGCGGCCTGCCTCGATGGGGGTCAGGCGGTGGTGGACGTCGTGCAGGACGTGCACGCCGTAGCCGAACTGCCCGCGGACATGGGCCATCATTTTCGGCGCGAAGTCCAGGTATGCCGTGGTCTCCCAGGTGTCTTCCTGGGGCACGTTGCTGCTGGCCGGTTCGTACAGCTTCCCGTCCACCGGCGCGATGCCGTACGTCTTGTCCAGTCCGGGGATGGCGGCCTGCGCGCGGATGGCTTTGTAACCGAGGTCCAGGTGGTGCTGGAAGTCGGCGCTGAGGTCCTCCAGGGTGCTGCCGCTGGCGTGCCCGTAGACCATGACACCCTCGCGCGCCGCTCCGCCCAGGAGTTCGTAGACCGGCATGCCGGCGGCCTTGCCCTTGATGTCCCAGAGCGCGACGTCGATGGCGGCGATTGCCGTCATGGTCACCGGGCCGCGCCGCCAGTAGGCGCCTTTGTAGAAGTACTGCCAGGCGTCCTCGATGCGGCGGGCGTCGCGGCCGATCAGGAGCGGGCAGAGGTGCTCGCTGAGGTAGGACGCGACGGCCAGCTCGCGGCCATTGAGGGTGGCGTCGCCGATGCCGGTGATGCCGTCCTCGGTTTCAATAACGAGCGTCACGTAGTTCCGTCCGGGCGACGAAACCACCACCCGTGCGTCGGTGATCTTCACTGGGGAGTCCTTCAAATGGTGGATGTGCAAGTAGGTCGCAGTAGATGTCGTTTTGAGGGCTCAGAACGACATCTACTGCCAGTCAGTTGGGTCAGGAGAGGTGGAGCATGACCTTGCTGCTGCCGGCGGCCGGGTCCGCGGCGGTCTGCATGGCCTTCTGCGCGTCGTCGATGCCGAACTTGTGGGTGATGACGGGCGAGACGTCCAGGCCGTCCTTCATGGCCTGCAAAGCATCGGTGATTTCGTCCACGAACCGGTAGGACCCGATCCAGGCGATTTCCCGGGTGACGAGGTCCCCCAGGACCGAGGCCGCCGGGGCACCGGGCAGGTTGCCCACCTGGACGAGCGTGCCGCCGCGGGCCGTGGCCCGCAGGACTCCGCCCAGGACTGCCGGGATCCCGGTGGCCTCGAAGACGAGCTCCACGTCAGCGGGCAAGGGATTGTCCGAAACGTTGATTACCTCGTCCGCGCCCATGGCCTTGGCAATCCGAAGGGACGCGTCGCTGATGTCGGTGGCGGTAACGGTCCGTGCCCCGGCAAATTTGGCGGCCGCGGTGACCAGCGACCCGATGGGTCCGGCACCGTTGACCAGCACGTCCCGGCCCCGCAGGCTGCCCGCCCGGCTTACCGCGTGCATGGCGACGGCGAGCGGTTCCGCAAGTGCCCCGCGGAGGGTGTCCACGCCGTCGGGAAGGGGACGGACCTGGGATGCCTTGGCGAGCTTCTGTTCGCTGAAGCCGCCGTCGGTGTGGGGGTCGAACGCCGCCGAGCCGAAGTACCGGATCTGTGGGTAGAGGTTGGTCCGGCCCCGCAGGCGCTCCGGCATAACGCCGTCACCCACGAATTCGGCCGGGTGCACCGTCACGGGCTGGCCCACGTGGAGATGTTCGACGCCGGCGCCCAGCTTTGCGATCCGGCCTGCCACTTCGTGGCCCAGGACCAGCGGTGACTTCAGCGCCGCCGTCCCTGACGCTCCGTGGCGCCAGTACGAAAGGTCACTTCCGCAGATGCCGCCCCATTCGACGTCGAGCACTACTTCCCCTGGCCCGGCGACCGGTTCCGGCCGGTCATCGATCCGGAGGTCGTTGGCGCCGTGGACCACGACAGCTTTCATACCGCGTCCTCGAGGCGGACCAGGTCGCGGCCGCGGACCTCGGGGCCAACGGCGGCCGATACCAGGGTGATCAGCGAGTAACCGATGAGCATGGCGGCCAGCGGCCACCAGTGTCCGGTGACGGCGGTCAGGGTCGCTGCCAGCAGCGGCCCGATCGCGGTGGCCAGGATGCCGCCGATTTCCTTGGCGAGGGCAAGCTGCGTGAAGCGGGTGCGGGCTCCGAAGAACTCGGCCATCGTGACGCTTTCCATCGCGAAGAGGCTGAGCACTCCGAGGTTCAGGCCCACCACCATGGCGATGGTGATCAGTGCGGTGTTGCCGCTGGTGATCATCAGCATCATCGGGATGGCGTACACCGCAGTCAGGGCGCTGAGGGCCAGGTAGAGGGGACGACGGCCGAAGCGGTCACCGAGGAGACCGACCACGGGAATAGTGACGAAGCCCAGGAGGGAACCGTACATGATGGCGTTGGTGCCCACCGTCTTGTCCGTAAGCAGGACGGTGGCGAGGTAGCCCACCAGGAAGGTCTGTACCAGGCCGGAGTTACCGGCTTGGCCGAAGCGCAGGCCCAGTGCGATCAGGAACGACTTGCCCTTTTTCTGGTGCAGGGCGGCTTCGATGGTGCTGGTCCCGGCCAGTTCGGGTGCCTTTGCGGCGGTCTTGATCCTGTCCTTCGTCAGGGCCACGCCGTCCACGACGTCGGCACGCTGTTCGAAGACGGGGCTTTCCTTGATGGAGCGCCGGATCCAGACGGCGAACAGCATGATCACGAAGCTCGCCAGGAAGGGAATGCGCCAGCCCCAGCTCAGCAGGTCTTCCTGCGAGAGAGACGCCGCGAGGATGGCCCACAGAGCCGAAGCGCCAAGGGTGCCGGAGTTCGTTCCCAGGCAGACCAGGGACGAGATAAGGCCGCGACGGCGGGCCGAGGCGAACTCAGCGAGCATGACGGTTGCACCTGCGATTTCCGCGCCGGCGCCGAAGCCCTGGATGAGCCGCAGCGCCACCAGCAGGATCGGCGCCCAGATGCCGATCATGGCGTAGGTGGGGAGTACACCGATCAGGGTGGTAGAGGCACCCATCAGGGCGATGGTGATGTAGAGGACCTTCTTGCGGCCGATCCGGTCACCCATCCGGCCAAAGTAGACAGCGCCGAACAGGCGGGCCACGTAGCCCACCCCGTAGGTTGCCATGGCGGCAATGAGCCCGATCACGGGGCTGACGTCCGGGAAGAAGATCTTGTTGAAGACAATGGCTGCGGCCAGGGAATACAGCTGGAAGTCCATGAATTCCATGGCGGTGCCGAGCCACCCCGAGGCGGCTACTTTGGCCAGGTCCCGGGTGTTGCGGGCTTCGGCCTGGCTGCTGGTTGGCGGCGCAATGCTTTCGGTCATCAGTTGCTCCTTTGCAGGTGATGCTGTCGAAGGGGAGAGCGTTTGGAGGGATGTGGACAGCGGAAAAGCTGGGGTCCGCCATGTCGACTCCAGGGGAAGGAGTGACGGGCAGCACGTCGATTTCTACTACCATACAAGCACTACCATTCTAGTGTGTCAACCGGCTAGACTGGTCCCATGGCAATGGACAAAAGAGGCGCTTCCCCCCGGCTTTCGGTGCGCGACCAAACGCTTGAAACACTCAGGCGCAGGATCATTTCGCTGCAGCTGCCCCCGGGTGAGCCGTTGTCGGAGAACGAGTTGGCCCAGGAGTTGGGGGTCAGCCGCACTCCGGTCCGCGAAAGCCTCATCCTGCTCCGTGAGGAGGGCCTGGTTCAGGTGTTCCCGCAGATCGGCTCGTTCGTCTCCCTTGTAGACCTGGGGCGCGTCTCGGAAGCCCAGTTCGTCCGGGAAGCCATCGAGTGCGCCTCGCTGCGCGACCTTGCCGTTGACAGCGACGGCATCACCGGACTGCGGAACATCCTGCAGGCCCAGTGCGAGGCGGACGCCAAGGACGACGTGGAGGAATTCTTCCGTTTGGACGAAGACTTCCACCGCGAACTCCTGCGCCTTGCGGGACATGAATCAGCCTGGGCGGCCGTCAACTCCGCCAAGGCGCACCTGGACCGGGCACGCCGGATGAGCCTGCTGGACACGCGGCCCGTGTCCACCCTGATCGAGCAGCACACCGCCGTTGTCGACGCACTGGAAGCCAACAACCTCCCGGATGCGGACAGCAGCCTGCGCCTCCATCTCCGTGCCGTCTTCGAAGATGTCCAGCGGATCCAGGAAGCAACGCCGGAACTGTTTTCCGACGGCGAAGCGCGCCGCCCGTCGCGGCGCAGCGTGGCACGCCTGGCCTGACAGCCCGGCCGCCACGCCAGGACAGGAAGCCCCGGCAGGGGAACATGCAGCTTCGTCAGTCCCTCTTGCTACGTTTGAGCCAGGCCGGGGAAACGTCCCAGGCCCGCGAACAGTTCGGGAGGCCCCGTGTTTCTGCTCGATTCCCCCGGCGCTGATGCCGGGTCCGTCGCCCCGCCGGACCTGGTGTTTTCGGCCAGCGACCTGGTGGCTGCATCCGAGTGTGAGTACCGCACGCTCCGGGTCCTCGACGAAAAGCTTGGACGGTCTCCCAAACCGGAGTTCCCCGTCGACGAAATGCAAAAGCGCGCCGGTGAGCTCGGTGACCGGCACGAGCGCACCGTCCTTGCCAGTTTGGTGGCGAAGTACGGCGAGTGGGATGCAAGCCGCGGGGCAGGCGTCTACTCACTGGAGCGTGGCCCCACCCTGCGCGGCGACCTGCAGGCCAGGCACGCCGAAACCGAGCTCGCCCTGAGGTCCGGCGCCGACGTCGTCTTCCAGGCCACCTTCTTCGACGGCGAATTCCTTGGCTACGCGGATTTCCTGGTGAATGAGGCTGCCGGTACGGGCAACCCTGGCCGGTACGAAGTGTGGGACACCAAGCTTGCCCGGCACGCCAAGGTGGGGGCGCTCCTGCAGCTTGCCGCCTACGGCGACCAGCTCATCGGCATGGGACTGGAGCCCTCCCCCGTGGTCACGCTGGTGCTGGGCACCCGCGTCGGCGAGGACTGGCTGCGGAGCACCCACTCGCTGCCGGACCTGCTGCCCGTCTTCCGGGAACGGCGCCGGCGCTTCCGCCAGCTCACAGCGAACCACCGGGCTGCCGAGGCACCGGTGCAGTGGCAACAGCCCGGCATCGTGCACTGCGGGCGGTGCGATTACTGCGCCGAGCAGGTCAGGCTGCACCGGGACCTGTTGATGGTGGCAGGCATGTCCGTTGTCCAGCGGCGGAAGCTTCACGCAGCCCGGATCAGGACTATCGATGACCTGGCTGCCCTGCCCGCCGCCGAGGCGAAGAATTCCGTCGCACGGCTTCGTGCCCAGGCGCGGATGCAGCTGGGGCTGGACCAGCCGGCCAGCTCGCGGACGTTCAGCAAGGACGGCCAGCCCCACACGGTCGCCTACACGGTGCTTCCGGACAACACGATCGGATCACTGCCCGCCCCGAGCCCGGGCGACATCTTCTTTGACTTCGAGGGTGACCCCCTCTGGCAGGATCCCGCCACCGGGGCGTGGGGCATCGAGTACCTCTTCGGCGTCATCGAAGCCCCCGCTGCGGGCGCCGACGGCGACCCCGTATTCCGCCCGTTCTGGGCACACTCCCGGTCCGGGGAACGCCGCGCCTTCCTGGACTTCCTGGAATACGTGGAGAAGCGGCGGGCCCGGTACCCGGACATGCATGTCTACCACTACGCCTCATACGAAAAGACGGCGCTGCGGAACCTGTCCCTCGCCCACCAGGCCGGCGAGGACACCGTGGACGACTGGCTCCGGCAGGGGCTGCTGGTGGACCTGTACGCCACCGTGCGGCATTCCATCCGCATCTCCGAAGCGTCGTACTCCATCAAGAAGCTCGAACCGCTGTACATGGGTGACAACCTCCGGTCCGGGGACGTCAAGGATGCCGGCGCCTCGGTGGTGGCCTACGCCGCCTACTGTGCCGCCCGCGACGAGGGACGGCGGGAAGAAGCCGACACCATCCTGGCCTCGATTTCCGACTACAACCGCTACGACTGCCTCTCCACGCTGCGCCTTCGCGACTGGTTGATGGAGGCGGGACAGAAAGCCGGCTCCGCTCCCGGCCATCCTGGAGTTGCCGCTCCCGCCGCCCACTGCCCTGACCGGTCCGCCGGACTTCCCGATGAGGACGACGACGCGCCCGGCAGTGAAGAGTCCCCCGAACACGCCAGGCTGCGCCAATTCCTTGCCGGCCTGCCGGACAACCGGCCCTGGACCAACGATGAACGTGCCATCGCCATGGTGGCCGCCGCTACCGGATACCACCGCCGCGAACGCAAACAGTTCTGGTGGCAGCACTTCGACCGGGTCGAGGCCCCGCTGGAGAGCTGGTCCGACCAGAGGAACGTGTTTGTTGTGTCATCCGCGGAAGTGGTTTCCGACTGGGCGTTGGCCAAGCCGAGGGAACGGATGCGCACCCGCGTCCTGAAACTCCGCGGCACCATGACCGAGGGCTCCGACTTCCGTGCGGACTCCACCTGGTGCCGGCTGTACGACGCGCCGGGTCCCGACGGAATGAACCCTGCAGCTGTTCCGGGGACCAGGGCCTACACGTTCGGCACCAGGATCAACGGGCTCGAGCCGGCGCAGGACAGCCCGGAACATCTGGTCACCATCGCGGAACGGGAAACGGGGAAGGTTGCCGCATATCCCCACTTCCCCATGGCGCTGACCGAGGACCAGCCGTTGGCAACGGCAAGTATCGAAGCCTCGATCAGGGACATTGCCCGCGCCGTTGGCGCCTCCGTACCGTCGCTGCCCGCACAGCCGGGCGTGGACATTTTGCGCAAGCTGCCGCCGCGGTTCCGTTCCCTCCCGGGACCGGCGCCCGTCCGGCACGGTGACGACAGCGCCGCAGATTATGCCGGCGCCATTGCAGAATCGCTGCTGGACCTGGACCGCTCGTACCTTGCCGTCCAGGGGCCTCCGGGGACGGGCAAAACCTACGTGGGCGCGCACGTCATTGGCCGGCTGGTGGCAAAGGGCTGGAAAATTGGTGTGGTGGCCCAGTCACACAACGTGGTGGAAAACCTGCTCTGCCGCGCCATCGAAACCGGCGGGGTGGACGCAGAGCAGGTGGGTAAGAAACTGGCCGCACCCCACCCTGTTCCGTGGACGCTCACGGCGGAAGGCGATGTGGCCCGCCTGCTCTCCTCCCCCGGCGGCTGCCTGGTCGGCGGTACGGCATGGACCATGACCGGTAAGGAAGTGCCTCCCGGGTCCCTGGATCTCCTGGTCATTGACGAAGCGGGCCAGTTCTCGCTGGCCAACACGCTGGCCGTGAGCCGGGCGGGGACACGGCTGCTCTTGCTGGGTGACCCGCAACAGCTCCCGCAGGTCACCCAGGGCGCCCATCCGGAACCCGTCGATGAGTCTGCCCTGGGCTGGCTCGCGGCAGGACACGCCACCCTTCCCCCGGCCCTCGGCTACTTCCTTGCCGATACCTGGCGAATGCATCCGGAATTATGCCGCGCGGTGTCGACCCTCAGCTACGAGGGGAAGCTGAAGTCGGCTCCTGCGGCGTCCCTGCGCAAACTTGGGGAGCTGCCGCCAGGCGTGGAAACTGTGTTCGTCGACCACAGCGGCAACACCACGGCGTCCACGGAAGAAGCCGAGGAAGTGGTGCGCCAGGTCCGCCGCCACCTGGGGTTGAAGTGGACCTGCGGCCCGGGCCTGGAGCCGCGCCCGCTGGAGCAGCAGGACATGTTGGTGGTGGCTGCCTACAACGCGCAGGTCCACCTGATCCGCAGGCATCTGGCGGAGGCCGGACTGCCGGAGGTCCGGGTGGGCACGGTGGACAAGTTCCAGGGCCAGGAGGCTCCGGTGGTGCTGGTGTCGATGGCCTGCTCGGCTGTGTCAGAGGCCCCACGCGGCGCGGAGTTCCTGCTCAACCGGAACCGCATCAATGTGGCGGTGTCCCGCGGGCAGTGGCGTGCCGTGATCATCCGGTCCCCCGACCTCACCAGCTACATGCCGCACAAGCCCGCGGCCCTCGAGGAGCTCGGCGCTTTCATCGGCCTCAGCCCACGGGACCAGGCGTGGGTCCGCACGGGGCGGGATTAGGCGTCAGCGGACGCGGAAGCCGCGGAAGCTACCGCTGGGCTGTGTCAGTGAGTCGTCCACCCGTTCCACCCGGCCGGGCGTCCGGTCAGAGTTCAACCAGTCCAGGAGTTTGCGGACCTGCGGCCCAGGGCCCTCGGCAACAACGGATACCGAGCCGTCGTCGAGGTTTCGCACCTCACCGGACAACCCAAGCTCCTCCGCCGTGCCCATGGTCCAGTACCGGAAGCCGACTCCCTGGACCATCCCGTACACCCGGGCGTCCAGCCGCACGGCTTCCTGCCCCGGGTCATCCACTGCCGGGCGTTCATGCCTGCCCATGCGGCTCCTCCTGGACCTGTCGCCCCGTCCCAACCGGGTAGCAGCAACTGCCGTTTCGAACCTCCAAAACGGCGGTTGGCGCTACCCGGTTGGGTAGAGGACAAACCGTTAGTTGATGGTGATGTCGCGGGTGGCGTGGTTGTAGCGGATTGTCACCGTGCCACCGGCGTGGTGCAGTTCGTGGTTGGGCCCATCGAAGGTGCCGAAAGCGCCGTAGTTCTCAGCCCAGGAGCGGTTCAGCGCAATCTTGAAGGTGTAGAACCCGGCGGGCAGTTCAGCGCTCTTCTTCCAGAGCTGATCCAGGAAGTCGAACTCCATCTGGGCTTCGTCGTACTGCGGTGCCCAGTTCTCGGGCGCGCCCAGGATGGTGTTGAAGTCACCGGCCACGGCAACAGCCTCCGGCTGCGGCAGGGTTTCCACGTCCGCGTCCTCGAACCGTTCTGCCGCGGCAGACGCAGCAGGTGCAGTCTCAGCCTTGTCCTTGGCCGCCGACTTCTTGCGGACGGCCTTGACCACAGGCTCGACGGCGTCTTCGATGGCCTTGGCTGCCTTGCCCACGGCGGAGGCGGCCTTCTTGGCGGGAGCCTTCCTGGCTGCCTTCTTCGGAGCTTCCTCCGTGGCCGGGACCTGCAGCGTTGCTGCGGCGGCGGAGACCGGGCGGACAAAACCCTTGGGAGCCGTGGGAACCGGCGTGTCCGCAGGGACCGGAGTGCCGGCGTCGAGCGCTGCGGCGAAGGAGTCGGCGTCTGGGAAGGCCACCGTGGCGCGCATGCCGTCCTCGGTGATGGTCCAGCCAGAGCGGCCCTTGATCAGCCAGCCTGCCTTGACCAGCTTGGCAGTGGCCGAGGTGAGGGTCTTGTGCCCGCGCGGGATTCCGCCGCTGAGAAGTTCCGCCTCGTGCTCGTTGAACGGCACCCGGGCCGTCGCTTCCGCCAGCACCTGGCCGGCGTTCAGGGCATCACCGGACCACACGCCTTCGGTCAGGACATCCAGCACGGTCTTGAGTCGAAGGTAGGTGTTTTCTGCGGTGGACTTGGCCATGATTCCCCTTATATAAAAGCGATCGGTCTTAGGCATCTTGCCAACTGCCCGTTAAATCGCGCGACTTTAATTGGTTAACTCTGCGTGTCGTGACCGACTGTGAAGCGGATTAGGCCGCAAGTGAGGCTGAGGTCTCGGGTAAGGGCTGTCTGCATAACCCTTTTGAGCGCCGGCATGGGTGCCGCACCGCACTCCCGGACACGCCTGCGGGACCAGTTTACCCGGCCCCGAAGCCCGGCTGTCGCGCCCGACACAGCGACTGTCAGTCGGACACTTCCCGGCCATTCAACTCGGCCAGCAGCTCCGCCTTCCGCTCCTCCGAGGCGAAGGAGGAATGAATGGAATTCGCCGCCAGCCGGGCCCTGTCGAAATCGGAGAGGTCAAAGGCGGCGGTGAGCTGGGCGAAGTTGTCATCCACATAGCCGCCAAAGTAGGCAGGGTCATCGGAGTTGACGGAGACGTTAAGTCCCGCAGCGAGCATCGCAGGCAGGGGATGGTCGGCCAGGGTGTCGACGGCCCGCAGCCGGACGTTGGACAACGGGCAGACTGTCAGCGGGGTCCGGGCGTCCACGAGGCGCTCCACCAGGTCGGGATCGTCCATGCAGCGGATGCCGTGGTCGATCCGCTCCACGCCCAGGATGTCCAGGGCCTCGGTGATGTACGACGCCGGGCCCTCCTCCCCGGCGTGCGCCGTTAGCCGCAGCCCCGCTTCGCGCGCCTTCGCGTACAGCCGCTCGAACTTCGATGGCGGGTTTCCAACTTCGGCTGAGTCCAGGCCGATGGCGCCGATGGGTGCATCCATGGCCAGCAGCCCGTCGAGGACCTCCAGTGCGGAATCCTCCGGCAGGTCCCGCAGGAAGGCTGCGATCAGGATGGTGGAAATTCCGTAGTCCTGCTCCGACGTGGCCAGCACCGAGGCAACGCCCCTGACGCACGCTTCGAGGGGAATCCCCCTCGAAAGGTGGGCCTGCGGGTCCATCATGATTTCCGCGTGCCGGACACCGGCGGCGGCGGCCCGCTCCAGGTAGGCGCGGGTCATGTCCGCGAAATCCTGCTCGGTTTGCAGCACGGCCATGTTGGCGTAATAGAGGTCAAGGAAGGACTGGAGGTCGGTGAACTCGTACTTTTCGCGGAGTTCGTCCAGGCCCGAGTACGGCAGCACAATGCCGTTGCGCCCGGCCAGGGCAAAGATGAGCTCCGGCTGCAGCGTTCCTTCGATATGCAGGTGAAGTTCAGCCACCGGGAGGGGCTGGGCAGGGACCGCGGGTTCCGCAGGATCCGTTTCGTTTTCGGGCATGCTGCTGCTGCCGGCAAAGTTGTCCATCCGGTCAGGATAGTGCCCCTCCCGGGTTTGTGCCTTCCAGCAATGCGGGCCGGATACCTTCCCGCGAACACGGGGCCGCGAGCACCACGGCGCCCCGCCTGCCGGAATCTCGATTTGATAACACCCAAACGATGACCTAGCGTGAAATACATGCCCGCCAGGCGGGCTTTTTGATTGCCCGGTGCTGCCTTCACCAGAACTGCCCAGCGGCAGCAGCCGACAGTGACCTCTATTCGTCAGGGGCGGGCAGTGGCGCGACGATCTCCGGGGACGGAAGCAGCGCTGGTGGCCTTCAGGAGCATCACCATAATGAAAAACACCAAATTCCGTACTGCCGCACGCCGCGGAGTCACCCTGGCCGCCGTCTCCGCGGCAGGTTTGGCACTTTCCGCCACGGCGGCCAACGCAGCCACCACCACGTCCACGTGGGATGCACTCGCGCAGTGCGAGAGCGGCGGCAACTGGTCCATCAACACGGGCAATGGATTCTCCGGCGGCCTGCAGTTCACCTCCAGCACCTGGTCAGCCTACGGCGGAACCGGCTCCCCGGAGAACGCCAGCCGTGAACAGCAGATCGCTGTAGCCGAGCGGGTCCAGGCATCCCAGGGCTGGGGCGCCTGGCCGTCCTGCGCCTCACAGCTCGGCCTCAGCGGTGGCGGCGGGGCCCCGGTCCAGAGCGCACCCGTTCAGAGCGCACCCGTCCAGGCTGCCCCCGCGCAGAGCGTTCAGGTGCAGAGTGCGCCGGCCAAGCAGGCTCCGGCGCCGCGGCACGCAACCTCGGTTCCCCTCAGCGGTGAGACCTACACCCTGCAGGCCGGGGATACCTTGAGCATCGTTGCCGACAAGCTGGGCATCCAGGGCGGCTGGCAGCACCTCGCGGACGCGAACCTGGATACCATTTCCGATCCGAACCTCGTCTTCGAGGGACAGGTCATCCAGCTCCCGGCATAACACCTGGGGACATTCCACCAGCGGCTGCGGCCGCCGCGCCTTTCACAGGCGACATAGACAGGTCGGCGATAGACAAATTCCGTTGACCAAAAGACGACGCCGGCACACCCCACAAGGGATGTGCCGGCGTCGTTCCTTAATTCCTTCGTCCCTGCCGCAGGAGGCGGTCAGGGCCGCGATATCAGTTGGCGGGCAGCTCGCGGACGATCCGCACCTTCCAGGCAGATTCGTCACTGGTGTCCAGCAGTGCGACGGTGCCGTGCGCAAGGTTCAGGGCAACCCGCTTTACCGCGAGCAGCTCCAGGTAGAGGTGTTCGTTCATCCGGCTGGGGGTGTCGATCATGTACTTCACGGCGTCCCGGACCTTGCGGTAGTTGGCGCTCCGTTCGCGGTGCATATGCAGTTCAAGGGCGGAGCGCTGCTTGAGCCGAGGCTCGTGCCGGTTGAGCAGCGTCACGGCCGTGTGGACGCCCACAACGAGGGTGAGCGAAACACCGTAAATCCACCAGCCGCTGGAGAGCAGGAAGAGCGGCAGGTTGCCGATGGCCACGAGCGCGATCACCACCCGGAGGGCAGCAATCCGGCGGACCGTCCTGGCGACGGTCGCCATGCCATCCCGGAAGCGGTGCTGATCCTTCCGGGCCGCGGCGGGATCGATGGTGAATTCGTCAAGAACCAGGATTCCCTGGGCTTCAGGGCCCAGCATCTGCCCGTACCTGGGCAGGGAGGCGGGGACATGGTTGACGGCTTTGTCTGATGTAAATGTCATGAGAGGGCTTCCAAAACGCGGGGGTGGTTGCGGCGATCTTAGTGGTTTAACCTGGGAGCCGTATGTATGCGTCCACTATTTGGACAGCGCGCGATGCCGTATGTGGTCCTGCGCACTGCAATTGGAACATCCGCCGCATGCCGTCAGACTGAATAGATGCAAACCTTCCTCCCATACCCTGACTTCCGCCAAAGCGCCAAAGCCCTGGACACTGCACGGCTGGGCAAGCAGCGGGTTGAAGCGCTGCAGACCCTCCGCGCCCTGGTGATTCCCGGCTACGGTTGGCAGACGCACCCTGCGATCCGGATGTGGATGGGCCACGTGCCCGCGCTCACCATGTATGGGCTGGCCATGGTGGATGAATGGATCGAACGGGGCCACCCCGACAACACCCGTGCAAACATCGCCGAGTTCGCCCCGCAGGCGGCGCACCCCGACTATGCAGCGAAGATTGTCATGCCGCCGTGGCTCGGAGACCCCGACTTCCACCTCAGCCACCGGTCCAAGCTGGTCCACAAGGAACCCAAGTTCTACACGCCTGTCTTCGCTGACGCGATTCCGGACATGGACTACGTCTGGCCGGAGCCGCGCCACGAGTTCCTCCCGCAGGAACCTGAGGGGGACATCCTGTGGATCCTCCGTGAGCCGTACGACGAGGTCGATCCCCAGTCGCTCAGCACGGTGGCGCTGCCGCCTGTGAACCGGAAGGCTGCCGAGGCGGCAGCCATGGCCGGCGGGGATGACGGGTACTCCCCTGTCTACGTGCACGACGGGTCCCGCCGTCCTTCCCGCGCCCCCAAGAAGGCGCCCCCGAAGCCGCAGGCCAAGAAGCCCACCCGCAAGCGGCTTGCGCAGGAAGAGGCGTTCCGGACCCTTCCCGGAAAGACGCCCGTTGCCGTTCCGTTCGAGAACGGGTCCAGGTTCGCGGTGGGACACGTGGTGGGCCGGCCCATCACGCTTGACGATGGCCGGTTCGGCAGGAATTTTGAGGTCCTGGAAATTATCGACCGTTCTGCGTTCGCTTACCCCGCCCTCCTGCAGGACCCGCGCGCCTTCTTCCCGGTGGAGGCACCGTAACCAATGACCATCCTTATGGCGGGCTGCG
Source organism: Paenarthrobacter sp. 22069 (assembly GCF_052046035.1). Classification (NCBI taxonomy): domain Bacteria; kingdom Bacillati; phylum Actinomycetota; class Actinomycetes; order Micrococcales; family Micrococcaceae; genus Paenarthrobacter; species Paenarthrobacter sp. 22069. The sequence goes on along the minus strand of NZ_JBQEQF010000011.1, from coordinate 115,206 downwards.
GTGACCTGGGCACCGAGGCAGGGCTCCGTTTCGCTGCTTTGGGCCACAGGGTCGTGGGGTGGCGCCGGACCCCCGGCAAGCTGCCGGCACATATCGAAGGCGCCGCGGCGGACCTGGGATCGCCGGACCTGCCGCCGGTCCCGGCGGACACCACCGCCGTCGTCATTGCTGTTGCTGCCGACTCCCCTACCGAGGAGGCATACCGCGCTGCGTATGTACGCGGTGTGGCAAACGTCCTCGACGCGCTGGAGCGCGACCAGGTGGCACCGGACAGGATCCTGTTCGTATCCTCAACCGCCGTCTACGGCGACGCAGCCGGCGGCTGGGTGGATGAATCCACGCAGCCGGAACCTGCCGGCTTCTCAGGACGGGTGCTGCTGGAGGCGGAGGACCTGCTGCAGACCCGGCTCGCCGGAACCAGCACTTCCGGCACAGCGCTGAGACTGGGCGGCATCTACGGACCGGGCCGGACCCGGCTGATCGACCAGGTACGGACGCAGTCCGCGGTCATCCCCGAGGACGTGCGCTACACCAACCGCATCCACCGTGACGACGCCGCGGCCGCCATCGTCCACCTGGCCACGATGGAAGCAGCACCTGCGCCTGTCTACGTGGGCGTGGACAACGACTGCGCAGACCTGGGGACAGTACTGCGGTTCCTTGCGGAGGAACTGGGGCAGCCATCGCCGCCGGTTGGCGACGCAGGTCCGGCCCGCGGGGGCAACAAGCGCTGCTGCAACCGCCTCCTCAGCAGCACCGGATTCACCTTCACGTTTCCCACCTTCAGGGAAGGGTACAGGGACGTTATTGCGGGAAACGGTGTTCGCCATCCATAACGGGCGCCGCCGTTCCCTGGTCACTGCCAGGCCGGACGCGGCACGCCTGGCCCGGGACGAGGCAGGGCATGGAATTTCGGCAGATCATTAAGGCAGCGGGGCAGCTGGTGGACTTCGCGGGGGTTGCCGTCATGGTGGCCGGGGCCGTGGTAGCCCTCCCGCTGGCACTGCGCGGCCACCAGCCGCGGCAGCTCCCACCCGGAGCAGGCAAGCTGGGTTTCTACCGGTCCTACCGCCAGTTGCTGGGCCGGTCCATCCTCTTGGGCCTGGAACTGCTGGTAGCTGCCGATATCATCCGTACCGTTGCCGTGACCCCGACGTTTGAAAGCGTCGGTGTACTGGCCATCATCGTGCTGATCAGGACATTCCTCAGCTTCTCGCTGGAACTGGAAATCAGCGGACGCTGGCCGTGGCAGAAGGACCCGGCCGCTGCCCGTTCCGGCGCCGACGCCCCCGCGGGATAAGGCTGGCTCCCTGCCCGGGGCGAGCACCGTTCTCCCCGCACCGCCGGAGGCGGTGACCCCGTCCGTTAGGCTTCAGCCATGACTGAATCCACCCGCGCCAAAGCATCCGAGTTGCTCCGCCTTCATGAGGCACCTGAGATCCTTCAAGTGGTCAACGTGTGGGACGTGGTAACCGCGAAAGTCATCACGGATGTCCCAGGCACCACCGCCCTGGCCACCGCCAGCCACTCGATCGCAGCGTCGCTCGGCTACGAGGACGGCGAGAACATTCCCGTCGGCGAGATGATCGACTTCGTGGGCCGCATAGCGGCTGCCACCCACCTGCCGGTGAGCGCCGATCTCGAATCCGGTTATGGAAATCCGGGCGAAACAGTACGCCGGGCGATTGGAGTTGGCGTGGTCGGAGCGAATATCGAGGACCAGATGCGGCCGCTTACAGACGCAGTCAACCAAATGTCGGCAGCCGTCCACGCAGGCTCCACAGAGGGAGTCGACTTCGTTTTGAATGCCCGGACCGATGCTTTCCTCAAGGCCGGGGACCGGAACCGCGACGAGGTTCTGGCGGATGCCATAGCCCGGGGCAAGGCGTTCCTGGACGTAGGCGCCACCACCGTCTTCGTCCCCGGACTGCTGGACGAACCCACAGTCGCCGCGCTGGTGGAGGGCATCGGCTGGAACAAGGTCTCGGTCATCAACGTTCCGGGGTCCCTGCCGCCGGCCAAGCTCCAGGAACTGGGCGTCGCGCGCATCTCGTACGGTCCGTGGACACAGCGGGTCGCCCTGACTGCACTGAGTGACGCTGCGGCCAGCCTCCTTGCTGGCGGCCAGCTTCCGGAGAACACGCGTCCGCTGAACTAAAGGGTGCAACAGCCGTGCGGCCAGAAGCTGGGTGATCCGGCGCAGCGAAGGAGTGGAGATGAAGGCGACATCATCTGCAGCCGGACTCTGGCCGCGGCCGCCCGGGCTGCCCGCGCCGGTGTTCTCTGACCAACGATGGCTGGACGCGATCTTCCTCCACTGGCGCATTCCGGAGTCGGTGGCGGCCCGATACATGCCCGCAGGAGTACGGCCGGATGTGTTCGACGGTAGTTCCTGGGTTGGTCTCATCGGATTCCGGATGGAACAAGCCGGGCTTGGGAGCGGCCCGGGCATTCCGTATCTGGGCAGCTTCAACGAGGTCAACGTCCGGCTCTACTCACGCGGGCCGGACGGGACCCGCGGGGTGGTGTTCCTGAGCCTGGACGCCAACCGGCTGCCGGTGGTCCTGGCAACCAGGGCGGCCGGAATTCCGTATGTATGGTCGCGAATCCGGCACTGGCCGGCCTTCCCCGGAGACGGCGATCCGCAGCACGCGTTAAGCCGGTCCGGGCCAGCCCGCAGCACGGATGATTTTCCGTTGGGCTATTCCGTGCGCCGGTTCGGCGCCACGGCCGCCAGCAGCAACTTCGCGGTCATTCCGCACCTGGATACCGCAGCCGCTGACCCGTTATCCATTTTCCTGACCGCCAGGTTCGGCATGCATGGCCGCTTCTTCGGAAGAACCGCCTATATCCCCAACACGCATAATCCCTGGCCGCTGTTTGCAGCGGACCTCCACGGGTTCGCCGATGGGCTGGTGGGCGCTGCAGGAATCGGCGTCAGCGGAGCACCGGAGTCGGTTCTCTATTCCCCTGGGGTGCGGACAAGGTTCGGCCGGCCCGGCCTGGTGGGTGCCGACTAGAAGCCGGTGTCCTGAAGATCCTGCCAGCCCTGGCCTTCGCTGAAAGTGCTAACCAGGGTGCCGACGCCCGCCTGCAGGGAGTTGGACGGATCGTAGTACAGGGACGCTTCCGAGGCACGGCTATGGGAAATCAACTGCTCAGCCTCGAGCTTCGCCTCCGGCACGGTGGCGCCCAAAATGCCCGTGCGGGCCGGGAGGGCAGGAGTATGCACCACTTCGGCGTCCGTCTGCGTCAGCGGGACGGTAGTGCCGGCGTTGATCTCGTCATGCGGGAACTCGAAGCCAGCATCGCCGGGGGCGGCAGGAACGGTGTACTCCAGGAAATACGTCATACTCCACCCTTGCAGAAAACCCACCCGCGCCAAAAGCCCCACCAACGGTCACCCGTGGGCCTTGAAATACGTGCAGGGCGTGCCTACTTGCCCAGTCCGGCCTTCCTGAGTGCCTCGGCCATTGCCGTGTTGACCGGCTCGGGTTTGGGAGCCGGCCGGCCACCACCCGTCCCGCGTGCCTGCCTTCCCGGTTGCTGGCGGTCCGGACGTCCGCCCCGCCCAGCCTCTCCGGGCTGCCCAGCCTTTCCGGGCTGCTCAGGCTTCCCGGGCTGCTCAGCCTTACCGCCGCGCTCGGTCTTTTCAGCGCCTGGGCCGCGACGCCCTGAACCTGTGGCGGCGCCGGCCGGTTCGTCGTCGAGCCTCAAGGTCAGCGAGATCCGTTTGCGTTCCGGATCGGCCTCCAGGACTTTCACGCGGACAACCTGGCCGGACTTCACCACCTCACGTGGATCCGCCACAAAGTGGTTGGCCAGGGCGGACACGTGGACCAGCCCATCCTGGTGGACGCCCACATCGACGAACGCGCCGAAGGCCGCCACGTTGGTCACGGTGCCCTCGAGGATCATGCCGGGCACCAGGTCCGAGATCTTTTCAATGCCTTCGGAGAATGTGGCGGCAGCGAAGGCCGGCCGGGGATCACGCCCGGGCTTATCCAGCTCTGCGAGGATATCCCGGACGGTGGGCAGCCCGAACGTGTCGTCAACGAACTTTTGCGGGTCCAGTGACGACGCCGGCGCGGAGCCCGCGGCAACCTTGATCTTCCGGGCCACGGCGTACGCTTCCGGGTGCACGCTCGATGCATCCAGGGGTTCCGCTCCCCCGGTAATCCTCAGGAAGCCGGCACATTGTTCGAACGCCTTGGCGCCCAGGCGGGGCACCTTCTTGAGGTCGGTGCGCTTGTTGAAGGCGCCGTGCTCGTTCCGGTAGGCCACGATGTTTTCACTCAGCAGGGGTCCGACGCCGGCCACCCGGCTCAGCAGCGCCGGCGACGCGGTGTTCACATCAACTCCCACGGCGTTCACGCAGTCCTCCACCACCGCATCGAGGCTCCGGTCGAGTTTCGACGCTGTCACGTCGTGCTGGTACTGGCCGACGCCGATGGACTTGGGGTCGATCTTGACGAGTTCGGCGAGCGGATCCTGCAGGCGGCGGGCAATGGACACGGCACCTCGCAGCGATACGTCCATGCCCGGCAGTTCGGCGGCGGCGAGCGCGGAGGCGGAATAGACCGACGCACCTGCCTCGGACACCACGAGCTTTTGCGGTTTCCGGTCAACGCCGGGCAGCAGCTTGATCAATTCGGCGGCGAGTTTGTCCGTCTCCCGGGATGCGGTCCCGTTGCCAATGGCCACAAGTTCGACGGCGTGCTGCCGCGCCAACCGGACCAGGGTGGCGAGGGCTTCGTCCCACTTCCGGGCAGGAGCATGCGGGTAGACAGTGTCAGTGGCCACCACCTTGCCGGTGCCGTCCACCACCGCGACTTTGACCCCGGTCCGCAGCCCCGGGTCGAGGCCCAGGGTGGGCCGGTTGCCGGCGGGAGCCGCCAGCAGGACGTCCCTGAGGTTGGCGGCGAACACGCGGACCGCTTCGTCCTCCGCCGCGGCGAACAGCTTGGTGCGGAGGTCGGAGGTGAGGCGGGCGAGGACGCGGGAGCGCCAGGCCACCTGTGCCGTCTGCATCAACCAGGCGTCGGCGGGCCGTCCTCGGTCGGCGACGCCGAGGAAGCGTGCCACCGCGGATTCGTAGCGGGCCCGGGCAGCGGTGAGGGCGGCGTCGTCCGACGGGTCTGCTTCGGCGAGGTCCAGCTCAAGGATGCCGTCCTTCTCGCCGCGGAAGAGCGCAAGCACGCGGTGGGACGGCATCCTGTCCGGCGCCTGGGCGAACGCGAAGTAGTCAGCGAACTTCTGGCCCTCCGCTTCCTTGCCTTTCTTGATACGCGACACCATGCGGCCCTGCGTCCACATCCGGTCCCGCAGGTTCGCGGCGAGATCCGGGTCCTGGGCCACCCGCTCAACCAGGATGGCACGAGCGCCGGCGAGCGCGGCAGCGGTGTCACCGATGGAGTGCTCGGTGTTCAGGTACTTGGCGGCCTCCCGTTCCGGGTCCAGGTCCGGCCGCTTCAGGAGTGCATCCGCGAGCGGCTCCAGCCCGGCCTCCCGGGCTATCTGGGCTTTCGTCCTGCGCTTGGACTTGAACGGCAGGTAGATGTCTTCAAGCCGGGACTTGGTGTCGGCCGCCAGGATCGCCTTGCGCAGTTCCGGAGTCAGCTGGCCTTGCGTCTCAATCGCCTCAAGGACGGCACGACGGCGGTCCGCCAGTTCGCGGAGGTAGCGGAGCCGCTCCTCCAGGTCACGAAGCTGGGTGTCGTCCAGCGTCCCGGTGGCTTCCTTGCGGTACCTGGCGATGAACGGAACTGTTGACCCGCCGTCGAGCAGGCCAACCGCTGCCTTTACCTGCCAGGCTTTGACACCCAGTTCGGCAGCGATCTGGGCGAGGACCGCGTCCTCCCCTGATGCGCCGGAGGGGATGGAAGCGGGGGAAGGTGCAGGCTGTTGGGTCACCAGAACATCTTGCCCTACAGGCCTTCCCGGCTCCACCGGAGGACGTGGCCGCAGAAGTGCAACAGGGCGGGGAGGTATTCCTTTGGGGCCATCAAAGTGCTGTAGTGGTCATGCCGTTACCGGCGCCGATGCTCAAGGAAGAGGCCGTCATGCGTGAATTGCTTGTGGTGTTTCAGGAGGGGTTCGACGACGCCAACATCACGGTGACCGTCAACGGGAAGGAGGTGCGCAGGGATCTTGGCGTGTCCACCAACCCGTTGCTCGGAATCGCCACAGAGGTGTCGGTGGAGTTGCCGGCGAAGGGCGCGCAGGTGGGAGTGGAGGTTACCAACCGTGGTCTGAAGGCCATCACCAAGGTCAGCGGACGGCCCAAGAGCGTGCTGGTGTCCATCGAGGACGGGCGGCTGCGCATGAAGGAAGGCACCGGCCGTGAAGCCGTGCTTTAGGCCGTTCCAGGGGCCGCAAAAGTACCTATGGTAAGAGTCCATTCGATGGAGTATCATCTGATCACCGCCGGCTTCCGCTGGAGTCCGGCGGGCCAATATTAGTCTTCAGCCGGGGGTCGTCGGATGGCCTCCCGGCCTTGCTGCCCGGGACCAGCACCCCGGCCAGCCAGCGACGGCGGCACCCCTGATGGGTGCCGCCGTCGTCGTTTTGCCGCGGCTTGGCCGAGCCGCCGGTTAGCCCTGGTAGGCCGGGTAATCGGTGTAGCCGGTGGCGCCCTCGGCGTAGAAGGTGGACGCGTCGGGCTCGTTGAGCGGAAGGCTTTCCTTCCAGCGGCGGGCAAGGTCCGGGTTCGCTATGGCGGGACGGCCCACCACCACTGCGTCCGCGTGTCCTTCGGACACAAGGTTTACGGCTTCTTCCCGCGTGGTGACGACGCCAAAGCCCGTGTTGACCAGGAAGGTACCCCCGAAGCGTGTGCGGAGATCCTGGACGAGGTCGCCGGTGGGGTCGTGGTGCAGGATGCTCAGGTAGGCCAGGTTGAGCGGCGCGATGCTGTCCACGAGGACTTCGTAAGTGGCACGGACGTCCGCGGCGTCGGTCTCGGCGATGCCCTGGACGTTGTGTTCGGGCGAGATGCGCAGGCCCACGCGGTTCGCTCCGAGGGCTGCCACCACGGCGTTTACGGTTTCGATAACAAAGCGTGCCCGGTTCTCCGGCGATCCACCGTAGCTGTCGGTCCGGACGTTGGAGTTGGGTGCGAGGAATTCGTGCAGCAGGTAGCCGTTGGCTGAGTGCAGTTCCACGCCGTCGAAGCCTGCCTCGATGGCGTTCAGCGAGGCGTTGACGATCTCCTGGATGACCATAGGAAGTTCGTCGGTGGCCAGGGCCTCAGGCACGGGGTAAGGCTGCTTGCCTGCGGGAGTCCGGACGACACCGTCGATGGCTACGGCGCTGGGGGCGACGATGGGCACGCCGCCGGTGATGTCCGAATGGGAAACCCGGCCGCCGTGCATGATCTGCGCGAACATGCGGCCGCCTTCGGCGTGCACGGCGTCGGTGACCTTCTTCCAGCCGGCAACCTGTTCCTCGGTGACGATGCCGGGCTGGCCGGGGTACGCCTGCCCCGCAGGTGTGGGGTAGATACCTTCGCTGACAATGAGCCCAAGGGAAGCGCGCTGGCGGTAGTGCTCGACGACAAGCGGCCCGGGGATACCCTTCTCTCCCGCGCGGAGCCGGGTCAGGGGTGCCATCACCAGCCGGTTGGGGAGTTCCAGTTCGCCGAGGGTGAGTGGGGAAAACAGCATGCGCAGTTCCTTTCGAAGGCTGAAGACGTACTGCCTCTGCCAACTGTGGGGCGCATGCAACTATTCCTTGTTTGTCCCGGTGGGACGCGGATCACGTCCGGGCCCCCTCGTCCTGCGGTTACCGCGCAGCCCCTGGACATCCTTGGCCTTGGGGATTGGTGTTGCAGTCATCGGCGTAGTTGCGGGTGAGGGACCGCCAGACGCTGATGGTCTGCGGCGGGGAACTGAACTGGCCCTGTCCCGGGATAGGCAGCGGCGGTCCGGCGTTCACGGAGTAGGTGCCCTGGAAAGAGGTGGTCAGGACAACCTGGAAATCCCCCGTGGATGCGTAGGCGTGGCTGGTCCGGGTCTTTTCACCCCACCGGTCCTGCGGCAGGGCACCGCCCATTGACGGCTGGGGACCAAGGACCGTGCCGTCACCGTAGTTCCACGTGTACTGCACTGGTGTCGCCACTACGTGGATCCTTTGGCCGAACATCGTGACATCGAACTGCTGTTCCAGTGCTTCGGCATAGAAGTTGGTTTCTGCGCCGCGCAGGGTGTTCGGGCTGGGTTGGGCCACAACCTTGCCCGCGTTCACCGGAAGGTTCTGGAACTGGCGCTGGATGTCCGCCGCGATCCGGGGCAGCAGATCCTCAGGCTTGGGATCGTACAGGCAGGTGGGTCCGGAGTGATGTGCCCAGACCGCGCCGGGGACACCCCTGGGCCGCGAAAGCCAGATCACAGGAATGCCCTTGGCACCGTCCTCCCGGTCCCTGCAGTCGAGTTGGTGTGCAAGGCAAGGCGTATCGAAGTCGCCGCCGCCGAGATGGCACTGGAGTTCGTACTTGTACTCGTTGGGGTCGGTCGGAGGAACACTGGGATCCAACACAACAAACTGGTTGCGTCCGGGGTCCCAAGTATGTCCGGCCATCGTCAGTCCGGGGGCCCAAGAACCCCCAAATTCTGGATCGTCGCCGGCCTCAGCCTGCGCTGGCCAAGCAGAAACCCCTATAGCTACAAAAGCCACGAGAAGGACGGAGAACGGGCGCGGGAAAGGCATGACTATCCAACTATGTTTCCGAGCTCAACAACCGACCAGCCATCCCCACGGTACTTGAGGACGAGTAGGTTCCCTTGATCCGCCGCTTGAGGGTCTGTTCGAGCCACGGTCCCATCAGCTCGTATGTACGACAAGGGTTCCTGATGAACCTGTACCGCCATTTGGTAGGTGCCGTTCTCGGCCTTGATAAACGTTGTATTTGCGACGGGTGTAGATATCTTCCCACCGACCAACCACCGCCCTTCCGAGTGCCAGTCCTTCACAACCTTGCTTACTTTTTGGCAAGCTTCGCAAGGAGTTGGTGAAATGCTCTCAAACAGGGATGCATCCCCGGTTTCATAGGAATAGCTCAAAACCGAAAACCAATACTTGGTGAACGCCTCGGCGCCCTCCTTCGTCTCCGTCTTGGCCACCTCCGGCAGCACGGGGACCGGCACGTTCTGGGCTGGCCCAGTGGCGTCGGCGGGTTTATACACGGCGCTCGGCGTGGGTGTGGGGGTAGGCGTCGCAGTAGCTGTGGGGGTCTCCGCAGCGACAGGGGAAGAACTTGCGCCGGGGCCGGGCGAGCCACCGGAGTTACAGCCGGCCAAAGCCAGGGACAGGCCGATAGCTATGGCCACGGCACCCGACCGCGCAGCGCCGGACGAAAAGATGTTCTGTGATGTCATGGGCCGCTATTCCCCCAGTAGTTTCAAGACGGCTTGCTCCGAACAGTGACTTAAGGGTAGCCCAGGCCACAATAGGGCGATCAAACTTATCCACAGGCGAAATCCCGTCCGGGTTCTAACATCGGGAATGCGACAAAAGAAGTCACAAAGGAAGCCGGCGCATCAAAGGTGCACCGGCTTCCTGAATCCCCAAAGGGAAAAGTTTGAACTCCTATTTCTGGCTGGGCAGCACCAACTTCCCTGTCTTGTCCGTGGACAAGGCCAGGGACGAGACATACTGGGGGCCGCCGTCGGGCCCGTCCTGGGCCGACCGCACCATGTCCGGCCGTTCAAACTCCAAACCCGTGACGTGGCACAGGAGCTTGGCGTCGCTGGGGTTGCCGTCGCCGTCGAACATGGGCAGGTCGATCCCGTCGTCAGTGCGCCGCAGGTAGTACCGCCCACGGGTCACGACGGCCAGCACCGGTGGCAGGACCAGCGCCAGGCCCCCGGCGAAGATCGGCGAATAGGGCTGGATGGCGGGACCGAACGCCCCGAAGAACACGGCAATCGAAACCCCGGCGGACACCAGCATGGACACGAAGCCAACAGGGTTCACGGCGTACAGCATGCCGCGGCGGAACTCAGGCACCTTCGGGGAGATCTTCAGCAGGTACTTGTTGATGGCGATGTCGGACGCCACGGTGACCACCCAGGCCATGGCGCAGTTGGCGTAGAAGCCCAGGATGGTGTTGAGGAAGTCGAACATGTTGGCTTCCATCAGGACCAGCGCGATCAGCAGGTTCACCACCACGAACACCATCCGCCCCGGGTAGGTTTTGGTGATGCGGGTAAAGGAGTTGGTCCACGCCAGCGAGCCGGAGTAGGCGTTGGTGACGTTGATTTTGATCTGGGAGATGACCACCAGCACCACAGCCAGCGTCATGGCCAGCCACGCCGGCATCATCTCCTGGTACACGCCCAGGAACTGGTGCACAGGCTCATTGGCCGTGGCAGATGCGGCGGGATCAAGTGTTGCAATGAGGTAGATGGCGATGAACAGGCCCACGGTCTGCTTGATCGCGCCGAAGATCACCCAGCCGGGTCCGGCCAGGATCACGGCGCGCCACCAGGCGCCCCGGTTGGCAGCGGTCCGTGGCGGCATGAACCGGAGGTAGTCGATCTGCTCGGCGATCTGCGCCATCAGGGACAGGCAAACGCCGGCGGCCAGCATGACGGATGCCAGGTTCGGCCCGCCGTCGCCGGACGCGCCCGTGTAGGCGAAGAAGCTGTCAATGCTTTCGGGGTGCGTGACCAGCAGGTACCCCACAGGCACCACCATCAGCAGCAGCCACAGCGGGGTGGTCCACACCTGAAGCTTGGCCAGCGTGTTCATGCCGTAAATGACCAGTGGAATGATGATCACCGTGGACGCCGCGTATCCCAGCCACTGCGGCACGCCGAGCCCCAACTCCAGCCCCTGCGCCATGATGGAGCCCTCCAGCGCAAAGAAGATGAACGTGAAGGTGGCAAAGATGACGTTGGTGACCACCGATCCGTAGTAGCCGAAGCCTGAACCACGTGTGATCAGGTCCAGGTCGATGTTGAACCGGGCTGCGTAGTAGGCAAGGGGAAAACCGGTGGCAAAGATGACCACCGCGGCCACCACAATCCCCAGGATCGCGTTGACCGTGCCGTACGAGATGCCGATGTTGGCTCCAATGGAGAAGTCCGCCAGGTAGGCGATGCCACCCAGTGCGCTGGTGGCCACCACCCCGGCGCTCCACTTTCGGTAGGAGCGCGGGGCGAAGCGCAGTGTGTAATCCTCCAGGCTTTCCTTGGTGGCGTTGAGCGCGGCGGCGTTGCCCGCGGGCGGAGATGCGGGAGAAAGCCCGACGGCGGCGCCACCAGCGGGTGCCGCCCCTTCAATCAGTTGCGGGGTATCCAGGTCCTGGCTCATACGCCTGCCTTTTCTCGGTGGAAGGGGAAGATCTGGAACCGACCGTAACCAGCGGAAACGACAGGGCGGTCACGGCACTGTTTCAAGGGCGTTAAGCATTGACTGTTTTTGTCAACAAAGCCTTCGGACCTCCGTTGTGGAGAGCCGACAAAAAACGGCGGCGGCAGTGGAACTAGCGTCGGAAAGAGACACGACGGCGAGCCAAAGGACAGCGATGACAACCTCCCTTCCACTGCAGGACCGCTCGATCCTGGAAACTGCACGGCGGCAGGTCCTGGACCAGGGTGAGGGCCTGGCTGAGGAACAGTTGCTGGACGTCCTCCGCCTCCCCGACGACGCACTCCCGGACATCCTGGAACTGGCCCACCAGGTCCGGCTGCGGCACTGCGGGGAAGAGGTTGAGGTGGAGGGCATCATCTCCATCAAGACCGGCGGCTGCCCCGAGGACTGCCACTTCTGCAGCCAGTCCGGGGTCTTCGACTCCCCTGTCCGCGGCGTCTGGCTGGACGTCCCGGAACTGGTCAAAGCGGCCAAGGAAACTGCCGCCGCTGGTGCCACCGAGTTCTGCATCGTCGCCGCCGTCCGCGGGCCGGACATCAAACTCATGAACCAGGTCAAGTTCGCCATCGACCGCATCAGGCAGGAAGTGGACATCAACATCGCTTGTTCCCTGGGCATGCTGACCCGGCGCCAGGTGGACCAGCTGGCCTCCTGGGGCGTCCACCGCTACAACCACAACCTGGAAACGGCGCGCAGCTACTTCCCCCGGGTGGTCACCACCCACACCTACGAGGAACGGCTGGAAACCTGCGCCATGGTCAAGGACGCCGGCATGGAGCTGTGCTGCGGCGCCCTGATCGGCATGGGTGAAAGCCTGGAGCAGCGAGCCGAGCTCGCCGCCCAGCTGGCGGCCCTGGAACCACACGAGGTTCCGCTGAACTTCCTTAATCCCCGGCCAGGCACACCCCTGCAGGACCAGCCGATCATGAAGGGGAAAGACGCCCTGCGCGCCATCGCCGCCTTCCGGCTGGCGATGCCCAGGACCGTCCTGCGCTACGCCGGCGGCCGGGAACTCGCGCTCGGCGACCTCGGCACCCGCGACGGCCTGCTGGGTGGCATCAACGCCGTCATCGTCGGCAACTACCTCACCACCCTGGGCCGCCCCGCCACGGCCGACCTGAACCTGCTGGTGGACCTGAACATGCCCATCAAGGAACTGCAGAAGACGCTATGAGCACCCCATCCCTGCCGCCGGCGGCCCACACTCCGTACTGCGAACTCTGCGGCCTTCCCTTGGAGCCTCGCCCACCGCAGAAGGACACACCCCAGGAGGACAAGCACGACGGCGGCCACGCACCGCCGTCGTACCTTCATTCCAGGTGCGCTGACCTCCTCCAGCTGGAACCCCCGCGCTTTTGCGGCACCTGCGGACGCAGGCTGAAGGTCCAGGTCTCCCCGATGGGCTGGTGGGCCAGCTGCAGCCGGCACGGAGTGAACGCGTCATAAAGGGGCCTTCCGGCCTCTGGTGCGTTCCGGTCCGGCTGGGAAGAATGGCCGCATGATGTTTGAACATGCAGACGGCAATCCCGTCCTGGAACTCGACGATGAGCAGTCGTGGCGCCTCCTGGCTGCCACCCAACATGGCCGCCTGGTGGTTTCCGTAGCCGGGGAACCAGACATCTTTCCGGTAAATTACGTGACCTCCCACCGGATGCTTTACCTGCGCACAGCACCCGGAAACAAGCTCGCGCAACTGACCATCAACGACCGCGTACTTTTCGAAACCGACGGCATCCTGTCCCAGGAAGCCTGGTCCGTCATCCTTCGGGGCACGGCGCGGGTCCTCAGCAACTCCGATGAGCTCGCCGCCATCGAAGGGCTCGGCCTGAAGACCTGGGTGCCCACGCTGAAGGACTTCTACGTGGAGATCGAACCAAAGTCGGTCAGCGGCCGGCACTTCGTGTTCGGCGAACAACCGGAGCGCGAAATCTAGGCACTCCTAGACTGGAGGAATGCCGGACAATTCCAGCGTCGAGAAGGCCACCGCTGACAGGCTCACCCCCGAGCAGCGCAGCTGGAACATGTCCCGGATCCGCGGCAAGAACACCAAGCCCGAGCTGCTGGTCCGCCGGCTCCTGCATGCCAAGGGCTACCGCTACCGCCTGCACGGCAGGTCGGGCGGCCGGAGGCTGCCGGGCAATCCGGACCTCGTCTTCGCCGGCCGGCACAAGGTGATTTTCGTGAACGGCTGCTTTTGGCATTTCCACGACTGCCGGGTGGGCCGGCACGCACCGAAAGCCAACGCGGACTTCTGGGCCGCGAAGCGCACGCGGACACGGGAGCGCGACGCCGGCCAACGCCGGCAGCTGGAAGATGCCGGCTGGGAAGTGCTGACGGTCTGGGAATGCGAGCTGAAGGACCGTTCTGCCCTCGAAGCGCAGCTTGTGCACTTCCTGGAGGCCGGGGCCTGACCAAGCCCGCAGCTGATGTCAATGCCGAACGCACCGGCCTCGATTTTGTGGGCAAAATTCGGGACTCCGATCAAGAAAACCGCAATTCTTGCCGAGTCTTCTGCGTGCCCGGAGGAACGGTCCTAACCTGAAAATCAGCAAGCAACTCCCCGCATAACCGTCCTGTTTTCGGGTCCCCAACTCCAGCAGAAAGGAGTGTCATGAGCACGTCAGACGAGGCGCCAAGGCCGCTGGTGGACCAGTCCGTCCTGGACCGGTTGCGGGAAGAACTGGAGGAGGAAGAGGGGTACACCCAGGTCTTCGTGGGGAACTTCATCGAGTACCTGCCCCAACGGCTGGACCGGCTCAGGCTGGCTATGACCACCGGCGACCTGGAGGGCTCCATCGACGCAGTCCTCAGCCTCAAGACCTCAAGCCAGATGGTCGGCGCCGAGCGCCTGGCGGGGCTGGCCCTGGAGCTGGAAAACGAGATCCGGGCCGAAGCCCGCCACGCCGACATGACGGTGGCATTGCCCAGGCTGGCCGCCACCTACCTCCGGCCCATCACCCAGTGCAGCCGGCAGACCACGCACCGGCTGCAGGCTCAGTGCTGTCCCGGAGCCAAGCGGTAACCCACCCCGCGGACCGTCTGCAGCCACCGCGGTTGCTGGGGCGAATCGCCAAGCTTCTTGCGCAGGTTCCCCATGTGGACCTCCACGGAACGTTCGTCGGCCTCGCTGATGTAACTGCCGACGTCGTAATCCTCGTCCCGGAGCCGCCGCACCAGGTCGGACTTGGTCCGCACCGTCCGGCCGGCTTCCAGGAGTGCATACAGAAGCTCGAACTCCGTGCGGGTCAGGTTCATTTCCCTGCCGTCCACGCTGACGGTGCGTGAGGCGTAGCTGAGCTCAAGCCCGTTGTGGCTGAAGTTTCCCCGCTCCGGGTGGGCCGCGCCGTCCGGTGACGGATCAACAGCGACCTCGGCCGGGTCCGGAACGGACCGTGGCCGGCGCATCATGGCGGCCACCCGCGCACGCAACTCGCGGGGCCGGAACGGCTTGGTGAGGTAATCATCAGCCCCGGATTCGAGCCCGATCAGGGTGTCCAGTTCCTCGGTGCGCGCCGTCAGCATCACGATGTAGGCGTCCGAAAACTCCCGGATCTGCCGCGACACCTCAAAGCCGTCAATGTCCGGCAACCCCAGGTCAAGGGTAATGACGTCAGGGTTCAGGCTCTTCGCCATCAGGACGCCCTCAGCGCCGCCGCTGGCGACGGAGACGTCGAAACCAGCCTGGGTCAGCACAGTGCGAACCAGTTCCCGAATGTCGTGGTCATCCTCGATGACCAGACCCACACGTGCCTCACTCATAGAGCCCCCTCAGTGCCAACGTCAGAAGTATAGCTGGCTGCGGATATCCTGCTGGTATGGTCCCGCACACCCCGACGTCCGCGTCCTGCACCCCATGAGCAATCCCACGGCCTGGTCTTCGGGACGCCTGCGGTTCTTCAAGCGGCCTTTCCACGAGTACCGGCTGACGGACCGGGTGGCGCTGAGCCAGATGCCCTTGTTCGTGACGACCCTCCTGACAGCTTTCCTGGTGTGGGCGTTCTTCTCCGAAACCATGGACAACCCGTTGTTCGTCACGTTCCTGGTATCCCAGCTGGTCCTCATGGCACTCTGCTACATCGTTCCGTGGGAGAAGCTGCCGTACACGAGTTTCCTGGCCGTCCCCCTCCTGGATTTCATCTCGATTGCGCTGGGCAGGGAAGGCGGCCAGGACAGCCTCGCGGGGATCAGCCTGCTGGCCGTTTTCCCTGTCATCTGGCTGTGTGCGTCCGGGTACTACCCACGGGCTGCGCTGTGGTTTTCGTTCCTGGGACCGCTGGCCATCATCTGGGTGCCGCTGCTGCTGAACGGGAACTCCACACCCCGGGACTTTGCCCGGTCCCTGCTGCTGCCCGTCATGATGCTGGGCATCGGCGTGTCCGTGAGCGTACTGACCTTGAGCATGATGCGCCAACAAAAGCAGCTGGAGGAAAAAGACGAGCAGCTGAGGGCCAGCCTGCGCACCAGCAAGCGCCAGGAGGCATTGCTGAACACGGTGCTGGACACGGTGCATCTTGGCGTCCTTGCCGTTGACGCCGGCGGGCACGACGTCCTGATGAACCGGAAACAGCGCGCCAACCATGAACTGGCCAGGCCCAAGGACATCGCCGACCCCAACGAGTCCCAGCTGCTGGTGTACGGGGCGGACCGGAAGACCCTGGTCCCCGTCGAGGAGCGGCCGGTGCGCCGCGCCGTCCTGGGGGAAACCTTCACCGACTACCTGGTGTGGCTGGGCGACGGGAAGGAACAGCGGGCATTGGTGACCACGGCCCGCCCCATGAAGGATGCCGACGGCAACTTCACCGGCTCGGTGATTGTCTTCAGCGACGTCACCGACCTGGTGAATGCGCTCACCGCCAAGGACGACTTCGTCTCCAGCGTGTCCCACGAGTTCCGCACCCCGTTGACGTCGATCCTGGGCTATGTGGAAATCCTGCTCGCGGACGAACTGGAGGATTCCCAGCGGGACATGCTGGAAATCATCCGCCGCAATTCCGAGCGGCTCCTGACCCTCGTCTCAGACCTGCTGTCGAGCCGCAATGGCCAGCTCATCGTCACGCCCCACGCGGTTGATGTGGCCGATCTGGTGCGCGGCAGCGTGTCCTCGGCCATGCCCAGGGCCGCCGCCGCCGGTGTGGAGCTGCGGGCCGACATCCCGGACAGGCTGGAAGCCCATGTGGACAGCGCGCGCATCTCCCAGGTCCTGGACAACCTGGTGTCCAACGCCATCAAGTACTCCCCCGGCGGCGGAGAGGTGGTGGTATCACTGGCCCGCGAGGACGGGCATCTGGCCTGCCGCGTCACAGACACCGGCATGGGCATGACGCCCGAGGACTCCTCCGAGGTGTTTGCCAAGTTCTTCCGCACCAGCAGCGTCCGGCGCACGGCGATACCGGGCGTGGGCCTGGGCCTGCCCATCAGCAAGGCGATCGTGGAGGCGCACGGCGGGACCATCGACGTCGACAGCACGCTGGGCGAGGGGACGACCTTTACCTTTCGGGTGCCGGTCTAGCAGCCCGCACTACTTCGCCCCAGGACTGGCGGGCGAGTTCCTGGATCGAAGCCAGGATGGCCGACGGCGGCTGGCTGAGATCCAGCGGATACTCCACGATGTCGATGTCCGTGTTGAGGATCCGGCGCAGCTTCATCTCGCCTTGCCCGGCGTACACCAGCCAGGCGGTGGGCACGGCGAGGGCCGTGCAGTGGGCGAGCATCTGGTAGTGGTCCGCGGTGAGCGAGGCGCCGGCATCGAAGGCCGCCTTGTACTTTGCGTTGTAGGCAACCACAGGGCGTCCCCCCAGCATGTGCACCGCATCCGGCCGCACGGACAGCCGGTCGGAATCGTTCACCGCCTCGCTGAGCAGGGCCGTGTAGCGCAACCGCAGCTCTCCCGGGTAGGAAGCCATCGCATGGCGCAGCGCCGTCCCAACAAAGTCCTCGAACACCTGCGCCATGTCCACCACGAACGAGGCCGTCTGCTGCCGGCCCTCACCGGCTTCGGCGGACGCGTTCCGCAGGACCAGCCCTGCCAGACGCAGCACGGCGTGGTAGCGGAGGTTCATCCGGGTGGCCTTCCACGGCGGAACCGGGGCACCGGCCGGAAGGCGCGTCACGCCGTCGAGCTTTCCCTTCAGCTGGCGCAGGCGGCCCAGCACCTCAGGCCGGACACCGGGCACCTGGCCCATGCGTTCCAGGGCGGCGCGCAGGATCCGGTTTTCGGCGATGTCCTCGGTGAACTCGTCGTACGAAACCTCCAGCGGAACCAGCATGCCGGGGCGGCGGGAGATCTGGTCCGAAATCCGGATCCGTCCCTTCACGGTGCGCAGCGACTCATCCACGGTGAGGTAGCCCTGCAGGACACCGCGGGCAAGCGCCCGCTCGGCCAGCTGCGCCAGCGACTCCGCGAGCGCGCTCCACAGGTCCCGCTCTTCATCAGCGGCCACCAGGTCCGGCCGGAAGCCCTGCTCCCCCGCATAACTGAGCAGGAACAGGAGCCGGCTGAGCCCCAGCCGGTCCTTGGGCCGGACGTCGAGCTGAAGCGTGGCCGTCCGTACCGATCCCACTTTGCCCACCGGTTCGATCCGGTACAGCCCCATGCCCATGGGCGATGCCTTGGCCAGGCCACTGGAGTTCAGGAAGGAAGCTGTTGGCGCATCCAGCCGGTCCACCAGGCCGCCGGACAGCTCGTCCAGGACCAGGTGCCGCACGGAGGCCCGCGGGTCAGCGCGCTGCAATGCGTCCCAGCAGCTGGTCCAGCCCGAAGCGTTCCTCCAGCTGCGCCCGGGTGAGCTGGCCATGGTAGTGCTCCTCCAGCAGCGGCATCAGCTCGTACTTCCAGATCCGTCGCAGCCCCGCCGGGGTCTGCGCCGCCGGCTTCATGAAGTAGGAGGGCCCGATCATCAGGTCCCGGTCCCACTCATCGATAGCTGCGTTGAGGGCGTCCAGCAGCAGCGCCGGGGTGGGATCGAGCTGCCGGGCCTGCAGGAACCGGAGCAGCGAACCCTTGACCGGTTCGGTCTGCGGGTGCAGCTCGATGAAGGAGAAGCGGCGGCGGATGGCGGCATCCATCATGGCGATGGACCGGTCCGCGGTGTTCATGGTGCCGACGATGTACAGGTTGTCCGGCAGCGTGAACGGCTCGTTGGGGCTGTACTGCAGGTAGATCCTGTCGTCGCGGTACTCCAGCAGGAAGTACAGCTCGCCGAAGACCTTCGCAAGGTTGGCCCGGTTCATCTCATCGATGATCAGGAAGTATGGCTTCTTCTCGTTACCCGGTTTGGCGGCTTCCTCCGCCAACCGGCGCAGGGGCCCCGCCACCAGCTTGAAGGACACCTGGCCGCCGTCGGTCTTGTCCGGCCGGTAGCCCTCGAAAAAGTCCTCGTAGGCGTAGGACGGGTGGAACTGCACCAGCTTCACGCGCTCGTCCGTGGTGTCATCCGCCAGCTCCGCCGCCAGGTGCTTGGCCAGGTAGGTCTTGCCGGTGCCGGGCGGTCCGTAGAGGACCAGCTGCCGGTTCTCCTCCAGCAGGTCGGCGATCTCCTGGAGCGGTTCCAGCTCCATGTGCAGGGATTCGGCAAATTCCTGCGTCAGCGGGCGGAAACCCTCCTGGACAGGCGGGACGACGGCGGCCGCGTCCGTGTCGGCGTCCGGCTCGTTTTCTGCCTCGGCAGGCAGCAGCGCCTGCAGCGCCTGGACCACGCGGGTCACGTCCACCACGATGCCCGGGGTTGCGAGCTGGCGCTGGACGTGCCGGGGAAGGCTGGTGGTGGTGTGGCCGTCGTCGAACCAGCGCACCTTCCGCCGCAGCCGGCGGTTGTCGTCGTTGTACTCGGGTTCCCCCAGCACGCCGCCCAGCCGCACGCTCCCGGCGTGCTGGTAGAGCACCAGATCCCCGGGCTTCATGACCGTGAGGAAGGCAAACACAGCGGTCTTGGTGTCCTCGCGCTCCACGTAACCAAGGTGCTTGTAGTCCTCATCCACCGCGTGCTGGACCAGGCCGGCGGGAACCCCATGGTCCAGGTGGCGGAGATGTTCGACGTCGAGCGTCACCTTCTCCTCGTTGTGCCAGGCGATGAGCAGGTCGGCCTGGTCGCTGTGCGTGCGCAGCAGCCAGGCCCGGCGCCCTGGGTCGCCCACTTTGCGCCACTGGCTGACGAGCTGCCGGGAGTACCAGTCGATGCGCTGGCCCGCCTGCTCGTCCAGATGCCGGCGGATACGGTGGATGTCCGCGGTGATGTCCTCTTCGGTGTCGCCTTTGGCGCCGCCCACCAGGGAGGCGAAGGCATCCCGGATCTCCTGCCGCTCGACGTCCGCAACCACGGGCTCGAAGTAGCTGGGCCAGGCGAGGAATTCGATGCTGCGCCGGATGGCGGGCTGGTCGTCCGGTGTGGATGCGGCCAGGCGGTGGAACTGCAGCGGATCGTTGATGGCTGCCTGGACCACGGCGGCGGGCCGCTGGGCGACGTTCCGGACAAAGCGGCAGAGCCATTTGAGGTGGTCCCAGATGGTCCAGTTGAATTCTGCCGTCCGGTCACGGATGACGCCGTGGTCGGTCATGCCCGCATACAGCTCCTCGGGGAGCTCCAGCGGCGGTTCCAGCCAGCCCGCGGCCTCGGCCACGCGGGCGCGCTTGACCTTCAGCGACTTCACTTCGTGGGCCAGCGGGAGGGACTGCAGGAAGAGCAGCTCCACAGCCAGCTGCTTGGCCCCGCGGGTGGCGCCCTCCAGGTTCTCCCGGAGGTTGGTCATCATCGGCGCCTTGGGGTCGGCGATGCCCCTGTCCAAGCGGTCCAGCAGCTCCACGGCCGCCGGAACAGACCACGTCCTGGTGCGGCCGTCCAATGGCGACGCCTTGCCCAGGAGGCCCGGCCCCAGCACAAACCATGCCGCATCCTCAATCTCCTTGGAGATGCCGAGGGCGCGGGTCATGGCAGCAGTGGCAGTGGGGGTCATGCCCTCAAATTTACAGGGTCAAGCTGGGCGCCCGCTCCACGCCGCCTTGGACTACCTGACTGCAGCCCGGCCTACTTGCCGGTGGCGGACCTCTTCCTGCCAAAGACGAAGTACCCCATGGGACCGATGAAATTGATGAATGATGCCGCCCGCCACGCCGCCTTGGGCCCGTTGATAAGCGCGGCGGGCCTGCGGGAGATATCGCGCTGCGCGGCCACCAGCAGCGACATCTGGACGATGGCGGTGAAGATGATTCCTGCCTTGCCCGACGGGGACATCTCCTTCCAGGTCTTCTTCTGCCTGCGGGCACGGGTCATGCGGCTCTTGTTCATTGCCATCCTGTTCTTGGCCATGGGGCTTCCTTTCGCTGTGGCTCGTTGTTCCAGTCCAGTCGTCCGATGGCGTCCTGACCAGAGTCTTAGTGCCTGTAGGGGGCCATCCGGTCTTTTTGTTCCTGGCTGAGCCTTTGCACGCGGCCCGTTGCCTCGTCGACGAAGGCCAGATGGCTGCTCGCCTTCACGCAGTCCTCACGCGTGAGGGGGTCCTGGAGGAGGTAGTGGATGTCAAAGCTGGCCCCCTTAACGGCACCAATCCATACCTGCACCACGGCCGGAACATTGCGGTATTCGAGCGTCCGGACATAGCGGATCTTGTGGTCCACCACCAATGCCAGGGTTCCCTCGGGGACGTCATTGAACAGGGACACCGGCGGCTCCACCCCGGGAAGCCCGGCGCCCCGCGGTGGTCCGAAGGCGGCGATCCTTGCCTCCTCCAGCATCCTGACAATCTGGACGTTGTTGATGTGGCCATAGGCGTCCATGTCCCCCCATCGCATCGGCACCAGGACTTCGATCCGCTGGCCGCCGTGCGCGCTCAGCTGTGGACCGCCGTCGAATCATCCACCGGCAGTTCCCCGGCGTCGGCACCTGCAAACTGCGACATGTAGAGGCGGTGGTATGCCCCGCCGGCCGCGAGCAGCACCTGATGGTTGCCCTGTTCCACGATCCGTCCGTTCTCCATAACCAGGATCGTATCGGCATCGCGGATAGTCGAGAGCCGGTGCGCGATCACGAAACTGGTCCGGTCGGAGCGCAGGGCGGCCATGGCCTTCTGTACCAGCAGTTCGGTGCGGGTATCCACGGAGCTGGTGGCCTCGTCCAGGATCAGCAGCGACGGGTTGGCCACGAAGGCCCGGGCGATGGTGATCAGCTGCTTCTCGCCGGCACTGACGTTGTTGCCCTCTTCATCAATAACGGTGTTGTAGCCATCGGGCAGGGCGCGGACGAACCGGTCCACGAAGGTGGCCTTCGCCGCCGCCATGACCTGCTCCTCTGTGGCCTGCAGGTTGCCGTACCGGATGTTGTCATAGATGGAGCCGCCGAACAGCCACGCGTCCTGCAGCACCATGCCCACCTTGGAGCGCAGCTCGGACCGGCTGAGGTGGGTGATATCCACACCATCGAGCAGGATGGCGCCCGCGTTGAGCTCGTAGAACCGCATCACCAGGTTCACCAGCGTGGTCTTGCCGGCGCCGGTGGGACCCACGATGGCTACGGTGTTTCCCGGCTCCGCCGTGAACGACAGGTTCTCGATGAGGGGCTTGTCCGGGGTGTAGCTGAAGGTGACGTTCTTGAAGTCCACGTGGCCATCGGTCTTGGCCGGCAGGTGCTCGGTGGCAGTTTCGGTGTCCTGTTCCTCGGCGTCAAGGAACTCGAAGACCCGCTCCGAGGAGGCAACACCGGACTGGAGCATGTTGGCCATGCCCGCCATCTGGCCAAGCGGCTGGGTGAATTCACGGGAGTACTGGATGAAGGCGGTGGCATCGCCCAGGGACATGGCGCCTGAGGCCACGCGGAGGCCACCCACGACTGCGATGCCTACGTAACTGAGGTAGGAGACGAACTGCATCACGGGGAAGATGATGCCGGAGACGAACTGCGCTCCAAAGCTGGCCTTGTAGAGTGCCTCGTTGCGTTCGTCGAAGCGTGAGAGCATGTCGGCATCGCGGCCGAAGACACGCACGAGGTCGTGCCCCGAGAAGGATTCCTCAATCTGGCCGTTCAGTGATCCGGTGTTCTTCCATTGGGCGGCAAAGAGCTTCTGGCTGCGGACGCCGATCATTCCGGCGGCCACCCCGGACAGCGGGAGGGCCACCAGGGCGATCAGGGCCAGCTGCCAGGAGACGATGAACATCATGATCACAATGCCCACCACGGTCAGCACGGAGTTGACCAGCTGGGCGAAGGCCTGCTGGAGGGCCTGCTGGATGTTGTCGACGTCGTTGGTCACCCGGGACAGGACATCGCCGCGCTGCCGGGTGTCGAAGTAGTTCAGGGGGAGGCGGTTCAGCTTGTTTTCGGTATCGTCGCGCAGCCGGCGGATGACCTTCATGACAATCCGGTTCAGCACATACCCCTGCAGCCACATGAAGATGTTGGATACGAAATACATGAGCAGGACGATGGCGATCAGCATGGTTAGCTTGTCGAAGTTGATCCCCGTGCCGGGCACCAGTTCCATGCGGGAGACCATGTCCGCGAAGTTATCCTGGCCCTGCTGGCGGAGGCCGGCGACGAACTGTTCCTTGCTGGCTCCGGCCGGAAGCTGCCTGCCTACCACCCCGGCGAAGATGACATCCATGGCCTGGCCAAGGATCTTCGGGGCAATGACGTTCAGGACCACGGAGACGACCACCAGGCCCACCACGGCGTAGATTCCCAAGGCCTCGGGCTTCAGCAGGCCCATGAGGCGTTTCGCAGACGGCCAGAAGTGCTCGGCCTTCTTGGCAGGCATGGCACCGAACATGCCGCCGTCGGCCTCGGTGGGCTGGAACTCCTCTTCGACGAAATCGTCATCCGCAGGCCCGGCGGCACCGGACCCTACGGCACCGGATTGGGCTTCCACTGCGGTGGCGTCCTTCTTGCGGGGGCTCATGCCACTTCCTCCACGCTGAGCTGGGATTCGACAATTTCCTGGTAGGTGGGCGAGGTTTCCAGGAGTTCCTCGTGTGTGCCGCGGTCCACGATCCGGCCGTTGTCCAGCACCAGAATCTGATCCGCGCCGGTGATGGTGGAGATCCGCTGCGCCACGATGATGACGGTGGCATCGGCCGTGGTGCTCTTCAGCGCGGCCCGCAGCCGTGCATCCGTGGCGACGTCCAGGGCGGAGAAGGAGTCGTCAAAGAGGTAGACACGGGGCTTGGTCACCAGGGCCCGCGCAATGCAGAGCCGCTGACGCTGGCCGCCGGAGACGTTGGTCCCGCCCTGGGAGATCCGGGATTCCAGGCCGTTCTTCTTGTCGCGCACAAAGGAGTCGCCCTGGGCTACCCGGAGGGCCTCCCACAGTTCCTGCTCCGTTGCCTCGGTTTTGCCGAACCGGAGGTTGTGCTCGATGGTGCCGGAGAACAGGTAGGGACGCTGCGGCACCAGGGCCACGCGCTTGGTGATCTCGGCACGGTCCAGCCGGTCCACGGGGACGCCGTCCAGCAGTACCTGGCCTTCCGCGGGGTCGTACAGCCGCGGCAGGAGGGACAGGAGCGACGTCTTGCCGGCGCCCGTTGAACCGATGATGGCGATGGTCTGGCCGGGACGGGCAGTGAAGCTGATGTTGCTGAGCACCGGGGATTCGGCTCCCGGATAGGCGAAAGTGACGTTCCGGTACTCCACCATCCCTTCCAGCGCGGCCGGCGCCTCCGGGTCACGGGGGTCGTGGATGGAGGGCTCGACGCCGAGCACCTCGCCGATGCGGTCCGCGCAGACCGAGGCGCGCGGAATCATCATGGCCATGAAGGTGCCCATCATGACGGCCATCAGGATCTGCAGCAGATACTGCAGGAAGGCGGTGAGCGAGCCAACCTGCATGGCGCCGGCGTCCACCCGCTGGCCGCCAAACCACAGAACCGCCGCCGTGGACAGGTGCAGGATCATGCTGATGGCCGGGAACATCAGCACGAACAGCGCGCCGATGCGCAGCGAAACGTCCGTCAGTTCCTTGTTGGCGCCGCCGAAGCGTTCCGTCTCGTAGGGTTCACGCACGAACGCCCGGACCACCCGGATACCGATGATCTGCTCACGCAGCACGGCGTTAATCCGGTCGATCTTCCTTTGCATGGAACGGAACAGCGGCATCAGCCGGACCACCAGGTACCCCACCACCACTGCCAGCAAGGGAACGGACACCCAGACCAGCCAGGACAGGTTGATGTCCTCCCGGAGGGCCATGATGATGCCGCCGATGCACATGATGGGCGTGGCCACCATGAAGTTCAGCCCCATCAGCAGGAGCATCTGGACCTGTTGCACGTCATTGGTGCCACGGGTAATCAGGGTGGGCGCCCCGAATGCGTTGACATCCTTGGCGGAGAAGCTGGTGACTTTGCGGAAGACCGCACGGCGCAGATCCCTGCCCACGGCCATTGCGGTCCTGGAGCCGAAATAGACGCCGGCGATGGCTGCAGCCACTTGGGCGAAGGCCACCAGCAGCATCACGGCACCCGTGCGCCAAATGAAGTCGGTGTCCCCCCGCGCCACACCCTCATCGATGATTTGGGCGTTCAGGCTGGGCAGGTAGAGGGCTGCAATGGTGGATGCGAGCTGGAAAACAACGACAGCCAGGATGTACGGCGCATACGGTTTGGAGTAGCGCCGTATAAGGGTGAGGAGCATGGACCCAACTCTAGTGATGCCCACCGACATTGAAGCCCCATCGAAGGTACTTTTCCTGCCCGGCAAGACAGAATAAGCACAAGGGCCGCAGCCCGCCTCCGGCTGTCCGGTGCGGGCTGCGGCCCTCGTGATGCTGCTCTATGGCTGGCTACTGCCCCTGGCTGGGTTCAGTGCTGTCACCGGCGGAGGGTGCGGCGGCGCTGTGCCGGCCGTGGCCGGCCAGGTACAGCGCGGCTGCGGCCTGGATCTTGCGTTCCTTCAGGAGCTTGCGCTGCAGCCTGCTGAGCTCTGCCGCCGTGGCCGCCTGCTTGGCCGCCACCTCCTGTTGCGAGCGCAGCTGTTCCTGGATGTTCAGGACCAGGCCGCCCAGCTCAGCCTGCTGCCGGGCCAGCAGGTGCTGGGTGTCCTGCAGCTTCTGCAAAGTGGCGGCGGCACTGGCCACGGCGTCGGCAGCCTTCCCGGTCCGGTCCGCCTCCAGCTGGTCCGCCTCGATCTGGTACGCGGGGCGCAGGTCCAGGTCTTCGGAGCGGAAGCTCCGTGCGAAGGCCTCCTCGAAGTCCTCCGTTGCCACCCGCCCCGAAACCGCGGCGGCGGCGGCAGCCCCGCCGTCGTACGTCTTCGCAGGGGCCGTGGGCAGGACCGGACCGTGGGCGGTCGTCCGTGCAGCGGCGCGAACGTCCCCGTCCCGGGCTTCGCCGGAAACCATGGGAAGCTGGCCCGTCATGGCCGTCATCCCCGCTTCGCCCGCCGCATTGGCCTGCAATGTGGTCTCGGGGGTGATATCGACGGTCTTGCGCAGCGGTACTTCC
This sequence comes from Paenarthrobacter sp. 22069, assembly GCF_052046035.1. Lineage (NCBI taxonomy): Bacteria > Bacillati > Actinomycetota > Actinomycetes > Micrococcales > Micrococcaceae > Paenarthrobacter > Paenarthrobacter sp. 22069. Next base: position 89,411 of record NZ_JBQEQF010000011.1, on the reverse strand, counting down.
TTGATGAAGATCACGGCGAGAAGGGCTACGGCGCTCACCACGGCGGAGATCATGAAGATGCCCGCTGTGGCGTCACCGTAGGCGGCGCGCATGACGTCGGCAATCGGGGCCGGCAGGTCCTTGAGGTCCATGCTGGCACCGCCGTCTCCAGTGGCCTGGATACCCAGCTTCGCCAGCCCATCGGTGGCCAGGTCCTTGACGTGGTTTGCCATGACGGCGCCCAGGACGGATACGCCGATGGCACCGCCCACCGAGCGGAAGAAGGCGACGGAGGCGCTGGCGGAGCCGATGTCCTTGGCCTGGACGGTGTTCTGGACGGCGAGGACCAGGTTCTGCATGAGCATGCCCAGGCCGATGCCGAAGATGCCGGTGTAGAGGCCGGTCAGCCCGAGCTCGGTGGTGTGGTCCATGGTGCCGGCGAGCGCCAGGCCGCCGATCAGCAGGATGGTGCCGCCGATCAGGAAGCGCTTCCACTTGCCGTAGCGGCTGATCAGCTGGCCGGAGACGACGGAACCGATGAGGTTGCCGGCGATCATGGGCAGGGTCAGCAGTCCGGCCTCGGTGGGCGTGGCGCCGCGGGCCACCTGGTAGTACTGGCCCAGGAAGGTGGAGGAACCGAACATGGCGACGCCGACGGCCACGGAGGCCACGATGGCCAGGGCGGTGGTGCGCTCGGAGATGATCTTGAGCGGGATGATCGGCTGGGAGACCTTGGATTCAACCAGCACCAGCAGTGCGAGCAGGAGGACGCCGCCGCCCACCATCACCGCTGTCTGCCAGGACCACCAGTCGTAGTAGTCGGCCTTGCCGGCGAAGGAGACCCAGATCAGGAGCAGGCTAACGCCGGAAGTGAGGAGGATGGCACCGAACCAGTCGATCTTGGCAGGACGCTTGACGTGCGGAATCTTCAGCGTGACCTGGAGCAGGATCAGCGCGACGACGGCAAGCGGCACGCAGACGAAGAACGTCCAGCGCCAGCCGAGCGAGCTGTCCACAATGAAACCGCCCAGCAGCGGGCCGCCGGCGGTGCCCACGGCCATGACGGCGCCCATGTAGCCGGAGTACTTCCCGCGTTCACGCGGCGGAATGATGGAGCCGATGATCGCCTGGGCCAGCGCGGTGAGGCCGCCCATGGCGATGCCCTGGATTACACGGGCAGTCAGCAGGAACGGGATGTTTTCCGAGAAGCCTGCCATGACCGAGCCGGCTACGAAGATCACGATGCTCAGCTGGACCAGGACCTTCTTGTCGAAGAGGTCGGCGAGCTTGCCCCAAATGGGGGTGGTGGCTGCGTTGGCCAGCAGTGCTGCGGTGATGACCCACGCGAAGTCCGTCTGGGTGCCCTTGAGCTCGGACATGATGGTGGGCAGCGCGTTGGCCACGATGGTGCTGCTGAGAATTGCGGTGAAGAAGGCGGCGAGCAGGCCGGTCAGGGCCTCCATGATCTGCCGGTGGTTCATGGGCGCGCCGGGTTCGTGGCGCTTGGATTGCCGCGACTCCTGTTTAACGGAGCGTTGGCGATGGCGCTCCTGCTCCTGGTCCGCGGCGGCGGTGACGTTAGCCATTGATGGACTCCTGCGTGGTGTGTTCGATGGTGGTTCCGGCCGCCCTTGCCCGGATGGAATTCTTCAGGGATGTGGTGAGTTTGTTCAGCATCGCGGCGGTGGCCACGGCGTCGTCCTCGTTCCAATCGGCGAGGTATGCCTGCAGCGTTTCCGCCCGGTGCCGCACCAGTTCCGCCAGTTTTTCCTTGCCCCTCGGTGAGAGGGCCAGCAGCTGCGCCCGGCCGTCGTCGGGGTCGGGGGTGCGGACCACCAGGCCCGCATCCGCCAGTTCGGCCACGTGCCGGCTCAGCACCGGGGGACTTACCCCCAGGCGCTCGGCCAGGTGCGCGGCGCGGGTCTCCCCTTCGCCGATGAACCTCAGCACGCCCTGCAGGGCGATGCCGGTGTCCTGGCCCTTGACGTTGACCATGGTGACGCAGCGCAGTGCGCGCTGGAGGTCGTAGATGTGGCTGACGAGATCGGCTGCAGTGGCCGGTGCGACAGACATGACCCTCCCTAATGAATTAGTTGCTGCAAGCAACATTATCAGAAAAAGGTTGCTTAGGGAAACGAAGTTCTTGGATTGAGGGCTTAAATCACGGCGCTCCCCCACTCCCGGCTGGTGCGGCAGGAAGTGAGGGAGCGTCTATTCGGACGGGCCGGAGTCAGCCGTCCAGATGCGTGGGGCTGAACATTTTCAGCAGGGTTTCAACCACGACGACGTTGGGCCCGTCCGCAGCGAATCCCGCCGTCAGCGCGTCCCCCACGTCCCCGGGGGCGACCCGGGTGGCAGGCACGCCAAAGGATTCCGCCAGCTTCACGAAGTCGGGGCGGGCAAGTTCGGTGGCGGTGGCCTTGCCGAACGCGCCCACCATGTACTCGCGAAGGATGCCGTAGCCGCCGTCGTCCACGATCAGCCAGGTGACCGGAACGTTGTGCTGCCTGGCAGTGGCCAGTTCGGCGATGGAGTACATGGCCGAACCGTCACCGGAAACTGCGAGGACCCGGGCGGAGCCGGTGGGCTTGCCCAGCGTTTCCAGCCCCACGGCTGCGCCAATGGCACCCGGAAAGGCGAAGCCGAGGCCACCGGCACCCTGGGCCGAGTGGAACTGCCCGTCCCGGGCGTCCCAGCAGGACCAGCCCCAGTAGGCGGCGATGGTCATGTCCCAGAAGGTCTGCATGCCTGCCGGGACCGCTTCGCGGATGTCGGCCATGAACTTGAGTTCCTTGGCCAGGTCCTGCGATTCAAGCCGGGCCCTTACCTTGGCGAGGGACTCCTTTACCAGGGTTTCCGGCGCCACCCCATGCCAGTCCGGAGCAGTCCGGGATGAGTCAGGCACCAGCGCCGCATCCAGCGCCGCCAGGGCCTGGCCGGCGTCGGCCCGGATGCCCAGGCCGGGCCGGTTCGATTCGAGGACCCGGGGCTCGGCGTCGATCTGGATGATGCGCCCGCGCGGCTCAAAGGTGAAGTAGTTGGAGGTGACTTCCCCCAAAGATGACCCGATGACCAGCAGCACGTCAGCGTCCTCCAAGACGTCGGTCATGTACCGGTCCTCGATCCATGCCTGCAGCGACAACTCATGGTTCCACGGGAACGCGCCATTGCCGCCCGGTGTGCAGATCACCGGGGCGCGCAGTTTTTCCGCGATGGAGAGCAGCGCTTTTTCCGCTTTTCCGCGGCGGGTGCCGCCCCCGGCGATGATGGCCGGGCGCTTGGCTGCCTCCAGCCACTTCACGGCCTCGCGCACCAATTCGACCCGCGGTGGGTTGTCTGCCGCCTCCGCCAGGGCATCCTCCACCGGCGGGACCATGATGGGATCCAGGAGCACGTTCTGCGGGATCTCCAGCCAGACCGGACCCTGCGGGGACGAGATCGCCTCGGTCCAGGCATCCTGGATCGCCGACGGGATTCCGGAGGCGTGCTGGATCAGCCGCTGGCTCTTGGTGACGTTGGCGGCCGAGGCCTTCTGGTCATCGAGCTGGTGCAGCATGCCCTTGCGCCGTGCGCCCAGGCCTTCCAGGGGAATCTGGCTGGCCACCACCACCATGGGAACGCCGGTGGCGTACGCCTCCTGGAGGCCTGCCAGCGACGTCAGGGCCCCGGGGCCGGTGGACAGGAACAGGACGCCCACCTCGCCGGTGGCGCGGGAGTAACCGTCAGCGGCGAAGGCGCTGTTGTTCTCGATCCGGGAAGAGACAAACCGGAGGTTGCCGCGGCCCATGGCGTCGAAGAGCCCCAGGGCATGCTGGCCCGGGATGCCGAAGACAGTTTTCGCTCCCAGCGCCTCGAGGGTCTCGACGACGAGGTCCCCGCCGTTGCGCGGACCCCCCTCCACCCCGGGGGCGGTCGCGCCTGATTCGGTCACGGCCTACTCCTTGGTGGCTGCAGCGAAACCGGCAGGCCGGCGGGCTTCCTGGCCCAGGGCCTGTGCCTGGTACCCGGTCTCCGCGCCGAAGCGGTCCCCCGGCAGGGCGTTGTCCGCCATCAGCGTGACCAGCTCGTATGCCACATGGCTGGCAGCCACGCCGGTGATCTCGGCATGGTCGTAGGCCGGGGAAACCTCCACGACGTCGGCGCCCACCAGGTTCATGCCGCGGAACCCGCGTATGATCTCCAGGAGTTCACGGCTGGTGATGCCGCCCGCTTCCGGCGTGCCGGTGCCCGGTGCATGGGCGGGATCCAGGACGTCGATGTCCACGGAGATGTACAGCGGGCGGTTGCCGATGCGGTCACGGACCTTGGCCACGGTTTCCAGGACGCCCTGGTAGTAGACGTCCGCGGAGGTGACGATGCCGAACCCAAAGCGGTGGTCGTCGTCGAGGTCCTTCTTGCCGTAGAGCGGGCCCCGGGTGCCGATGTGGCTGATGGCCTCCGTGTCCAGGATGCCTTCCTCCACTGCGCGGCGGAAGGGTGTGCCATGCGTGTATTCAGCGCCGAAGTAGGTGTCCCACGTGTCCAGGTGGGCGTCGAAGTGGAGCATGGCGATGGGTTCCCCGGCACGCTCGGCCGCGGCGCGCAGCAGCGGCAGGGCGATGGTGTGGTCCCCGCCCAGGGTCAGCAGCCTGCTCCCCGCGGCGGTGAGGTCCAGGGCGTTCTGCTGGATGGTCTCGATGGCCTCGTTGATGTTGAACGGATTGACGGCCATGTCGCCGGCATCGGCAACCTGGATGTTCTCGAACGGGCTGACATCCCAGGCCGGATTGTAGGGGCGCAGCAGGCGGCTGGCCTCGCGGACGTGGTTGGCGCCGAAGCGGGCCCCCGGGCGGTAGGAAACACCCGAGTCGAAGGGCACGCCCACCACCGTCACATCAGCCTTGTCCACCTGGTCCAGGCGCGGCAGCCGGGCGTACGTGGCGGCCCCGGCGTAGCGGGGAATCCGGGATGAATCGATGGGGCCAAGGTTGCCGTTGGCTTCAATGCGCAGCTCTTCCAATGGAGGCCTCTCCTTCGAGGAGTTGGGGGACTTCTGTGACTGCCATCATACACTCTTGTTTCCTTAGAAGCATCAGCTGTTTACCTTCGCGCTCTACCTCCGGGCATGGCAGCGTCACGCAGAGCACTCTTTGGGCAGGCGGGGGCGGCAGGATGGCCGCCATTGCAGGAGGGCGCGGGCGCCGAGTCCGCGAAAGTCTGCCCTGCGTGACGCTGACTCGAACTCGGGCAGGACTGCACACCCAGGAACCGGGTTAGCGGCTGGCGGCCGGCACCAGGACCCAGAGCACCTCGACCGGCTTGTCCGTCGGATTGACCCACGTGTGGGGCTCGCGGCCCGGGAAGGTGACGGTGTCACCGGTACTGAGGTCGTATTCCTCGTTGGTGAGGATCAGCTTGATGGATCCTTTGACCACGTGCAGCACATCGACATCGCAGTCGACGGCGTAAAGTTCGGACTCACCGCGGCCGTGCGGCTCGATCACGGCCTGGATGATCTGGACCCGGCGTTCGGAGCGTGCAGTCAGGAGCCGCTCCACGATGCCCTGGCCGCCAAGCGAGATCCGGGGACCGTCGTTCCGCCGCGTGAGATGGGTTTCCGGCGCCGCGAACAGGTCACCGATGGAAATGGACAGCACCTGGCACAGTGTTACCAGCGAGGCGACGGACGGCGAGGTCAGGTCCCGCTCCACCCGGCTGAGGAATCCCTTGGTCAGCCCGGTTGCATCGGCCACCTGCTCAATGGTGAGCCGCTGGGACTGCCGCGCGGCCCTGATCCGGGACCCGATGGCAACCGGGACGTTGCTGGGCTCAACTGGCAGTGCCTTCATTAACGAACCTTTCATGGCCGGCCGCGCGGCTCCGCTCTGGAGCCATACTAATGGGCGCCGCTTTTGTGACGCGTCCATGGCACATGTCGCAGCTGCAGCATTTCCCCAACCTTGACTGTTGCAGCCGTCACACCCTATCTTTGGAAACGCCTGTTGCCTATAGGGCAATAATCCTCCAGGCAATGACAGGATCCCTCTCCGTCCGTCCCGGCAGTTCCGGGCGCCCCGCACCCGGCCGCACCGCCGGCTCACAACAGCTCCAAGGAGCCATCTATGGATGCCAGTGCCATCAACATCGCCATTGTGGTGGTGTACCTGCTCGCAATGCTGGCCTTCGGTTGGTGGGGAAAGTCCCGCACCCGAAACAACAGCGACTTCCTGGTGGCCGGCCGCCGCCTTGGACCCTTCCTCTATACCGGAACCATGGCGGCCGTCGTCCTGGGCGGCGCCTCCACCGTGGGCGGTGTCGGGCTGGGCTACAAGTTCGGCATTTCGGGAATGTGGCTGGTGGTGGCTATCGGCACCGGCGTCCTGCTGCTGAGCCTCCTCTTTGCCGGCACCATCCAGAAGCTGAAAATCTACACGGTGTCCCAGATGCTCACCCTGCGCTATGGCAGCAAGGCAACCGAAGCCTCCGGCGTCGTCATGCTTGCCTACACCCTGATGCTCTGCGCCACCTCCACCGGCGCCTACGCCACCATCTTCGTGGTCCTCTTCGGCCTGGACCGGGCACTGGCCATTGCCATCGGCGGCGTCATCGTGCTGGTCTACTCGACCGTTGGCGGCATGTGGTCCATCACGCTCGCTGACCAGGTCCAGTTCGTCATCAAGACGGTGGGCATCTTCTTCCTCATGCTCCCGTTCACCCTGAACGCAGCCGGCGGCCTGGACGGCATCCGCAGCCGCGTGGATGCCAGCTTCTTCCAGATGGACGGCATCGGGGTCCAGACCATCATCACCTACTTCGTGGTCTACACCCTGGGCCTGCTGATCGGCCAGGACATCTGGCAGCGCGTGTTCACTGCCAAGACGCCGAAGGTTGCCCGCTGGGGCGGCGCCACGGCCGGCATCTACTGCATCCTCTACGGCGTGGCCGGCGCCCTGATCGGCATGGCCGCCAACGTGGCCTTGTCCAACGTCAAGATCGCCGCCAAGGATGACGTCTACGCCGAGGTTGCCCAGAACATCCTCCCGATCGGCATCGGCGGACTGGTCCTCGCCGCCGCAGTGGCAGCCATGATGTCCACCGCGTCGGGTGCCCTCATTGCCGCCGCGACGGTGGCCCGCGCGGACGTCCTGCCATTCGTGGCCGGCTGGTTCGGCAAGAAGGTCGACGCCGGGGACAGCGGGAACCCGGAGCACGACGTCAGGGCCAACCGCATCTGGGTCCTGGTGCTGGGCGTCGTCGCGATCGTCATCGCCATCATCACCAAGGACGTCGTGGCGGCCCTGACCATCGCCTACGACATCCTGGTGGGCGGCCTCCTGGTGGCCATCCTTGGCGGCCTGCTCTGGAAGCGCGGCACCGGCATGGCGGCGGCGGCGTCCATGGCCGTCGGTTCGGTGGTGACGCTGGGAACCATGATCATCCTGGAGGTCAATGCCAAGGAACCGTTGGACGGCATTTACGCCAACGAGCCCATCTACTACGGGCTGATTGCCTCGGCAGTTGTCTACATTGCGGCGTCGTTGTTCACCCCGCCCACCGACCCCGCCGTCATGCAGGCGTGGCAGCGCCGGGTCTCGGGCCAGGCCGCGGAGGAAGTCCTCGCCGGACGCTGACCCCGCAGGGTTGGAGGCCAGCGATTAAAAGTACGACGGCGGCACCTTCTTTCGCGTGACAGCGAAAGGAGGTGCCGCCGTCGTCAGTCCTGCGGCCTGTGTTTCTAGCCTTCGGTGTCGCGGGGCTCGTCGTCATCCAGGGGGACCTCGCGGTCCTCGGCGTCGATGACGACCGGCGGCGCCTGGACCACCGGTTCTTCCTCGTCGATCAACGCGTCCTCGGCGTCCCAGTCCGCATCGTCTACCGGTGAATCTTCCGCGTAGTCGTAGGCGGGATCCGCCTCCACCGCGTCAAGGTGCGGCATGTCCGGGTGCTGTCCGGTGGTGCTCATGATTGAACCTCCGTAAGTTCGCCTGACGTGCTCTTTCTGTGAGGGCGCAGGCCGCGCCACCCCTTCATCACAGCACCGCCCACCGGACGGGTCAAGAGCCGTCACAGCGCTCGGCGGAACGTTGACGGGCAGCGGCAGGAGCCTCGGATTTAAGGCAAACCGAAACTTCGCAGCGAGGTTTGCCAGCCAAAAATCCGCGGAGATCCGCAGTAGGCTGGCAGGGCAAAGGCGCGAGTACATGCCCTTTCCAGTCCAGGAGTTTCAGTGTCGCAGCACGCCCGTTCCCATTCCCACGCCACGCCCCCGGAGGCCGCCGGCGCGCCCCAGCCCTCGGCGTCGAACATCAAGCGGTGGCGCCAGTACCTGGCCGACGAACGCGCGGAAGCCGCCGTCTACCGCGACCTCGCTCAGAACCGCCAGGGCGAGGAACGGGACATCCTGTTGGCCCTGGCCGAAGCGGAAGGCCGGCACGAAGCTCACTGGCTGGCCCTGCTGGGTGACCACGCCGGCAAACCGAAGAAAGCGTCCGCGCGGAGCCGGTTCCTTGGCTTCCTGGCCCGGCACTTCGGCTCCGTGTTTGTGCTGGCCCTGGCCCAGCGCGCCGAGGGCCGGTCCCCCTACGCCAAGGATCCCAACGCCACCGAGGCCATGGCCGCCGACGAGCAGATCCACGAGGAAGTGGTCCGTGGGCTTGCCACCCGTGGCCGCAACCGCCTGGCCGGCACGTTCCGCGCCGCCGTGTTCGGCGCAAACGACGGCCTGGTCAGCAACCTGTCCCTGGTGATGGGCATGGCAGCCTCCGGCGTGGCCAGCAGCGTGGTGCTGCTCAGCGGCATCGCCGGACTGCTGGCCGGCGCCATGTCCATGGGCGCCGGCGAATTCATTTCCGTCCGCTCCCAGCGCGAACTGCTGGCCGCCACCCGGCCCACCCAGATCACCCTGGCGGCCGCGCCCAAGCTGGACCTGGAACACAACGAACTCCTCCTGGTGTACCTGGCCCGCGGGATGTCGCGGGAAGCGGCGGAGCACCGGGTGGCCGAGCGGATGGGGCTGCTGTCCTGCGACTGCGACCCCAGCCTGTCCCTCCAGCCCGACCTGCCGGAGGAAGAGGACCAGCATGAGGCCGTGGGCTCGGCGTGGGGCGCGGCGTTGTCCAGCTTCTGCTTCTTCGCCTCGGGCGCCATCGTCCCCATCCTGCCGTTCCTGTTCGGCCTGACCGGCGTGGCCGCGCTGGTGGTGGCAGGAGTCCTGGTGGGCATCGCACTTCTGGCGACCGGTGCCGCCGTCGGCCTGCTGTCCGGCACGTCCCCGCTGACCCGGGGCCTGCGCCAGCTGGCCATCGGCCTGGGCGCGGCAGCCATCACGTACCTGCTGGGACTGCTGTTCGGCACGGCCGTAGGCTAGCCGGGAACTCCCAGCCATGGAGGTTCTGCGGTGCCGTCAGCGGTGCTGCAGGACCTCCACTGCTTCCTCCACGGTGTCCACCAGGAAGATGTAATCCGCCATGGCACGGCCGGCGGCAAGGGAGCGCAGCATGGGCCACGCCGGGTATTCCAGCTCCCAGTGGCGCCTGCCCACCAGCACCATCGGTGCCACCTTCTCACGGGCGCCGTAATAGTTCTCGCAGGCATCCTGGAAGATCTCCTGGACGGTGCCTGCAGCCCCGGGCAGGAAGACGATGCCGCCGTGGCACAGTTCCAGCAGGATGGCCTCGCGGATGGCGTTGGCGAAGTACTTGGCGATGTGCGTGGCGAAGTAGTTGGGCGGCTCATGCCCATAGAACCAGGTGGGGATGCCCAGCGACGGCGTCCCGCCCGGATGGCGTTCGACGACGGCGGCGGCCGCCCGTGCCCACGCGGACACCGAGGGCCGGAAGCCTGGAACGGCGGCGAGGGCTGAGAGCGCTGCCTCTACGTCACCGTCGGATGCCTGGCTCAGGTACGCCCCGAGGTTTGCCGCTTCCATGGCTCCCGGACCGCCGCCGGTGGCCACTGTGTACCCGGCCAGCGCCAGCTGCCGTCCCAGTAGGGCGGCCTGGGCGAAGCCGGCACTCCCCCGCGGCGCCGCATGGCCGCCCATGACTCCGACGATGGGGCGGGCGGCCCAGTCCCCTGCCCCGGTCAGCTCATCCAGTGCGTCCCCGATGGCATGGTCGTGCAGGGCCGAGGCCAGGGTTGCGTCCACACGGTGCCGCTGGCCCGGCTGGATGCTCCAGTGGTAGATGCGGGCATCCGGCAGCGCCTCATAGGGGGAAGTTGCCAGCCCGGCGTACAGTTCGGCGGGCGAATACAACGAGGCGCGGTAGGGGTCGAACGGGACGCCTTCGAGCCGCGGAAAGATCAGGGCACCCCTGCCGCGAAGGTTGGCTTCCATGCCGTCGTCGAAGAGGCAGCCAAGGAACATGGCGCCCTCGACGCTGACGCCCTTCAGAGCCGCGGACCTGCCCCGCAGGTCCAGCGACTGCGCGTGCCAGCCGTGCAGGTTGTCGGCGCCGTCTGCCACCAGCCGGTCAAAGCTGGCCAGGTCCTGGACTTCCAGGGTGCGGGGGCGGGGACCAAGGCTTCCGGCGAAGTTCACAGCTGCCGCCCCGGGTTCCACATCATGGAGCCAGCCTAGGCCACCCAACGCGGACGCGGGGCCGGACCGCACCTGCCCGGTTGAAACCGGAAGAGATGGGTCCGACCCCGCGCTGCGTTGTGGATATTGCTAGGCGGTGACCGTGGCCGGCACGGCGCCGTCACGGAAGTGTGCTTCGAGGTCCTCGAGCGAGTGGCCCTTGGTTTCCGGAACGAACTTGATGACGAAGGCCAGGGATGCCACGTTCACCAGGACGAACAGACCGAACGTGCCGGTAGAACCCAGTGCGTTGACCACGATGGGGAACAGGAAGGAGATGGCCGCGTTCACGGTCCACAGGGCGAAGACCGCAATTCCCATGGCGAAGCCGCGGATGGCCAGCGGGAACATTTCGGAGAGCAGGAGCCAGACGCAGGTGCCGATGAAGCACTGGACAAAGGCCACGAACAGCATCATGGCGGCCAGGATGGTGTAGCTGGCCAGGTCCGACTGCGGCAGGAGGAAGACGATGGCCAGCAGTGCCTGGGAACCGACCACTCCGGAGAAGCCGATGACCAGCATTTTGCGACGGCCCACGAAGCCCAGCAGCCAGATGCCCAGGATGGTCATCAGCACAGAGGTGACGCCGACCCCAATGGTTGCCACGAGCGACGCGCTGACGCCGAGCCCGCTCTTTTCCAGGATGGTGGGTGCGTAGTAGTTCACGGTGTTGATGCCTGTTGCCTGCTGGACGGTGGCGAGGCCGATGCCGATATAGAGCAGGCGGCGCATCCAGGGGTTGTTCTTCAGGTCCCGCAGGGCGTGGCCGCGCTCTTCCTTTGCGGTGCTTGCCGCGCGGGCGATCTCCTCGAATTCGGCAGCTGCTTCCTGGGGGCTGCGGCTGAGGTCCAGGACGCGGCGGCTGTCCTCGAGGCGGCCGCGGATGGCGTACCAGCGGGGTGATTCGGGGAGCATCAGCATGCCTGCGAGCAGTGCGAGGGCGGGCAGGGAGGCGATGCCGAGCATGGTGCGCCAGACTTCGGTGTCGTGGATCAGGGCGTCCAGGAGGGCGTTGATGGCAAAGGCCAGCATCTGGCCCGTCACGATCATGAGTTCGTTGATGGTCACCATCCGGCCACGCAGGTGGGCCGGTGCCATTTCGGCGAGGTACAACGGGCAGGTGACCGCGGCGGCGCCGACGCCCAGGCCGAGGACGATGCGGGCGGCGATCATGAAGGTGACATTCGGTGCAAGGGCGCAGCCGATGGCGCCCATCAGGAACAGCAGTGCACACACGAGCAGGGAGCCGCGGCGGCCCAGCTTGTCCGCCATGCGGCCGCCGGTAAGGGCGCCGACCGCGGCACCCGGGAACAGCAGTGCGCTCACCACGGTTGCTTCCTCGACGGCGGTCATGTTGAGGGAGTCGTTCATGTACAGCAAGGCGCCGGAGATTACGCCGGTGTCATAGCCGAAGAGCAGGCCGCCCAGGGTGGAGATGACGGTGAGCCGGGCCAGGTATCCGCGGCGCTGCGTGCCGGATGCGCCGGGGGTTTGTTTCTGCAACAGCATTGTTGCCTCTCAGATTCTCTCGGGGACCGGAAGACCGGCCAGGAATGTGATGCGTGCCACTGACTTTAGAGCGCTCTAATGCATGCCGTCAAGAGAAAGTGTTAATGTCAGCACAATTTAAATTTTGACCGCGTTCCCTATTGGTCAAGGCCCGTACCCTTGACCCGCATACGCCTGCTGCTACGATCGAGGAAGAAAGTATGTCCTATCAAGAGAACATATAGCGGCAAATGGGCCGCAGGCGCGGCTGTCCGGACCGGACGGACGCGCAGGGACCGAAGACGAGGGAACGCACCGTGGCGAACAACCTGGGACTCAGCATTGACCGCTCCTCCCCCGTGCCCCTGTACCACCAGGTGGTCCAGGGTATAGAAGCGGCCATCTACAGCGGAGTGCTGGAACCCGGGAGCCGGCTGGACAACGAGATCGACCTCGCCGCCCAGCTCAACCTGTCACGTCCCACCATGCGCAAGGCCATGGACGAACTGGTCCGCTCCGGCCTGCTGGTGCGGAAGCGGGGCGTGGGCACCCAGGTGGTCTCCAGCCAGGTGCGCCGGCCGCTGGAACTTTCCAGCCTCTACGACGACCTCACCAACAACGGCAAGAAGCCCACCACCGAGGTCCTCAGCTTCTCGCACGTCGAGGCCGACGACGCCACCCTCACCACGCTGCAGCTCCCCGCGGGATCGAAGGTTTACCACTTCACCAGGCTGCGGCGGGTAGGCGGTAAGCCCCTGGCCCTCATGGAGAACTGGGTGCGCGACGATATCGCCGAGATGGACGAGGCCATGCTGGGCGCGGAAGGCCTGTACTCGATCCTCCGCCGCGGTGGCGTGAACTTCCGGCTCGCCACGCAGCGCATCGGCGCCATGAACGCCAACGACTACCAGGCTTCCATGCTGGACACCCCGGCGGGGTCGGCCCTGGTCACCATGGAACGCACGGCCATGGACGATACCGGCCGCCGCGTTGAAACCGGCCACCACGTCTACCGGGCCGATTCCTACAGCTTTGAAATGACTCTCGTACAGCGATAATCCAAGGAGCCAACTCCATGACCAACTGGGTCTACCCCCTGGGCACCGCCACCGACGGCACCTGGGACGTTTCGATCGGAACCTCCGATTCCGCTCTCGCCGTGGACGGCTGGGCCCATACGGGACTAAAGGTTGCCACCCTTCCGGCCGGCGCCGCCGTCGAACTTCCCGCCGCGGACGAGGAACGCATTGTGGTGCCCCTTAGCGGGTCCTTCAGCGTGAGCGTTGACGGCACGGATTATCCCCTCGAAGGACGCTCCTCTGTCTTCGCCGGCCCCACGGATGTCCTCTATTCAGGCACCGGGCGGGCCGTGGGCATCAGCTCCGCCGACGGCGGCCGGGTCGCCGTGGCAACCGCGCCGGCACAGGCGTCCCATCCCACGCGCTTGGTGTCCGCGGCGGAAACCCCGGTGGAGCTGCGCGGAGCGGGAAACTGCTCTCGCCAGGTCCACAACTTCGGCACGCCGGCGGCGCTCGAGGCAGACAGGTTCATCGTGTGCGAGGTCCTCACCCCGGCCGGCAACTGGTCCTCCTATCCTCCGCACAAGCATGACGAGGAGAAGGACGGCGAGACCTCCCTGGAGGAGATCTACTACTTCGAAACCCAGGTAGCGGCCGGAGGTGCCGCACCCGGTGACGCCGACGCCATTGGCTACCAGCGCGTCTACGCCTCGGATGAACGCCCCATCGACGTCTCCGCCGAGGTCCGCACGGGCGACGTTGTCCTGGTCCCCTACGGCTGGCACGGTCCGGCCATGGCCGCACCCGGCTACGACCTCTACTACCTCAACGTCATGGCGGGCCCCGGGCCGGTACGGGAGTGGCTGATCAGCGATGACCCGCACCACGGCTGGGTCCGGCAGACGTGGGAAAGCCAGAACATCGACCCCCGGCTGCCGTTCGGCGCCTGACGCGGGCGCGACCAGGCGGGCGGCGGCGGCTGGCATAGTGGAGTCTTGTGAAACAGACTTCGCCTTCGTCCCGGTCGGTGACCATGGAGGATGTGGCACGCGACGCCGGAGTGAGCCGTGCCCTGGTATCCCTGGTAATGCGCGATTCATCCAAGGTCTCCCCTGCCAAGCGGGCAGCCGTGCTGGAAAGCGCCGCCGCCCTGGGTTACTCCCCCAACAGGCTGGCGAGCCGGCTGGCCAGCCACCGGACCAACACACTGGGCGTCCTCTTCCTCGACCTGCACAACTCGGTCTTCGCCGATATCTATGACGGCATCACCGAAGGGCTGGCGGGCAGCGGCAACCAGGTAATGGTCGCCGTCGGCTCCGCTGATCCGGGCACGGAGCTGGAGGCGGTCCGCTCCTTCGTCGACCTGCGGGTGGACGGCGTCCTGCTGGCCGGCTACACCGGCACCTCGGCGGAATTGGCCGGAGCCCTGCGCGGGACGCCCGCCGTCGTCATCACCCGGGAGCTGGAGGTCGACGGCGTGGATTCCGTTTTGACCGACGACTTCCGTTCGGGGGCACTTGCCGTGGAGCACCTGTACGGGCTGGGGCACCGGCGGATTGCGCACGTGGATATTTCCGATTGGCTCCCCTACACCGCCCGGCGGGAAGGCTACCTGGAGGCGATGAGGCGGTTCGGCCTGGAGCCCCAGCTGGTCCACAGCGATATGACGGAACGCGGCGGGCGGGCGGTGATGGAGCAGTTCCTGGACTCGGGCGCCACGCTCCCCACGGCGGTCTTTGCGCACAATGATCTCACCGCCATCGGCATCATGGAGGCGTTGAAAGCCCGCGACCTGTCGGTTCCGGGCGATGTGGCGATCGTCGGCTGCGACAACATCGAGGTGGGCGCTTCCCCGCTGATCGGCCTGACCTCCATCGACCAGCACGCCAGGGAGCTTGGACGGGTGGGGGCGCAGGCAATGCTGGACCGGATTGCGGGCACGGCCGGCCCGGCCGTAACCCGCAAGCTCGAGCCGGCCCTCATGGTGCGCGGCTCCTCCGATCCCGCTGCTTAGCGGAGGGTCGGCTGGCGCAGGGCTGGTTCCTTCGGTGTTGCCCGAGCCGTATTGCGGCTTCCACGCCCGGTCTTTTTTGCGCCTGCCGCTGCGAAGGCCATCACGGCAAGGCCCGCCAGAGTGATGGCCGCACCGGCCCAGATCGGAGAGGTGTAGCCAAGTCCGGCGGTGATGGTGACGCCGCCCAGCCAGGCGCCAAGGGCGTTGCCCACATTGAACGCACCGATGTTGGCGCCGGAGGCGAGGGTGGGAGCACCGGAGGCGTACTTCATGACGCGCATCTGCAGACCCGGCACCGTGGCAAAGCCGAAGCCGCCCATGAGGACCAGGGAAATAACTGTCAGCACGGGGTTCGTGGCCGCCAGGGCAAATCCCGCCAGGACCACTGTCAGCGCACCGAGCACCACCAGCAGAGTGCGGTCAACATTCCTGTCCGCAGCTTTGCCGCCCAGCGTGTTGCCGGCGAAGAGGCCCACGCCGAAGACGATGAGCAGCCATGGCACGGTGGAGGCAGCGAATCCGGAGACCTCGGTAAGGGTATAGGCGATGTAGGTGAAGGCACCGAACATGCCGCCGAAGCCCAGGATGGTCACCACGATCGAGAGCCAGACCTGTCCGGAGCGGAATGCACGCAGCTCGGAACGGAGGCTGGCCGCCCCTTCGGTGTCGCCTGCGGATTTGGGCACGAGCGCCAGGATGCCGGCGAGCGCGGCGACGCCGATGACCGTGATGGCCCAGAAGGTTGCGCGCCAGCCGGCGGCCTGGCCCAGCAGAGTCCCAAAGGGTACGCCCAGGACGTTGGCCGCAGTGAGCCCGGTGAACATGAGCGCGATGGCCCCCGCCTTCTTAGTGGCCGGAACCATGCCGGCTGCCACCACGGCCCCGATACCGAAGAACGCGCCGTGCGAGAGGGCGGCGATGACGCGCCCGGCCATCATGGCCCAGTAGCCGTCCGCCGTTGCGGACAGCAGGTTCCCGGCGATGAACAGGACCAGCAGGGCGCCGAGCACCGGCTTGCGATGGAACCGCGTGACGGCTGCCGTGAGGCCTAGCGCCCCCACCACCACGGAGAGCGCGTACCCGGAGATGAACCAGCCGGCAGAGGCCTCACTGACGGCGAAGTCCGCGGCGACCTGCGGGAGGAGCCCGGCGATGACGAATTCGGTAAGTCCGATGCCAAACCCGCCCAGGGCGAGTGCTATCAGGCCAACAGGCATGCGAATGCTCCTTTGAGCTGTAGGTGTGGTTGTCCCCGTGGCGGGAAGGCGCCTAAGATAGTTGCAGACGCGGTATTTATTGTTGCACATGCAAATATAGCGCGCAAGCAACTATCTTTGTCTAACGAGCGGCCCTTCATTAATGGAGACCGCCCCGAAGGAGTACGCATGGGCATTAAGGACGACGCCGTCGAGGTCCGCGCCCAGGGCTGGCGGACCCTGGCTGCCCTGCACGGGCTGATCGAGAATGAGCTCGAACGCGCCCTCCAGGCCGAATCCAAGCTGTCGGTTGTGGAGTACACGGTGCTCGACGCCCTCAGCCGGCAGGACGGCTGGCACATGCGGATGCAGCAGCTGGCCCGCGCCACGGCATTGAGCCCCAGCGCCACCACCCGCCTGGTCAACCGCCTGGAGGATCGCGGCCTCCTGACCAGGATCCTCTGCGACGACGACCGCCGCGGCATCTACACCGAGCTCACCGCCAGCGGCAGCAGCCTGCTGGCAAAGGCGCGCCCGGTCCACGACGCCACGCTGGAGCGTGCCCTCCAGGAGGCCATGGCCATCCCCGAGCTGGCACCGCTGGTGGACGCCCTCCCGCGGCTGCACGCCCGCACGTAGGCCACCAGCCCGTAAGCAGGCAATGCCCCCGTAAGGATCTTCACGGGGGCATTGCCTGCAGGGCTGTGGGCTGGTGCGGTCAGGGGACCTTGGCTTCGGCAGCCTGGGCTTGGTTTCCGGCCACGTTCTTGAAGTAGTGCTCCAAATCCTCCAGGCTCTTGTCCTTGGTCTCGGGCACGTACTTGGCGGCGAAGGCAATGGCCCCCACGCCAAGGACGGCAAACACGAAGAACGTGTTGGAGATGCCGATGGCGGCCAGCAGCTGCGGGAACCCGAAACCAATCAGGAAGTTCACGATCCACAGCAGGAAGGCCGACGCCCCCATGCCCAGGCCGCGGATCTTCAACGGGAAGATTTCCGAGAGCATCAGCCAGGTCACCGGCGAAATAGCGCCCTGCTGGAACGCCAGGAACGTCACGGTCAACGCCAGGATGGTGAAGCCGCGGGCCGATCCTTCCGGCAGGATCAGGGAGAACAGTCCGATCAGCAGCAGCGCCGTCGTCGTCCCCACCTGGCCGGTGATCAGCATCCTGCGCCGTCCCACCTTGCCCAGCAGCCAGATCCCCACGAACGTGGCGAGGACCGAAATGACGCCGTTGGCGATGTTGGCTGTGAGTGCCGCTTCGCGGCCGAAGCCGGACTGGGACAGGATCTGCGTGCCGTAATACATGATCGAGTTCACGCCGGTGATCTGCTGGATCACCGCAAGGCCCAGGCCGACGAAAAAGATGCGCCGGAGCCATGGAATGCCCAGGTCCTTCCAGGAGCCCATCTTGGACTTGTAGTCCTCCACGGCCATGGCTTTGACTTCTTCGAACTCCCTGCGCGCCTCCTCCTGCGACCTGATCCGCTGCAGCACGCTGAGCGTCTCGCCGAAGCTGCCGATGGAGGCCAGCCACCGGGGGCTTTCGGGCATGAAGTTCATCCCGATCCACAGGGCAATGGCCGGAAGCGTGGCGATCACCAGCATCCAGCGCCAGATGCCGTGCGATTCGCCAAAGGAGTTGCCCAGGTAGGCGTTGAAGATAAACGCCAGCAGCTGCCCGGTGACGATCATGAGTTCGTTCTGGGTGACGATCCGGCCGCGCCGGCTGCTCGGTGATACCTCGGCCAGGTATACCGGGACGGTCACTGAGGCACCGCCCACGGCCAGGCCCAGGATGAACCGGGCGGCGATCATCACTTCGGTGTTAGGTGCGAAGGTGCAGCCCAGGGTGCCCAGCAGGAACACGACAGCCAGCACCATGATCATCCTGCGCCGGCCGTTGCGGTCCGCCAGGCGTCCGCCGAACAGGGCGCCGAAGGCGGCACCGAACAGGAGGGACGAGGTGACCAGCCCTTCGGTGAGCGGGGTCAGGCCCAGGTCTTCCTGCATGTAGGGCAGGGCGCCATTGATCACGCCGGTGTCGTAGCCAAACAGCAGGCCGCCGAAGGTGGAGATGATGGTGACGGTCCGCAGGGCCCGCTGGTGGTTGGCGGGCCGCGGGGCCTTGGTCACAGGGGCAGGCGAACTCATAGGCTGACCTTCTGGACGTACTGCTTTATGGTGTCCAACTGGTAGCGGGAGACCTCTTCGGCGTTCTCGTCCTCGGCGAAGACGCTGGACACCATCACGGTGTCGTCCCGGTCCAGGAAGCCGATTTCCTTCAGGCCGCCGAAGAACTCGTCCCAGTTCACGTCGCCGTCGCCGACTTTAAGGTGCTGGTGCACTCGGACGGGGTTGCCGGGCGGGTTGGTGATGTAGCGCAGCCCGTGGGATGCATGGTGGTCCATGGTGTCGGCCACGTGGACCAGGCGGAGCTTATCCCCCGCCGCCCGCATAATGTCCAAAGGGCTGTTCTTCATGTGGAAGCTGTGTGAGGCCACGTAGACCATGCCCACGTTCTCGGAGTTCACGCCGCGGATCACGCGGATGGCAGCGAGGCCCTCCTCCACGAAGTCGTCAGGGTGCGGATCGATCAGGAGATCGATGCCTTCACGCTCGATGATCGGCAGCAGTTCCTCCATGGAACGGTAGAACGCCCGCTCGGACTCCTCCGCCTTCTCCGGCCGGCCGCTGAACTCGGTGTTCATGGTGCTGACGCCCAGGTCCACGGCGATCTGGATGGCACGCTTCCAATAGCGAACCGCAGCTTCGCGGGCGTCCTCGTCCGGGCCTGACCAGCGGAGGACAGGGAGGATGGAGGCGATTTCAATTCCGGCGTCCTTGCAGGCCTTGCCCAGTTGGCTTACCAGTTCATCGTCCGCTTTGGGGTGGTTGTAGAACGGGATGAAGTCCGCGTGCGGGGTCATCTGCATGTACTTGTAGCCGAGGTCCGCCACCACCCGGGGGAACTCCATCAGGGTGTGCGAGTGGTGGAACGGGGTAGGGTCAAGTGCGATTTTCACGTAAACACTCCATTGTGGATCAGGAACGGTGGGGACACGAAAGGGGACGGATGGCTCCGCCCCCTTTCCGGTCCTACTTGTAGAGGTCGGGCTTTGCCGCCAGCTTCACGGCGACCTTCTCGCCGTTCTTCTGTGCTTCAACGCCTGCTTCGCAGCACGCAGCGGTGGCGTACCCGTCCCAGGCGGAGGGGCCGCCGATTTCGCCCTTAAGCGCCGCGTCCACCCACGACTGGATTTCGACGTCGTACGCGGCACCAAAGCGCTCTTCGAAGCCGGGCGTGACGTTGCCGCCCCAGTGGCCAGCGCTGCGGGTGTAGGGTCCCTTGTCGCCGCCGATGCTGACGACGCCGTCCTCGAAGGAGGCCTGCGTGGCCACCTCGTAGCCGAACTTGGCGTTGACGTAGATTTCGACGTCGGCCAGGACGCCGGACTCGGTCTCGAGCAGGACGTGCTGGGGGTCGTGCTGGCCGGAGGGGGCGTTCCTGGTGGCCTTGCCCAGGCGCACCTGGACGCTGGTGATTTCCTCGCCCGTGAAGTAGCGGATGGCGTCGAACTCGTGGACCACGGAGTCGTTGATGAGCATCTCGTTGGTGAAGCCCTCGGGGGTGCTGGGGTTGCGGTGCTGGTGATGCAGCATCAGCAGTTCGCCCAGTTCGTGGTTGCGGATGATCGAGCCCAGTGCCGCGTACTCGGCGTCGAAGCGTCGCATGAAGCCCACCTGGATGCGCTTGTGTCCCAGGGCCACCTCGGACTCGACGATCTTCCAGGAGGACTCGGCGTCGGGGGTAAGCGGCTTTTCGCAGAGGATCGGGATGTCCTTGGCGAGGGCCTTGAGCAGGATGTCTTCGTGCAGGAAGCCAGGGGTGGCGATCAGGACGGCGTTGACGTCGCCGTTGTTGAGGGCCTCGTCGGCGTCGGCAAGGGCCACTGCGCCCGGGATGCCTTCGATGGCGGCCTGGGCGCGGGCGAGGTCGACGTCGACGACGGCGGCAACCTCGGCTCCGTGGATGCGCTTGTTGAGGCGCTGGATGTGGTCGGCGCCCATGCGGCCTGCACCGATGACGGCAACGCGGAGGGTTTCAGTCATTGTTCTGTCCTTCTAGTGTCTGTGGGCTGGGATTAGCTGACGGCGGTGCGGGATCCGCAGGACAACAGGTAGTTGCGGGTGCGCTTGGCGATCGGCATGGGAACGTCGAAGGCCACGGGGTACATGTCCTGTTCCACGATGCCGAAGATGGGACGGTCCAGGGCCTCAACCGCTTCGATGACCGCGCGGAGGTTCGGCAGGCCGTTCGGGGGTTCGGTCATGACGCCGGCCAGGTTGGCTGCCGCCCAGGTCATGTTTTCCTCGTTGACCTTCTTCAGGATCTCCGGGTTGATCTGCTTCAGGTGCAGGTAGCCGATGCGGTCCGGGTAGTTCTTGATCAGGTCAAGACTGGAGGCGCCGCAGTATTCGGCGTGTCCGGTGTCCAGGCAGAGGTTCAGGTACTGCGGATCCGTGGCGCCAAGCAATGTCTCGATGTCTTCCTGGGCGCCTACGTGGGAGTCTGCGTGGGAGTGGAACTGCTGCTTCAGGCCGAAGTCCTCCAACAGTGTTTTCCCCAGGCGGTTGTGACCGGCGAACAGGTCGCTCCAGGATTTATCACTGAGCGTGCCGCTTTCCACGGCTTCGCCGGTGACGTCGTCGCGCCACATGGCGGGGATGACGACGATGTGCTCGCCGCCCATGGCTGCGGTCAGTTCGGCGACTTTGCGGGCCGGCTCCCACGCGGATTCCCACTGGTCCAGGCCCCGGTGGAACGCGGTGAAGACGGTTCCCGCGGAGATCTGCAGGTCGCGCTGCTTCAGCTCTTCCGCCAGGCGGGTGGGGTCGGTGGGAAGGTAGCCGTAGGGTCCCAGCTCGATCCACTTGTAGCCGGACTCGGCCACCTCGTCGAGGAAGCGTTCCCACGGGGTCTGCTTGGGGTCATCCGCGAACCAAACGCCCCAGGAGTCCGGTGCCGTGCCGATGATCAGCTTGTTCTCAGTCATTTGTCTTTTCCTTTGCATCGATTGCTCCGTCGTTGTCGTTTTGGACGCTCAAAACGACGTTTACGGAGCAATCGACGGGGGTTGGTGGGCCCACGCCGCCCGGGTTCCCTTGCCGAGCTTGCGAGGTAAGGGAGGCGGTGGGGACTAGTTGGAGGGGAAGTTGTAGGAGGCGCCGGAGGCGTGGTGGGTTTCGGGCCAGCGGGAGGTGACAACCTTGCCGCGGGTGTAGAAGCTGACGCCTTCAGGGCCGTAGATGTGCTTGTCACCGAAGAGGGAGGCTTTCCAGCCTCCGAAGGAGTGGTAGGCCACCGGGACGGGCAGGGGCACGTTGATGCCGATCATGCCGACCGTGACGGAGCGCTGGAATTTGCGGGCTGCGGCGCCGGAGGAGGTGAAGATGGCGGTGCCGTTGCCGTAGGGGTTGGCGTTGATCAGCTTGATGCCCTCTTCCAGGGTGTCCACACGGACCACCACCAGGACGGGTCCGAAGATTTCCTCTGTGTAGGCAGTCATTTCGGTCTTGACGTGGTCGATCACGGTGGGGCCGACCCAGAAGCCGTCCTCATGGCCGGGGACCACCAGATCGCGTCCGTCCACCACCATGGCGGCGCCCGCAGCTTCGGCTTCGGTGACGATCCGCACGATGCGTTCCTTGGAGGCCGGCGTGATGACAGGGCCCATTTCGGCGTCGGGTGCGGTGCCGTTGTTGACCTTCACGGCCAGGGCCCGCTCTTCGACCTTCTTGACCAGCAGGTCCGCGGCCTCTCCGACGGCGACGGCCACGGAGATGGCCATGCAGCGTTCGCCGGCGGAGCCAAAGGCGGCAGCGGCGAGGTGGTCGGCGGCGTTGTCCAGGTCGGCGTCGGGCAGGATGATGGCGTGGTTCTTCGCCCCGCCCAGGGCCTGGACGCGCTTGCCGTGCCTGGTGGCGGTTTCGTGGACGTACTGGGCGATCGGGGTGGAGCCGACGAAGGAGATGCCGTCCACGTCCGGGTGGGTCAGCAGCCCGTCCACGGTTTCCTTGTCACCGTGCAGGACCTGGAACACACCGTCCGGCAGGCCGGCTTCCTTCCACAGCTTGGCCAGCAGCAGGGAGGCTGAGGGATCCCGCTCGGAGGGCTTGAGGATGAAGGCGTTGCCGGTGGCGATCGCCATCGGCGCCATCCACAGCGGCACCATCACGGGGAAGTTGAACGGCGTGATGCCTGCAACCACGCCGAGGGGCTCGCGGAAGTTGAAGACGTCGATGCCGGTGGAGACCTGGTCCGAGTAGTCGCCCTTGAGCAGGGTGGGGATGCCGCAGGCGTATTCGATGACTTCCAGCCCGCGGCCGATCTCGCCCTTGGCGTCGGAGATGACCTTGCCGTGTTCGGCCGTGACCAACTGTGCCAGCTCTTCGACGTACGCGGCGACGAGTTCGCGGAACTTGAACAACACCGCGGTGCGCTTGGCCAGGGAGATGTCGCCCCAGGTGTCGGCGGCTTTGCGGGCGGCTGCGACAGCGGTTTCGAGGTCGGCGCGGTTGGCCAGCCGCAGAGTGGCGGACACGGCACCGGTGGCCGGGTTGTACACGTTCGTGGTGCGGTCACCT
Source organism: Paenarthrobacter sp. 22069 (assembly GCF_052046035.1). Lineage (NCBI taxonomy): Bacteria > Bacillati > Actinomycetota > Actinomycetes > Micrococcales > Micrococcaceae > Paenarthrobacter > Paenarthrobacter sp. 22069. The sequence goes on along the minus strand of NZ_JBQEQF010000011.1, from coordinate 66,508 downwards.
TCGCCGGCAGTTTCTGCGCCGTTGATGAAGTGGTTGATGACAGTTTCGGTGGTGATGGCAGTCATGGGACTCTTCCTTGAGTAGTAAAAAGAGAGGTGCTTAGCCGAGCAGTTTGCGCTGGCGGTTCTTGTGGTCGACGTAGGTCTGGAAGGCCTGTTTCGTTGACTCCAGTTCGGAGACCTGAGAGACGGGGACGTCCCACCAGGACTCGGAGGACGGTGCGTCCAGGAGCGGGTCGGACTCGACGTGGATCAGGATCGGTCCACTGTTTTCAGGTGCGGCCTTGGCGTCGCGGATGGCCTGCTCGAGTTCGGCGATGACCTTCTCGCCGGGTTCGATCCGGATGACCTTCACGCCCAGGGACTGGGCGTTCAGGGCCAGGTCCACGGGCAAGGTCTCGCCCTCGTCGAAGCTGTGCTGTTCCTCGTCGAGGGCACGGTACTGGGTGCCGAACCGCTGCGAACCGAGCATCTCGGAGAGGGATCCGATGGAGGCGTAACCGTGGTTCTGGATCAGGACCACGATCAGCTTGATGCGTTCGGCGACGGCGGTGACCAGTTCGGTGTGCATCATCAGGTAGGAACCGTCCCCCACCATCACGACGACGTCCCGCACCTGGGCCGCTTCCCCACCGACGGCGCCTGACGCCGTCGTGCTTGCTGCTTCGGCGATCGCTGCCCGCTTGACGCCCAGGCCGCCGGGGATTTCGTAGCCCATGCAGGAGTAGGCGTATTCCACGTGGTAACCGAACGGGTCCCGGACGCGCCACATCTTGTGCAGGTCACCCGGTAGCGAACCCGCCGCGCAGATGACCACGTCGCGGGCGTCCATGGCCCGGTTGGTCGCGCCGATGATCTCGTTCTGCGCCGGCAACGGGGTGAACCTCGTGTCGAAGGCCTCGTCGACCGTGGCGTTCCAGCGCTTCTTCTCCGCCTCGATCTTCTGCTCCAGGTCGGCACCGACGCGGTACCCGCCGAGGGCGGCGTTGAGCTTGACCAGGGCCTTGCGCGCGTCGGCGACGATCGGCAGCGTGGTGCCGTGCTTGTAGGCGTCGATCGGGGCGACGTTGATGTTCACGAACTTCACGTCCGGGTTCTGGAATGCCGTCCGGGACGCGGTGGTGAAGTCCTCGTAGCGGGTGCCGATGCCAATGATCAGGTCCGCCTCGGCGGCAATGGCGTTGGCCGCCGTCGTGCCGGTGGAGCCAATGGCGCCGAGGGAGAACTGGTGGTCCCAGGGCAGGACGCCGACGCCGGCCTGCGTGTTGCCTACCGGAATCCCGGTCAGCTCGGCCAGTTTGGCGAGTTCGTCGTTGGCGTAGGCGTAGAGGACGCCGCCCCCGGCGATGATCAGCGGACGCTTTGCAGCGCGGATCGCTGCGGCGGCGCGGGCGATGTCCTCGTCGTCGGCGTCGGGGCGGCGGATCCGCCACTCCCGCTCGGCAAGGAATTCTTCGGGGACGTCGAAGGCCTCGGCCTGGACGTCCTGCGGCAGGGAGATGGTCACCGCGCCGGTCTCGGCCGGGTCGGTGAGGATGCGCAGGCCGTGGTGGAACGCGGAGAACAGCTGCTCGGGCCGGTTGACCCGGTCAAAGAACTTGGACAGCGGCCGGAACGCATCATTGACCGTGATGTCGTAGGCGTAGGGCTGCTCAAGCTGCTGCAGCACGGGGTCTGCGGCGCGGGTGGCGAACGTGTCCGAGGGCAGCAGCAGCACCGGTAGCCGGTTGGTGGTGGCCAGCGCGGCGCCGGTCAACAGATTGGACGAGCCCGGGCCTATGGAGGTGCTGATCGCGTAGGTCTGGCGGCGGCGGGTGTGCCGGGCGTATCCGACGGCCTGGTGGACTTGGGCCTGCTCGTTCCGGCCCTGGTAGTACGGCATCAGGGTGGGGTCCTGCTGCTGGTACTGCTTCAGCGCCTGGCCCACGCCGGCCACGTTGCCGTGCCCGAAGATACCAAACGTGCCCGGGATCAGCCGTTCGCGGTAGTCAACGCCACCCACGTTGTCGACGGTGTACTGCCGGGAAAGGTATTCGACGACGGCCTGTGCCACCGTCATTCTCCGCGTTCCTGTTGTTGCGCCCATTGCTAGTTCTCCGGGATTTCAGTGGTGTGATGCAGGAGCGAGGCAGCCGCTGCGACGGCGCCCGCGACGTCCCCGTCGGAGGGGTAAAGCAGGGTGCGGCCAACGGTAAGCCCCTGCACGCCGGGCAGTGCCAGCGCGGCACCCCAGGTGGCGAAGACTTCATCCTGGGAGCCGTCTGGGTCACCGCCCAGCAGGACGGTGGGCATGGTGGTGGCGGCCATGACGCGTTCCATCTCCGCCACCACGGGAAGCTTCATCCACGTGTAGGCGCTGGTGGAACCCAGGCCCTCGGCAATCGCGACGGACTTGATGACGGCATTTGGGGAGAGATCGTTGCGGACACGGCCGTTTTCGCGGACGGACAGGAACGGCTCCACCATGGCGATCAGCTTCCGCTCCGCCAGCGAGTCAATCGCCTTCGCGGCCGCTTCCAGCGTCACGACCGTGTCGGGGTCTCCCAGGCAGATCCGCGTCAGCATCTTCCCGCCGTCAGCGCCGAGTGCTTCCAAAGCGGCGGCGGTGTGGCCGGTGAACCGGTCATCGAACTCGTTGACCAGCCCGGACAGGCCGCCGCGGTTCATGGAACCAAACACCAGCTTGCCGTCCAGGGCACCCAGCAGCAGCAGGTCGTCCATGATGTCCGGGGAGGCCAGGACACCGTCCACGGCCGGGTTGGCCAGCGCGACCTGGAGCCGGTCCAGCAGTTGCCGGCGGTCGGCCATGGCCACGGGATCGTTGCCCACGGCGAGGGCACCGCGGGCCGGGTGGTCCGCGGCGACGATGAAGTTCTGCCGGCCGGACTTCAGACCTGGGTGGCGGCGCCGGGACTGGGCGGCGCGGGCCACCGCGTCCGGGTCTTCGAGGCGGATGGTGCTCAGGTGTTCATAACGGCGCGGGTCATCATCCACGGCATTGTTCGAGGCAAGGGGTGTGAGGGTCACAGTGCTGCTCCTTCGGTGGCAAGCTGCGAAGCGCCGGAAACACCGGTGCCGGGAACTGGCCGGCCCCGTTCTGCCAGCAGCGAGGTGACCTCCTCCGGCGTCGGCATCGCATCGGCGCAGGACAGGCGGGAGGCAACGATCGCACCGGCGGCGTTGGCGTAATCCAGGACCTGTTCCAGGGGCCAGCCAGAGAGCAGGCCATGGCAGAAGGCGCCGCCAAAGGAGTCACCGGCACCCAGGCCGTTCAGGGTTTCCACCGGGACGGGGGCGGAGACCACCCGTTCGGTGCGGGTCTTGGCCATCACGCCTTCGGGGCCGAGCTTGACGACGGCGATTTCGACCCCGGCGGCCAGCAGCCGGTCCGCCTGCTCGTCCGGGGTGCCCTCGCCGACCGCAACCGCGCATTCCTTGTCATTGCCGATGGCAACGGTAACGTGCGGCAGGATCTTTGCGACCTCCGCGCGGGCTTCCTGCTCGGAAGTCCAGAACATGGGCCGGTAGTCCAGGTCCAGGATGGTGAACTGTCCCTCGGCGAGGCCGGTGCGGGGCCGGGCTTCGTGCGCGGCGATGTGGGCACTGCGGCTGGGTTCCTGGCACAGGCCGGTTACCGTGGACCAGAAAATCCCGGCGCCGCGGATGGCGTCCAGGTCCAGCTCTTCCGCGGCTATCTGCAGGTCCGGGGCGGTGGGAAAGCGGCCATAGAAGTAGAGCGGGAACTCGTCCGTCGCGGGTTTGATGGCACAGAACGTGACCGCCGTGGGCCAGTCCTTGACCGGGCTGACGAAGGCGTCGTCCACGTTGAACTTGTGGAGTTCACGATGCAGGTACGCGCCGAAAGGATCGTCCCCGGTACGGGTGATCACGCCGGTCCGCCGGCCGTGGCGGGCGGCGGCGACGGCGACGTTGGACGGCGAACCACCAAGGTATTTGCCGAAGGACTCAACGTCCTCCAGGCCAACGCCGATGTCGTTCGGGTAGATATCAACGCTGATGCGCCCGATCGTAAGAAGCTCGTGGGTCACGGTAATCGTGGACCTTTCTGGTGTGGAACTCGAATCCTTTGAGGGGCAGGAGCTCCGGAACTGGCAGGCCGTGGTGTGGGCCACAGGCACTACTTTGCCCTAGATCTAATGTCCTGTCAAAGGTTTGTACTGACATACTTACAACATGGTTTTCCGTCCGCCCATCCCCCATGGTTGGGCGTACGACTACTTCTTCGGGACCGCCAATTCGCCAGTAATATACTGGGCCCGGCCGAAGCCGAAGGACCAGTCGCCGGCACTGTTTTCGACGTAGCCGATAAAGACGTCCTCGCCTGCCACGCCAATAGCGGCAAGCTTCTCGGCCACTGCCGCAAAAAGCCGCTGCTTCGCCTCCTGCGTACGCCCCTCCTGGGTGAAGATCTGGATCATGACCACACCCCCGGTGCGCTCGAAGCCCAGCCCGGCGTCCTGGGCGAAAATCTGCCCCTGCGGGTGCTCGGTCAGGATGTGGAAGTAGTCCCGTTCCGGAATTCCATACTCGGAAAGGATGGCGTCATGGATCCCGCGGCTCAGCTTCTGCAGATCCTCCGCTGGGCGGCCCTCGTTGACGTCGATACGAACCAGCGGCATGAAAGTCTCTCCCTCGAATAGTTTGTCCTGACATACTAACAAACTGCCTTTTCCCGAAACAAGACCCTTGAAGACTGACAGGAACAGGATTAGTATTAATCAACCGATAGGTTGATAAACAAGACAGTTGATTAGAGGTCGGACATGACCGATGACGCGGGATTGGACTCCGCATTCCTCGCCCTGGCCGACCCCGTACGGCGAAGCATCATTGCCCGTTTGAGCCGGGGCCCGGCCACGGTGAACGAGCTGGCGGAACCGTTCGAGATTTCCAAGCAGGCAGTCTCGAAGCACATCCAGGTACTCGAGCAGGCGCAGCTGGTGACCCGTACCCGGGATGCCCAGCGCAGGCCCGTCCACCTGAACCCCGCACGGCTGGAGGCGCTCACTGCCTGGATTGGCCAATACCGGCTGGTCCGTGAGGAGCAGTTCCGCAGCCTGGAGGCCGTGCTTGAATCCAGCGCCGGGCAAGCGGCGCCAACGGCAAAGGAAGAGAAATGAGCAATCCACTGAAAATTACGGCACCGGAGGGTCTCCCCTACATCGACTTCGAGCGGGAGTTCGACTTTCCGGTAGCGGATGTGTTCCGCGCGCACAAGGACCCGGAGCTGGTGGCCCAGTGGCTGGGCCCGCGGGGCATGAAGATGGAGATGGACCATTACGATTTCCGCACCGGCGGGAGCTACCGGTACATCCACACCGGCCCGGACGGGGTGCCGTACGAGTTCCGCGGCATCTTCCACACAGTGCGCGAGAACGACTTCGCCCTGCAGACCTTCGAGTTCGGCGGATATCCGGACTCCGTCAGCCTGGAATCCATGACCTTTGAAGCGCTCGACGGCGGCCGGTGCCGGTTGCGGGGGCACGCCATGTACCAGAGCATGGAGGCGCGGAACGGCATGCTGCACTCAGGCATGGAGGGCGGCATGTCCGAGGGCTATGAGCGGCTGGACGAACTGTTGGCGGGCGCGTCGGTCTGACGCAGGAGAAGGGCCTCGTCAAGCACGCGGGCCAGGTTCGCTGCGTCGTGGGCGAAGCGGCCCAGGAACAGCCCATCCGCGGCGGGCAGTTGCGGGAGCAGTCCGGGTCCGGCGCTGCCGCCGTAAATGATGGGGCAGCCCGGGCCCAGGGCAGCCCGGATCCGGGTGAGGACAGCGTTGACGTGCTGCGGCGGCGCCGGTTCCTGCGCGCCGATGGCCCACACCGGTTCATAGGCCAGGACAAGGCGCGCCGCCAGGGCGGAGTCGCCTTCCGTGGCAGCGAGGACCTGCCCCACGCAGAAGTCCGCGGCAGCCCCGGCGTCGAGCTTGTCCGGCTCGCCGATGCACAGCAGCGGGGTAAGGGAATGGCCGACGGCGGCACGCACCTTGCGTGCCACCACGGCATCGTCTTCAGCGAAAAGCCGTCGGCGTTCGGCATGGCCGATCTCGACGAGTGAGACGCCGAGTTCGGCCAGCATGCCGGGGCTGACCTCACCCGTCAGCGGCCCGTCACCCCATGCGCAGTTCTGCGCGCCGAGGAGTACGGGCGAGCCTGCCAGGATCCGCCCGGCGGGTTCCAGGACCGGGAAGGACGGGATGACAAAGACCCGGACCGGGGAATCCTTTGCGGCCAGTCCGGGCCTGTCATCGACAAAAGAGCGAACCTCCGACAGCCAGCGCAGGCTCGCCTGGTAGCCCATGTACATCTTGGTGCTGACACCGATGTAAAGGGGGCGGTTGCCTGTGTTGCTGCCGGAGGTGCTCATCATTTCCTTGGGTAAATGCCGGGACCGGCTCAGTCGAGGAGGTCGTCGGCCTTGTTCTTGAACCGTCTGGTGGCGAACATCATTGCCGCCGCCACGAAGGGCAGGACACCCAGGGCGTAGACGCCCATGGATCCGGTGGGCGAGTGCGTTGCCTCGTTGACGGCTGTCCGGAGGATCGGCGCCACGAAGCCACCCAGGTTGCCCAGCGAGTTGATCAGGCCGATGCCTGCGGCAGCAGCCGAGCCGGCCAGGAATGCGGTGGGATAGGACCAGACAACGGGACCGACGGCCAGGAAGCTGCAGACCGCCAAGGTTATGAAGATCATGCCCAGGACCGGCTGGTGGTTGGTTCCTGCCCAGGCCGAGCCGAAGATGCACAGGCCCGTCGAGAGGAACAGGATGGTGCCGAACTTGCGGCGCTTGGCCACGGTGTCTGCGGCCTTGCCGATGAAGTAGCAGGCGAAAATGCCGAAGAACCACGGCACGGCGATCAGGAGGCCGACGGCGAGTCCAACCTTCTGCCCGGTCAGCGAGGACACCTGCTGCGGCAGGAAGAACGTCACGCCGTAGACGGCGATCTGCAGGCAGAAGTAGATGGCCGTGAAGTACCAGACGCGGCCGTTGCGCATGGCGGCCAGGATGCCGCGTGGCCCCGTTTCGTCCTTGATGGTGTCCTCCAGCGCCATGACTTCCTTCAGGGCGTACTTTTCCTCAGGGTTGAGGAACTTGGCCTTCCCGGGCCCATTGATCAGGAAGAAGAAGGCCGCGATTCCTGCCAGGACAGCGAGCATGCCTTCAACGAAGAACATGACCTGCCAGCCGCGCAGGCCCGGTACCTGGTCACCAATGTTGATCAGCCAGCCGGAGAGTGGATTGCCGATCATCTGGGAGAACGGCTGGGCCAAGTAGAAGATGGCGAACATCTGCACGCGCACCTTGTTCGGGAACCATTCGGCCAGGTACATGATCACCCCGGGGAACAGTCCGGCTTCGGTCACGCCGAGGAGGAAACGCAGGATCACAAACGAGGTCTCACCCTGCACAAAGGCGAAGCATGCCGAGACGATGCCCCAGGTGATGGCGATGCGCGCCAGCCAGATCTTGGCGCCGACCTTCTTGAGCAGCAGGTTGCTGGGGATCTCGAAGATGGCATAGCCAATGAAGAAGATACCCGCGCCCAGGGCGAAGGCCGCGGCGGACACCCCCTTGTCCGCACCAAGGGCCGCCTCGGCGAAGCCGACGTTGGTGCGGTCCAGGAACGAAACGACGTAGAGGATGACCAGCATCGGCATCAGCCGGCGGGCCGCCTTGAAGATGGCGGACTTCAGGACCGGGCGGGCCAGAAGCTCCCTGGATGTTGCAGTGGTTTCGGACACAACACTCTCCTTCGAGTGGTGACGTTGGTGTTGCCCGGCGGGCCGGCGGCCTGCGGGTTTGTTGTGGCGCCCGGCCTTGTGGTGCCGGGAGGTGGGCGCCGTCAGTGCATGTACAGCCCGCCGTCGACGTTCAGCGTCTGTCCGGAGATGTACCCGGCGTCTTCGCCGATGAGGAAGCAGATGGCCGCGGCGACGTCGCGCGTGGTGCCCACCCGGTTTACCACCAGGTCCTTGACGAGCTCATCCTTGCGTTCCTCGCTGAGGGTGCCGCCCATAATGTCCGTGTCGATCGGGCCAGGCGAGATGGCATTGACGGTGATGTCGTACTCGCCCAGTTCCCGGGCGGTGGCACGGGTCAGGCCGATGACGCCGGCCTTGGCCACGGAGTACGGCGTCTTGCTGAACGTTCCGCCGCCGCGCTGCGCGGACACAGACGAAATGTTCACGATCCGCCCCAGCCGGTTCCTGGCCATCGATTCGGCCGCCCGGCGGGTGGCGTAGTGGACGCCGTTCATGTTGATGTTGACCACGCGGTCCCATTCGGCTCCATCGAGCTCCAGGTAGGGAACGGGTGAGCTGACGCCTGCGATGTTTGCCAGGGCCACCAGCTGGGGAAGCTCGGCCTCGATCTCGTCGATGGCGGCGCGCACGGAAGCCTCGTCGCCTATATTGGCGCCGGCACCGTGGGCCTGGACACCGTGCCTGTCCGCAAGTTCCTTGGCCAGGTTCTTGCTGGCGGCGTCGTCCAGGTCGATCACGCCGATGTTCCAGCCGCGCTCGGCAAGGTATTCGGCGGTGGCCCGGCCGATGCCGCGCTCGGACACGGCACCGGTAACGATCACCGTGCGGTCGGTGGGAAATGAGGTCATGGATTTCCTTTGCATGGAGGGATCTGGGCAGCGTTGCCTAGGACAGCGGAGCCGGTCCCAGTTCCTCGATGAGCTTCTGCATGGCCACGTATGCCTTGTTCCGGTAGGCAACCAGGGCTGCGGTCCGCTCGGCGGGAACGTCGAGGAACCCGGAACCGGTCTTGGTGCCAAGCTGGCCGGCGTCCACCTTCTCCTGGAGGATCCGCGGGGTGGCGAACCGCTCCGGGAAGCCGGTCTGCAGGGACTTGTAGCAGAAGGCGTAGACGTCCAGCCCGGCCATGTCCGCGATTGCGAACGGGCCGAAGAACGGCAGCCGGAAGCCGAAGGTGGTGCGGACCAGGGTGTCCACGTCTTCCGCGGTGGCGATGCCTTCCTCCACCACCTGGGCGGCCTCGTGGAAGAGGGCGTACTGAAGCCGGTTGAGGACGAAGCCGGTGACGTCCTTCACGGTCGCCGTCTCCTTGCCGGTCTCCCCCACGATCGTGCGTGCAGCCTGGACGGTGGCTTCAGAGGTGCCTTCATGCGGGATGACTTCCACACCCGGGATGAACGGGGCGGGGTTGGAGAAGTGGACACCCAGGAAACGCTCCGGATGATCCACCACTTCGGCCAGTTTGGCAATGGAGATGGTGGACGTGTTGGAGCCGATGATGGCGTCCGGCCGGGCTGCGGCGCTGATGCGGGTAAGGGTGGCGTGCTTGATCTCCAGGACCTCCGGCACGGCTTCCTCGATGTACTCGGCGTTCGCCACCGCTTCTTCAATGTCCTTGGCTGCCCAGAGGTTTTCCTTGAGCAGGTCGGTGGCGTTGGCCGGGAAGAGGCCTGCTGCGACGAACTCGTCGGATTCCTTCAGCAGCCGTGCGTAATTGCTTTGGGCGATTTCGGCGGAAACGTCGGCCAGTGCGACGCGTGCTCCGGCGAGCGCCAGGACCTGGGCGATTCCGCCGCCCATGTAGCCCGAGCCGACGACGGCGATGTTGCGTGTGCTCATTTGTCCTCAAGTCCTTCCGACGCGTCCTCGTAGGAGGAGATGGCGTCTACTTTGGCCGCGGATGCGGAGTTTTCATCGAAGCGGTGGTCCAGCCACTCGCCCACGAGCTTCTTGGCCAGTTCCAGGCCGATCACGCGCTGGCCCAGGGTTAGCACCTGGGCGTTGTTGGACAGTACTGACCGTTCCACCGAATAGCTGTCGTGGGCCGTGACCGCCCGGATGCCCGGGACCTTGTTGGCGGAAATGGCGACGCCCAATCCGGTTCCGCAGATCAGGAGGGCACGGTCCGCCTCCCCAGCTGCCACCTTGCGGGCGGCAGCGACGGCGAGGTGCGGATAGGCGGTGCTGTCGTCGGCGCCGACGCCGACATCCTCTACCGAAGCAACGCGGGGGTCCGCTTCGAGCAGTGCGCGGAGGGCATTCTTGTATTCCACGCCGGCTTCATCGTTGCCGACGACGATGCGCCAGCCTGGCTGGGTGTTCTCGCTCATGTGATTCTCCTTAGTGGCTTTCGACAGTGGCGGCGTACTCGGCCACCCTGCGGGCGATGAGGCCGAAAGAGACGGCGCCGGGGTCGGGGTGGCCCAGGCTCTTCTCGGCCAGGGGCCGGGCGCGGCCCTTCTTCGGGCTCAGTGCGGCAGTGGCGTCAGCGGCCTGCGCCGCAGCCTCCGCTGCCGTTCGAAGGCTCGCGGCCAGGCTGCCGCCGTCGTCAATGGCCTTGCTGAAGGTGTCGGCGAACGGCAGGAGCGCGTCCACCATGGTCTTGTCCCCTGCTTCAGCCTTGCCCAACGTGACGATGGCGTCGCGGAGGGCGTTGACCGCTGCAGCGGCGTCTGCGGCAGTGTAGGCGTCCTTGCTGCCGAGGGTCCTGCCGACGGCGGTCACTGCCGCACCCCAGAGGGCCCCCGAGGTACCGCCGGCGCGTTCGGCCCACTGCTCCCCCGCCTCGGCGAGGAGTTCCTCGAGTCCGGCTCCGGCGGCGTGCGACTTTTCGGCCGCCGCAACGGCGGCGTCAACGCCGCGACGCATACCGATGCCGTGGTCGCCGTCACCGGCGATGGCGTCCAGCTTTCCGAGCGCTTCCTCGTGTTCGACGACGACGGCCCGCACCTCCTTCAGCGCGTCCACGGCCGTGGCGGCCAGGGCGGTGGAGGCGGCTGTGGCTGCCAATGCCGGTGCGGTATCCGCGTCGGCCAGCGATTCGACCGACCGTGCCCGGCGGGGAGCGAGGTTGCCCTTGCGGAAGGCGGGCGTGTCAGCCGGTGCCGACCAGAACTTCTCCAGTTCGTCGTCCAGCCAGAACAGGGTCAGCGACAGGCCGGACATGTCCAGGCTGGTCACCAGTTCACCGCATTCCGGTTCAACGATGCCCAGTCCGGCAGCGGTCAACAGCGCCTCGATCCTGCCGAACAGCAGGAACAGTTCGTCATACTTGACCGTTCCCAGACCGTTGAGGATGGGCACCACCCTGGTCCCGGCCGCATCCGGCTTGTCCTTGAGCAGGCCGTCCACCAGGAGCCGCGCAAGCTCACGTGCGGTGGGCAGCGGCTGCTCGGAGATGCCCGGTTCGCCATGGATCCCCAGCCCAACCGACATCATGCCCTCAGGAACCGTGAAGAGGGGCTCGGCTGCTCCGGGAAGGGTGCAACCGGCGAAGGCCACGCCGAGCGACCGGGTGTGGTGGTTGGTCTTGACGGCGAGGCGCTCCACCTCGTCCAGGGGCAGCCCCGCCTCTGCTGCCGCGCCGGCCACCTTGAAGACTGTCAGGTCGCCGGCGATGCCGCGGCGCTTGCCGATCTCTTCGAGGGGAGCGCTGGCGATGTCATCAGTGACCAGGATGGTCCGGGTTTCGATGCCTTCGGCATTCAGTTTGTCCTGTGCCTGGCCGAAATGGAGGACGTCACCGGCGTAGTTGCCGTAGCTGAGGAGGACGCCGCCGCCGGTTTGGGCTGCCTTGGCCACGCGGTAGACCTGGCCTGCCGAGGGGGATGCAAACATGTTGCCGCAGGCGCTTCCGGCTGCGAGTCCGGCGCCGACAAGGCCCGCGAAGGCCGGGTAATGGCCGGAGCCCCCGCCGATGACCAGTGCCACCTGGCCCGCCGGAGATTCCGTGGAGCGGACCACGCCGCCGTCAACACGCGCAACGTACTGGCCGTTTGCTGCGACGAAGCCGTCGAGGGCGTCGTCGGCAAACTGCGCTGGATCGTCAAATATCTTTGTCATGATTCCTCGTTGAACCGCTTGGGTGATTGCGGGACTTAGTGTGCCGGGACGGCAGCCGGGGTTTGCCTGCCCTGGGCCACCAGGCTGGTTCCCAGTGCGTAGCTGTCCCGCTTGGGCAGGACCTGGCGGCGCAGGTAGTCCTGGTTGGCGGCGGTGACGCTCAGGCCGTCCCCGCCGTAGTGCTCCGTGCAGATGATGCCCTGGAAACCGACAGACAGGGCGAACTGGAAGGCTTCGCGGTAGCTGATGAGGCCTGATTCCATGGGGGCCGGCATGGCGACGTAGTAGTCCCGGGCCTGGTCCTCATCGCGGATGTAGTTCTTGACGTGCCAGTAATTGGAGTACGGCAGCGTCTTGTGCACCAATTCGCGCCAGTCTTCGACGGGTCGGTGCAGGCGGATCAGGTTGCCGAGGTCCGGGTTCAGGCCGACGTTGGGCAGGTCGATGTCCTGGACCAGCTGCACGGAGGAATCTCCGGTGCCCAGGTAGGTGTCCTCGTACATTTCCAGCGAAACCAACAGGCCGAGTTCGGCGGCGTGCTTGCCCACTTCGCGGATGCGGGTGACGGCGTTGTTCCAGATTTCCTTGTCCCCCACCGGGTCCTTGTGGCCTTCGACGGTCCAGAACCACAGCTGCTTCTGCTGCTCGCGGGTAATGGCCTGGTGCAGGCCGATGGAGACAACTTCGCAGCCGAGATGGGCAGCGGCTTCGAGGGTGCGGTGGGTGTAGGCCAGGTTTTCCTCCCACTTCCCTTCCTCGATCACGCTGCGGCGGATGGCTGAGATGGAGGGAAGACCCAGGCCTGCCGCGGTGGCAGCGGCCTTCAGTTCATCCAGCCGGGCACTGGAAAGATCGCCGGGGCGGACCCAGCTGTCGGTGAGGTCGGCATTGGTGAAACCGGCGTCGGCCACTTCCTCGAAGACCTGCTGCCAGTCGCTGGCGGGGGCCTCCTGGACAGTGGTTCCGTCCGGCCGGGTTCCGGGGAACTGCAGCAGGGCGGCGGCGATGGGCCAGTTTTCGGCGGTGTACGGCATTGTCACTCCAGATCTAGAATCGCATTTCCTATAGGATCTATGCTTGTAGGTGGGCCTGTCAAGGGTCTTGGTGGCGGCCTCACTGGGAGGCCAAGGATATTGCGGCGCGAGGGGCAGCGCCAGGGGGTACGGCTAGCTGCGAACTTCGCTGTCGTGCTGCGAGCGCTGCTTGACGCCTTCGATGTGGGCGATCATCTTCCGTCGGGCCAGCTCAGCGTCGCCGGCCTCAAAAGCCTGGAGAATCTCGGAATGTTCCGCGATGGCGTAATCGGCGTCGGTCACGCCCAGGCCGCCAAAGAAGCGGAAACGCTGCACCTGGCCACCCAGCGCATTGTAGGCGGACAGCAGGAACTGGTTGTCTGCCGATTCGGCGATAAGCCGGTGGAAACGTTCGTCTGCTTCCCAATACGAGCGGAATTCGGCGAACGACGGCCCGCGCGGCGCGGCTTTCAAATCCTCGATGGCCTGCTGGAGCTGCCCGGTGAGTTTCTGGCCTGCGTGCTTGCAGGCCATGAAGGCGTTGGCCGGTTCGATCACCAGCCGGGCGTCCATCAGGTCTGCCAACTCATCGGGGGTGAACAGCGGCGCTACCCGGTAGCCGCGCAGGGCCATCCTGCGGACCATGCCGGTGGCTTCCAGCCGGGCGAGCGCCTCGCGAACGGGCGTCGGGGAAACGTCCAGCTCGCGTGCCATGCCGTCGATACTGACCGGCGTGCCGGCCTCCAGCCGGCCATCCATCAGGGCAACCAGGAGCGCTTCATAGACGTGGTCGGCAAGGACCTGCCTGCTCACGCCGCCGGAGGCGGGGTTCTTGGTTGCCATGTAGAAATCCTATAGCCGGTAAAGGTGCAGGAATGCCGGGGTCGGTTGGTCCGGGCACACCCGCGCCGG
>NZ_JBQEQF010000011.1:0-52705 GCF_052046035.1 Paenarthrobacter sp. 22069 | reverse complement strand
CACCGCGGTGGCCTGGACGGTCAGGAAACCTGCAGGCCGCCGTTGATGTCGTAGGTGGCTGCGGTAATGTAACCGGCGTCTTCCCCCAGCAGGAACGCGATCAGGGCCGCTACTTCCTCGCGCGTTCCCACCCGGCCCATCATGATTCCCTCCGACATCTGGGCCTTGCGTTCGTCGCTCAGCGTCCCGCCCATGATGTCCGTGTCGATCGGGCCCGGCGCGATGGCGTTCACGGTGATGTTGTGCTCGCCCACTTCGCGGGCCAGGGCGCGGGTGAATCCGAGGATGCCGGCTTTGGATGCACTGTAGGCCACCTTGGAGTAGGTACCGCCACCACGCTGGGCCGAGATGGACGAAATACTGACAATCCTGCCCAGCCCGCGCTCGATCATGCCCTTGAGGACCCGCTGGGAGACGACGAAGGTGCCACGCATGTTGATGGCGAACACCTTGTCCCACTCTTCCACGGTGGTTTCCATGAAGGGGGTTGGCGAGCTGATGCCGGCAAGGTTGACAAGTCCCACGATGGGCGGAAGCTCGCGCTCGATCTCGGAAATGGCCCGGTCCACCGATGCCTGGTCGGAGACGTCGGCGCCGACACCGATCGCCTTGACGGCACGGTTGGCACCGATTTCCGCCGCGGCGGCTTTGGCGTCTTCGGCGTTGAGGTCGAGGATGGCGATGGACCAGCCTTCGCTGGCGAGGCGGTCAGCGGTTGCGCAGCCGATGCCGCGGGCGGATGCTGCGCCGGTCAGGACGGCGGTGCGTTCTGCGGGAAAGCTGTGCTCTGTAGTCATGGGAAGTGTCCTAGTGGGTTTCGGCGGCGGGAAGGGTGGCACTGGGGGCAGAGACACCTTCGGGCCGGTTGCGTGCGTAAAGGTAGGTGGCGGCGGCGGTGACGGCCAGGCAGGCGGCCAGGAAGACGAGGCCGGTCTGGCTGTTCCCGGTGGCGTCCTTGAGGATGCCCACAATGTAGGGCGCTACAAAGCCGCCCAGATTGCCCAGGGAGTTGACCATGGCAAGCCCCGCGGCAGCTGCGGCGCCGGTGAGGGCGGCCGAGGGCATGGCCAGGAAGGGTGCGATCGCGGAGTAGATGCCCATGGCCGCGAGGGTCAGGAAGACCATGGCGAGGACCGCGTTGACCGGGAGCAGGAAACCTGCCCCCAGGAGGCCGACGGCGGCGAGCACCATGCTGACGCTGGCGTGCCACACGCGGTTGCCGGTACGGTCGGACCGCTTGCTCCAGAAGTAGACGAACACCGCTGCGATGGCGTACGGGATGAAGACAATGAACCCCACCTGGGTCGAGTCGAATTTGCCCAGCGCCTTGACGATGGTGGGAAGCCAGAGTCCCAGGCCGTAGATGCCACAGACCAGGCCGAAGTACAGCGCCGAGTAGGCGATGGTGCGGGGGTCCTTCAGGCCGGCCAGGAAGTTGTGGTTGCCGGACTTCTGCTTGTGCGCCAGCTCGGCGGCCATGGTGGTGGAAAGCCATTCACGCTCTTCGGGCTTGAGCCACTTGGCGTGCTCGGGGCGGTCGGTCATGACGAACGGGGTGATGATGCCCAGGATGATGGCGGGGATGCCTTCAAGGATGTAGAGCCACTGCCAGCCATGGAGTCCGGCGACCCCTTCGAGGTTCAGGAGCATGCCGGATACCGGGGCTCCAAGCGCGTTGGAGATGGGCTGGGCGAGGATGAAGATGCCCAGCACCGTGACCCGCTGCGCGGCCGGGAACCAGAGCGTCAGGTAGAAGAGGATGGCGGGGAAGAAACCGGCTTCTGCTGCCCCGAGGAGGAAGCGGATGACGTAGAAGGTAGCTTCTCCGTTGACCAGGAACATGGCGGTGGCGAAGATGCCCCAGGTGATGAGGATTCTGGCGATCCACTTGCGGGCACCGTACCGGTACATGCCGCCGTTGCTGGGGATCTCAAGCAAGGCGTAGCCCAGGAAGAAGATGCCGGCGCCCAGGCCGTACGCGGCCTCGGTCAGTCCGATATCACCCTGCATGCCGAGCTTGGCAAAGCCCACATTGTTCCGGTCAAGGTAGGCGACGAAGTACAGCAGGACGATCAGGGGCATGAGCCTCCGGCGGACCTTGCGGAGGGTGGTCTCACCCAACTCGCTCAGTGCGGGAGCAGCAGTACGGGCGGTCATCGCAGGCCTCCCGCCGGGATGGGGAAACCCTTGAAAAGGGAATGCGCGCGCATAACGACTCCTTTGGCTGGCGGCATTGGGCTGTGGGTGATGCTGATATCAGATGTCTGATGTCTGACTGAGATTCTAGTCACAGGGGTATGCGAGCGTCAACACAGTAATGTGGGGGGGCACAAACCGCCTGTCATGCCGAAAGAGCGACGCGGCCCTGCGGCTGTTAGCGCGTGGTGGTTCCGGAGCGGGTGGACACGGCGAGGTAGTGCTCGTAATCCTCGAAGGTCTGGGTGATGTGGGCGTCCATGGTGGAGCGGGCGGTGGCGGGATCACCGGCGGCGATGGCGGCCAGGACCATTTTGTGGTGGTGGATAGCGTGGCGCTGCACGTCCGGGAACGCGGAGGTCTCCCGCCGCATCGCGTACAGCAGGGTTGAGAGCTGGCCCAACAGTGCTGGTACGAACGGGTTGCCGGAGGCGCGCAGTACCGTGTCGTGGAAGGCGATGTCGGCTACGGTCAGCGCATCGACGTCCCCGGCCTGGTGCGCCGCTTCCATTTGCTCCACACTGTCCTGCAGGGCGGTCAGGTCAGCCGGGCGGTGGCGCGAGGCTGCGAGTTCGGCTGCCCCTGTCTCCACCATGCGGCGGACCTCAAGCAGGCGGAGGGCCACCTGGTCGGACGCCACTCCCCTGGACGCAGCCCGCATGATGGCATCCAGTCCGGTCCAGCGTTCAGGGGGATTAACGAAGGTGCCCAGGCCGCGCTTTACGTAAACAATGTCCTGCGCCTTCAGCACGTTCATGGCTTCGCGCGCCGTCAACCTGCTGACACCCGATTCCTTGGCGATGTCAGCCTCCGGCGGCAGGGCGTCGTCGGCCTTGATGTCTCCGCTGAGGATCTGCTCCATCACCTTGTCCACGACGGCGTCGACCAGGGTGGGTCGCTTTGCTGCCATCGTCATTCCCCTGCCTGCGCGCCCAAGGCGCCCCGATTTTCCTTCACCAACATTACTCGACACAGTTGGGCGCACGCTGCCCGGCGTCGTCGTTCGTTAAACAGCGAACGCGGGGCTGNAGCCCCGCGTTGTGCAGTTACTGCTAGAGGGCTGAGTAGACCTCGCGGAGCAGCTTGGCGGTCTCGGACGGCGTCTTGCCGACCTTCACGCCGGCGGCTTCGAGGGCTTCCTTCTTGGCCTGGGCGGTGCCGGCGGAGCCGGAGACGATGGCGCCTGCGTGGCCCATGGTCTTGCCTTCGGGGGCGGTGAAGCCGGCCACGTAGCCGACGACCGGCTTGGTGACGTTCGCCTTGATGAAGTCGGCAGCGCGCTCTTCGGCGTCGCCGCCGATTTCGCCGATCATCACGATGGCCTTGGTCTCGGGGTCAGCCTCGAACGCGGCCAGGGCGTCGATGTGCGTGGTGCCGATGACGGGGTCGCCGCCGATGCCGATGGCGGTGGAGAAGCCCAGGTCGCGCAGTTCGTACATCATCTGGTAGGTCAGCGTGCCGGACTTGGAAACCAGGCCGATGGGGCCCTTGCCGGTGATGTTGGCGGGGGTGATGCCCACCAGGGCTTCGCCGGGCGTGATGATGCCGGGGCAGTTCGGGCCGATGATGCGGGTGACCTGGTTGCCGTCGGCGTCCACCTTGGACTGGGCCAGGGCCCAGAATTCGGCGGAGTCCTGGACGGGAACGCCCTCGGTGATGACTACGACCAGGCCGATGCCGGCCTCGATGGCCTCGACGACGGCGTTCTTGGTGAATGCCGGCGGCACGAAGACGATGGAGACGTCGGCGCCGGTTTCAGCCATGGCTTCCTTGACGGTGCCGTAGACGTTGATTTCCTGCTCGCCGTGCAGGACCGTGGTGCCGGCCTTGCGGGCGTTGACGCCACCGACGATGTTGGTGCCTGCCTTGAGCATCAGGGCGGTGTGCTTGGTGCCTTCGCCGCCGGTGATGCCCTGGACGATGACCTTGGAGTCTTTGTTCAGATAGATAGACATGGTGCGTCCCTTTACTTCGCTGCGTTGGCGAGCTCGGCGGCCTTGTCGGCGCCCTCGTCCATGGTGGCGGCCAGGGTAACCAGCGGGTGGTTGGCCTCGGTGAGGATACGGCGGCCTTCGTCGACGTTGTTGCCGTCCAGGCGGACAACCAGCGGCTTGTTGGCGGAGCTGCCCAGTTCGGCCAGTGCACCGACGATGCCCTTGGCGACGGCGTCGCAGGCGGTGATGCCGCCGAAGACGTTCACGAACACGGACTTGACCTGCTCGTCACCCAGGATGACGTCCAGGCCGGCGGCCATGACCTCTGCGGAGGCTCCACCGCCGATGTCCAGGAAGTTCGCGGGCTTGACGTTGCCGTGGTTCTCGCCGGCGTAGGCGACGACATCCAGCGTGGACATGACCAGACCGGCGCCATTGCCGATGATGCCCACTTCGCCGTCGAGCTTGACGTAGTTGAGGTCCTGCGCCTTTGCCTTGGCCTCAAGCGGGTCTGCAGCGTCCTTGTCCTCAAGCTGCGCGTGCTTCGGGTGGCGGAAGTCCGCGTTCTCGTCCAGGGAGACCTTGCCGTCCAGGGCCAGGATGTCACCATTGCCGGTCTTGACCAGCGGGTTGACCTCCACCAGGGTGGCGTCTTCCTTCTTGAAGACGTCCCAGAGCTTGAGGATGACGCCGGCAACCTGGCCGCGCAGTTCCTCGGCGAAGCCGGCGGCTGCGACGATTTCGTCAGCCTTGGCCTGGTCGATGCCCACGGCGGGGTCGATGGCGATCTTGGCCAGCGCTTCGGGACGTTCGACGGCGAGCTGCTCGATTTCCATGCCGCCCTCAACCGAGCACATGGCCAGGTAGTTGCGGTTGGCCCGGTCCAGCAGGACGGAGAAGTAGTACTCCTCGGCGATGTCCGCACCCTGGGCAATCATCACCTTTTTGACGGTGTGGCCCTTGATGTCCATGCCCAGGATGTTGGAGGCGTGCTCAAACGCCTCGTCGGCAGACTTTGCGACCTTGACGCCGCCGGCCTTGCCGCGGCCGCCTACCTTGACCTGTGCCTTAACAACGGTGACGCCGCCAATCTTTTCGGCAGCTGCCTTTGCTTCTTCTGGGGTGTACGCCACGATGCCGGCAAGCACGGGTACACCGTGCGCCTCGAACATATCGCGCGCCTGGTATTCAAACAGGTCCACGGTTTAGTGTCCTTCTACGTCGAAGTAGTTTCTGTACAGTCGGACACCATCGGTAAGACGATGACCGGGCTGCGGATTGCACGCACCGGCGGCCTGTTGGAAACGAGCCACGCGGCGTGATGCTCCATGGGGAACTCTAGTCCTTTGGAGGGACCGGGCCGTCCCAGACTACCGCTTATGTGAGTAAGCACACTATTCTATGGGGCGTAGAAAAACCGCGAATTTACGGGGTTTTTGGCGCCTCCGGCTGCGGTGGCGGGCTGCTTTTGGCCGTGCCCGGGATCAGTTCGTAACGTTCCGGAGAAATGAAGAATCCGACGCCCGCCGAGACGTTCCCGCACGCCACGCCGCCGTTGTAGGCGGAACATCGGAGACCGTTGCGTTCGAGGTTTTGCCCATCCGCGAGGACCGGAAGCTGGGTAAGGGGCCCCGCCTTGGTGCCCCAGGGTCCGTAGGCTGCCTCCATGCTTGTGACGCCGGAACGGCATTCCCCGTAGCGCGCGGTGTCGGGCGAGAGCAGCACGGTGCCGCCCAGGTAGCCAAGGTGGGTTCCGGCGCAGTCGTCTTTGACGTCCGCAGGCTGGGGCGCCGGGTAGGTGGCGAGTTCGCAGTGGGCCACGGGAACGATGGGCAGTTTGTTGTTGGCGGCGTCGCCGTAGCGGTTCTGTTCGTAGGGCAGGTCGACGTGTTCCCCGCGCGCGGACGTCAGGGAGCAGGCGATGGTCCGGTCCTGGGTGATGAAGGAGAGAACTCCGGTGCCGCTGGAGAAAGCCTTAGCGTCGGTGAGGGGAGCCTTTTCCAGTTGCTCCATGGGCTGCAGCGGATCAGGCGGGACGTAGGAGGGGTCCGCAGTGGTTACGCTGCACCCTGTGGCGGTGGCAAGGAAAGTGGCAAGGAAAAGGGCGGCGAGTGTCCCCCGTACAGTCCGTCGCATGGGGTCCATTATGCCCGGCCGCTGGCGTGCCTAGGCGTCCAGTTTGGTCAGCGGGGCGTAGCGCAGCAGCAGGCGTTTCTCGCCGACGTCGAACTTGACCTTGGCCACGGTCTTGTCACCGGCCCCTTCAAGTGCCAGGACAGTTCCGTTGCCAAAGCTTGTGTGGTTGACCTTGTCCCCCACGCTGACGGCGATGATTTCCTTTTGCGGCTGCACCCGGTTCTTGGCGATGAACGCCGGGACGTCGGCGTTGAAACCGGCGGACGAGTCCGCCGCCGCGCCCCGGGCAGTTCCGGCGCCCCAGAACGAGCCGCTGTAGCGGCCGGATCCGATGGAGCCGCCGCCTCCCCACGACTGGCGGCTGGTTCCTTCACGCTTCCATTCCAGGAGCTCGGCGGGAATCTCCTCCAGGAATTGGCTGGCGGGGTTGTACTGGCTTTGGCCCCACATGCTGCGGACCTCGGACCGGGTGACGTACAGCCGTTTGCGGGCGCGGGTGAGGCCCACGTAGGCCAGCCGGCGTTCCTCGGCCAGTTCCTTGGGGTCGGTGGCGGAGCGCTGGTGCGGGAAGAGGCCGTGCTCCATGCCGGTGAGGAACACCACCGGGAACTCCAGGCCCTTGGCTGTGTGCAGGGTCATCAGCGTCACCACGCCGAGCCGCTTGGCCTCGGCCACGGCGGCGTCGATGTCGGCGCCGGGAGCGTCAGGGATCTGGTCGGCGTCGGCCACCAGGGATACCTGTTCCAGGAACGCGGCCAGGGTGCCTTCCGGATTTTCCTGCTCGTATTCGCGTACCACGGCCACCAGTTCGGCCAGGTTCTCCACCCGGGACTCGTCCTGCGGGTCGGTGCTGGAGCGCAGCGCAGCGAGGTAGCCGGTCTGTTCCAGGACGGCTTCGAGGGCAGCGGCTGCGCCGGACCCGGCAGCCACTTCGGCGAGGTCGTCCAGCATCTTCACGAAGCCAAGGACGGCGTTGACCGACCGGGTGGCCATGCCGGGTGCCTGGTCGGCGCGCCGTGCAGATGCCATGAAGGACGTCCGCTCCCGCTCAGCCAGGGCGGCGACAGCCCCTTCGGCCCTGTCGCCGATGCCGCGCTTGGGCTCGTTCAGGACCCGGCGGAGGTTGACGTCGTCGTCCGGGTTCACCAGGACGCGCAGGTAGGCGAGGGCGTCCTTGATTTCCTTGCGCTCGTAGAAGCGCGTGCCGCCAACCACCTTGTACGGCAGGCCGACGCGGACCAGGACGTCTTCGATGGAACGGGACTGTGCATTGGTGCGGTAGAAGATGGCGACGTCGCCGGGACGCAGGTTGTCCTCGTCCTGGAGCCGGTCGATCTCTTTGGCAATGAACTGTGCTTCGTCATGCTCGTTCTCGCCCACGTAGCCAATGATTTTGTGGCCTTCGCCCTCGGCGGTCCACAGCCGCTTTTCGGGCCGGTTGGGGTTGCGCGAGATGACCGAGTTGGCGGCATTGAGGATGTTCTGCGTGGAGCGATAGTTCTGTTCCAGCTTGATGGTGCGGGCTTCGGGGTAGTCCTTTTCGAACTCCACGATGTTCCGGATGTCCGCGCCGCGGAATGCGTAGATGGACTGGTCAGAATCGCCCACCACGGTGAGTTCAGAGGCGCCGGGGCCTTCGCCGACGATCTCCCGGACAAGTGCGTACTGGGCGTGGTTGGTGTCCTGGTATTCGTCCACCAGGACGTGGCGGAACCGGCGGCGGTAGGATTCGGCGAGCGCGGGGAAGGCCCGGAACATGTAGACGGTCTCGGCGATGAGGTCGTCGAAGTCCATGGCGTTGGCCTGGCGGAGGCGCTGGGTGTACCCCTTGTACACGTCCGCCACGGCCTGTTCGAAGGGGTCGTTGTAGTTGGCGGCCGAGGCGAAGGAGTCGGCGTCGAGGAGTTCGTTCTTCAGCGCGGAAATCTTGTGCTGGATGGCCTTGGGCGCGAACTTCTTGGGGTCCAGGTCCAGGGCCTTGGAGACCTGGGTGACCAGGCGCAGGGAGTCGGCGGAGTCGTAGATGGAGAAATTGGATTTCAGCCCTACGTTCGCGGCTTCCTGCCGCAGGATCCGAACGCAGGATGAGTGGAACGTGGAGATCCACATGATCTTGGCGCGGCCGCCCACCAGGGCCTCGATGCGCTCCCGCATCTCCGCCGCGGCTTTGTTGGTGAAGGTGATGGCCAGGATCTCGCCGTGGTGGGCCCGGCCGGTGGCGATCAGGTAGGCGATCCTGTTGCTGAGCACGCGGGTCTTGCCGGAGCCGGCACCGGCGACGATCAGCAGCGCCGAGCCTGCGTGCTTCACCGCTTCCTCCTGCTGCGGGTTCAACCCCTGCAGCAGCTCATCGGCGTCCGGGCGCCGGCTGCCCTGGTGGCCGCCGGACTGGTGGTGGCCTCCGGAATTCTGCTGGCCACCGGTCTCGGTGCCCGGATGTCCGCCCGGCCCGGATGCGGTGGCGACCCCCTCCGGCCCCGTCCTGGTGCGGGCGGTGGCAGCGGGCGCGGCCTTGAACGGTCCGTCAGAGTACGGGTCAAACAACATATCCATGGTGCCTACAAGTCTAGGCGGTGGGACTGACAACACCTTCCGGCCTGTGGATTACGCCCTGCGCACGGAAGCTGCGCGCGCCATCCGGGCAAAGCCCCGGAGTGCGGAACCGGCTCAGGCCACCGAACCTGACTGAAGGGCCCGCCGCAACTCCTGCACCGCCGTCGTACCTCCTGCGAGGAACCACTCCAGCCCATTGACGCGGACGGTGTCCACTGCGCCGCCGGCCGCCCGGACGATCGCCTTGCCCGGAAGCCAGTCCCATTCCGGGCAGCTGTGCTGGAACCAGCACCCCAGCTGCCCGTCGGCCACGCGGCCCAGGTCGCAGGAACCGGACCCCAGCATGCGGAGGGAGGCTGCGGACGTGGCCGCGGCATGCCAGGGCATGGCGCACATGGGATCCATCAGCCACGTGGGGTGGATGTAAGTGGCCGCGCCGAGCTCGGCGACGCTTGTTGCGTTGCGCTTGCCGCCGTCGCCGCTGAACACGGTAAGGGCGTCCCCATTCAAGGTGGCCGGCCGGTCACGGCCGCCAAGCCACAGCTTGTCCTCCTCAGGCTGGAAGATGGCACCCAGCACCACATCGTCACGGTCCTTGAGGGCGATCGCCGAGCACCAGTAGGTGGAGCCGTGCAGGAAGTTGTAGGTGCCGTCCACGGGGTCGATGACCCAGGTGCGGCCGCTGGTGCCCTGGACGGAGGCGCCTTCCTCGCCCAGGATGCCGTCCTCCGGCCGGCAGCGCTGCAGCTGCTCCAGCACGTAGGCCTCGGCGGCGTGGTCCGCGGCGGTCACAACGTCGGAAACGGACGTCTTCTGTTCAGACTGCAGGCCGGCCATGCGCATGAGCAGCGCCAGCTGCCCGGCTTCGCGGACCAGCGCCGCCGCCAGTTCGTAGTCGTCCAGGGAAGGGTCAAGAACAGCTGCGCTGTGTCGGCCAGTGGTCATGGCTTCAGTTTATGGGGCGGGATAATGGTGCCATGGCCAAAACCCCTGCCCAGCGGATCAAGAAACACGGCGCCAACGCGGTGGTGCCCCAGCATCACCTGCCGCCGGTGGTCAACCCCACCACGGAGCGCACCCCGGAGAAGGCGCAGGGCAACAGCAACCTGATTGTCATTGCCGGCGTCGTGGCCAGCCTGTTCCTGTTCTGGTATCTGCACCTGCTGACGCTCACCCAGCTGACGCAGCTCTCCCAGGAAATGGCCATGCCGGACTCGCTGGTGGGTGGATTCGATGCCGGCTACATCAGCCGGCTGCAGGGCGTGATGAACAGCGATGCCCTGGGCCAGTTGAACTATGTCCATAAGACCGCCGGAACCCTTTTCCCGCTGATCTTCGGCTTCACTTGGCTGCTGCTCATCGGCACCAACGTGGCCAGGAAGGCACTGCGGTGGGCGCTGTGGGCGCTCCCTCTCCTGTTCGTGGTGGTTCGGCTGTGGGGCAACGTGGCCATTGACGCCATGATGGGTACGCCCGGTCCCGACGCCGGCCAGGTCGCCTTGGCGTCCGGCCTCACCATCGCAGGATGGGTACTTTTGGTGCTGAGCCTCCTGGCCGGGGCTGCGGCTGTGTTCCTTAACCGGCGGGGGCGGACCCGGCGTTAGGTGGAGCTACCGCGGGGCGCCGCAGCGGTTGCCCTTGCCGCAGCCCGCCGCTGCTTCCTGTGCCGGTGCACGCGCTGGGCAATCACCAGGCCAGCCGTCGCCGTCCCCAGCGTGACCGGGTAGCCCATCAGCCGCTCCAGGGTGCCGGGTTCCGGTACCTCCATGTGCGTCAGGCCCCCGGTGACGAGCGCCGCCAGCGAGACGGTGCCGCACGCCAGGATGAACCACGCCATCCCCGTCTTCCGCAGCCAGAGCAGGCCGAGCACCAGCAATGCAGCGCCCCCTGCCAGGAAGTACATGACGGCGCCCCAGTAGTGCCATGGGGAGCCAACGTCTTCGGGCACCAGGCCAACCACCACGGTTCCAAGCCCCGCGGCCCCCGTGAGCAGCCGTACGGCAGTGGCTGCCAGCCACGGTTTCCTTCGCCCCGGGTGCACTGGGGTGCCGGCCCGGGCAGCCACCCGCAGCAGCCCCGTTGTCAGCAGCACCGCGCCCAGCAGCATCCCAAGCCCCTGGACCACGAACGAGGCGTTCATCAGCCAGTTCAGCGGCGAACACACCTCACGGCCGGCGTAGATTCCGCAGGACAAGGCCCCCAGGTCGCTGATGTATCCGGTCCGCAGGTCATAGGGACGGGGACCTGCCCACGCCATGGCTACGGCGGCCTCCGCAGCGAAGTACTGCAGCACGCTC
The DNA here is from genome assembly GCF_052046035.1 of Paenarthrobacter sp. 22069. NCBI lineage: Bacteria > Bacillati > Actinomycetota > Actinomycetes > Micrococcales > Micrococcaceae > Paenarthrobacter > Paenarthrobacter sp. 22069. Next base: position 41,589 of record NZ_JBQEQF010000011.1, on the reverse strand, counting down.
AGCACCGCCCAGGCGCCAATGTACTGCCGGGTGGACGCGACATTCGGAATGAAGGCAACGGCGGGAGCGGCAGTGGGGGCTGGACTCATGCCTTGAGCGTAGTACGCGCCGGTACCTTGTATGCTTGTAACCGTGTCCGGACGGACCGGCCCCGCCGAACCCCCGGATGCGCGCCCTCGTAGCTCAGTGGATAGAGCACGGCTCTCCTAAAGCCGGTGTCGTTGGTTCGATTCCAATCGAGGGCACTTGAACTCCTCTTCTCCGGAGCCAAGCCTCCGCGACTACCTCCTGGGCAGCGCCGCAGGCCGTGACGGCATTTCCGGGCAGCAGCCGCCCGCGGGCCGCTGGCGGGTGGAGCGGGACCTGCTGGATCGATCGGACGGCACCCGCGGGACCTTTACCGGCGTCGTTCTTTTCACCCCCACGGACGACGACGGCCTGACCCTTCATGAGGAAGGCACCATGCGCTGGCCTACTTTCACCGGACCCGCCTCGCGTGACTACCTCCTGAGGCCCGCGCCACGCCCGGATGCGCTGGACGTATTCTTTCCCGACGGCAGGCCGTTCCACCGTATGAGCTTTACCCCTGACACCAGCCGGGACGCCCACTGGTGCGATCCCGACACCTACCGCGTGTCCTACAGGTGGGAGGGACCGGACGCCTTCAGCTACAGCTGGGATGTGACCGGCCCGCGCAAGGACCTGCTGCTGACATCGCACCTGGCGAGGATTCCCGGATGAGGGACCGGATTGTGGTGTCCGCCGTCTGCGTGTTCGATGATGCCGGGCGGCTGCTGACCGTGCGGAAACGCGGCACAGCCATGTTCATGCACCCCGGCGGCAAGCCCGAGCCCGGCGAAACGGCCGTCCAGGCGGCAGCCCGGGAGCTCGCCGAAGAAGTGGGCATCGTGGTCCGCCCCCGGGAGCTTGAACTGCTGGGGGTCTGGATCGCCGACGCCGCGAACGAGGCCGCCACCGATATCGAAGCCACCGTCTTCATCGCCCCGGGTACGTGGCAGGCCACCCCCGCGGCCGAAATCGCCGAGATCCGCTGGCTGGACATCAGCGGGCCCGCCAACGGTGCCCCACTCCCCCGGGACCTCGCTCCGCTGCTGACGGACCACATCCTGCCCCTGCTGGCGGCACAGGCCACGAAGTCCGGATCCTAGAACTCGGGAACAGCCTCGTGCGCCACAGCGGTGGCCTCGGCAAACTGCGTCCGGTACAGCTCGGCATAGCGGCCGTCCGCCGCCAGCAGCTCGGTGTGGGTTCCACGTTCCACGATCCGGCCGCCCTCCACCACCAGGATGGCGTCCGCGGCACGGACTGTGGACAGCCGGTGCGCAATTACGACGGCGGTACGCCCCTCGAGCGCGGCGCCCAAGGCCGCCTGCACGGCGGCTTCGTTCGTGGAGTCGAGCGCGGCAGTGGCCTCATCGAGGATGACAACCCGCGGCTGGGCAATGAGGAGCCGGGCGATGGTCAGGCGCTGGCGTTCGCCGCCGGAAAGCCGGTAGCCGCGCTCCCCCACCACCGTCTCCAGTCCGTCCGGCAGGGACCTGATCATCGTCTCCAGCCGGGCCTGGCGCAGGACGTCCCACATGTCTTCGTCCGTGGCATCCGGCCGGGCCAGCCGGAGGTTGGAGGCGATGGTCTCGTGGAACAGGTGGCCGTCCTGGGTGACCATGCCCAGGGTGTCCCGCAGCGAATCGAAGGTGGTGTCCCGGACGTCCAGCCCCGTCCCCGGCGCGGTGCCCCCAAGACGCACGGCGCCCGAGTCGACGTCGTAAAGCCTCGACAGCAGCTGGGCAATGGTGGACTTACCGGCCCCGGAGGAGCCCACCAGCGCCACCGTCTGGCCTGGCTCAACCCGGAAACTGACGCCGTGCAGCACTTCCTCGCCGCCCCGCGTGTCCAGGGTGGAGACCTCCTCCAACGAGGCCAAAGAGACCTTGTCCGCGGAGGGATAGGCGAAGCGGACGTTGTCGAACTCCACGGACACGGGCCCGGCAGGAACGGGCACAGCATCCGGCTTCTGCTGGATAAGCGGCTTCAAATCCAGGATTTCAAACACCCGTTCAAAGCTGACCAGCGCGCTCATGACTTCCACCCGGGCGTTGGACAGCGCCGTGAGAGGAGCGTAGAGCCGGGTCAGGAGCAGCGCCAGGACCACCACGTCGCCGGGCGCGAGCTGGCCGCCCAGGGCGAGCCAGCCGCCCAGTCCATAAACCAGGGCGAGGGCGAGCGCGGAGACCAGGGTCAGGGCCGTGACAAACGTGAATTGCAGCATCGCCATGCGGACGCCGATGTCGCGGACGCGGCCCGCGCGGGCAGCGAACTCGCGGGATTCCTCATCCGGGCGGCCGAACAGCTTCACCAGCGTTGCGCCGGGCGCGGAGAACCGCTCCGTCATCTGGGTGCCCATGGCGGCGTTGTGCGCGGCAGCTTCGCGGCGCAGGTCCGCCAGCTTGGAGCCCATGCGCCGGGCCGGGATCAGGAAGATCGGCAGCAGGACCATGGCGAGCACGGTGACCAGCCAGGACTTGTTGAGCATCACGATCAGGGTCAGGGCCAGCGCCACGGAGTTGCTCACGACGCCGGAGAGCGTGCCGGCAAAGGCAGACTGCGCTCCAATAACGTCGTTGTTGAGTCGGCTGACCAAGGCTCCCGTCCGGGTGCGGGTGAAGAAGGCAATGGGCATGCGCTGCACGTGGTCGAACACCCGGGTGCGCAGGTCCACGATGACGCCTTCGCCGATGGTCGAGGACAGCCAGCGGGTCAACAGCCCCACCCCCGCTTCGCCCACCGCCACGATGGCGATCAGCACGGCCAGCCAGATCACGGTACCGGCATCCGTCTTGGCGATGATGGCGTCAACCACCTGGCCGGCAAGCACCGGGGTGGCGACGGCCAGGAAGGCCGCTGCGATGGAAGAGAGCACAAAGGCGATGAGCTTGCCCTTGTGCGGAGCGGCGAAGGCCAGGACCCGCTTGAGGGTTTCCTTGGAGAACGGCTTGGAGCCGCTCTTGGCCGTGCTGATGTTGTAGAGCGAGCTCCACGCCACGCGGTCCATGCTCATGGTTATTTCTCCTGGCTTGCAGTGTGGTGGAGCTCCTGGACCGTGCCGTTTTCCAGGTGCCACCGGTAGTCGAGTCGGACATTTTCGAGCAGCCGGCGGTCGTGGGTGACCAGCAGCAGCGCTCCGTCGTAGCTTTCCAGGGCCTCTTCGAGCTGCTCAATGGCCGGCAGGTCCAGGTGGTTGGTGGGTTCGTCCAGCACCAGCAGGTTCACGCCGCGTGCCTGGAGCAGGGCCAGGGCTGCCCGCGTCCGCTCCCCCGGCGACAGCGAATCCACTGTCCGCGACGTGTGGTCCGCCTTGAGTCCGAACTTCGCCAAAAGGGTGCGGACGTCCGCGCTGTTCCAGTCGGCCAGCACGGCTTCGACGGCGTCGCCCAGTGGCTGGGCCCCGTCCAGCAGTCCCCGGGCCTGGTCTATTTCGCCGATGGCGACGGTGGCACCCATGGAGGCGTCGCCGTCGTCCGGTGCCTGAGTTCCCAGCAGCAGGCGCAGGAGGGTGGACTTGCCGGCGCCGTTTGGCCCGGTGATGCCCACCCGCTCCCCGCCGTTGAGCTGGAGGTTCACAGGCCCCAGCGTGAAGTCCCCCTGGCGTGCCACGACGTCGCGCAACGTGGCGACGACGGCGCTGGAGCGCGGTGCCTGGCCGATGCTGAACTGCAGCTGCCATTCCTTCCGGGGCTCCTCCACCACGTCCAGCCGGGCGATGCGGGATTCCATCTGCCGGACCTTCTGCGCCTGCTTCTCGGAGGACTCGGTGCTGGCGGCGCGCCGGATCTTGTCGTTGTCGGGGTTTTTCTTCATGGCATTCCGGACCCCCTGGGAGCTCCACTCACGCTGCGTGCGTGCCCGGGACACCAGGTCTGCCTTGGTGGCGGAGAACTCCTCGTACTTTTCCCGGGCGTGCCGGCGGGCCACGGCGCGTTCCTCGAGGAAGGCGTCGTAGCCGCCGTCGTACACCGCCACGCTGTTCTGGGCCAGGTCAAGCTCCACCACGCGGGTGACGCACCGGGCGAGGAATTCGCGGTCATGGCTGACCAACACCACGCCGCCGCGCAGCCCCTTCACGAAGTTTTCCAAGGTGGCCAGGCCGGCGAGGTCGAGGTCGTTGGTGGGCTCGTCCAGCAGTACGACGTCGAAGCGGCTCAGCAGGAGCGCAGCGAGGGCCACCCGGGCGGCCTGGCCGCCGGAGAGACCTGTCATCAGCGCGTCGGGGCCGGCGTCCAGGCCAAGGTCGGCGAGCGCCGCCGGGATGCGTTCGTCCAGGTCGGCGGCACCGGAGGCCATCCAGCGGTCAAAGGCGCGGGAGTAGGCATCGTCAGCCCCCGGAGCCCCGGACCCCAAAGCTTCAGCGGTGGCTTCCATCTCGGCGGTTGCGTCCGCGCAGCCGGTCCGCCGGGCAATGTACGCCGCCACGGTTTCGCCCGCCGCACGTTCATGCTCCTGCGGCAGCCAGCCCACAAACGCATCGGAGGGGGCAAGGCTGACAGAGCCCTGCTGTGGCTGGTCAACCCCGGCGAGGAGGCGCAGCAGTGTGGACTTCCCGGCCCCGTTTGCGCCTACGACGCCCACGACGTCGCCGGGGGACACCGTCAGTGACAGCCCGGAAAATAGCGTGCGGTGGCCGTGGCCGCCGGAGAGGTCCTTGGCAACAAGGGTTGCAGTCATCGGTTGGTCCTTTCGCCGCTGCCCGGACAGCCGTTAACGGCCGGCAGAGGCGGCAGGAAAGGCCGCGGCGCCGCTGGGGCTGCAGGACATAGAAGAACCCGCTGGTCCGGACTTGGGGGGTGTACGGACCAACGGGCTCGACCATCAACTATAGTCGAACGTGCATCACGGGCAAAATCGCCGGCACGGCCGGTGCGCGGCCGGCGCGGTAAACTCGGTCATATCCCACCGGCTAGGCAGAGAGTCCCCATGACCATTCCCGCCAAGGCGTTCCAGCGCTGGCTGCAGAGCATCGCACCTGATGCCAGCACCGCGGACGTCTGCCGGGTTTCCGGGATCAAGCGGACCACCCTGGCACAGCAAATGGTCCGGGGCAAAGTCTCCGTCAGCACGGTGGTCAGCATCAGCCGCGCCTACAACATCAACCCCGTCAACGCCCTGGCAGGGTTTGACTCATTCCACGTCCTGGCCGGCCCGCCGCGGCCGCCCACCAGGACGGAGCTGGTCAGCCAGGTTTCCACCCCAGACCTGCTCCGGGCACTTTTGGTCCGGCCGGCCATGGAACCGGCACAGGTCGGGACAGCTCCTGCCCTTAGCCCCGCCCCCCACCCGACGTCGGTGAAGAACTGGGTGGATGCGATTGACGACGGCGAAGTACGGCACCGGGTTTCGACCGCCACCGGCGTGGCCCCGCAGAACTATTCCGCCCAGTTGACCGCCAACCGGCTGTCCCCCGAACTGGCCGTCGCAACGGCGATGGCAGCCGGAGTGGGACCTGCCGGCGGCCTGGTGGCCACGGGGATCATCACGGAGGAGGAGGCCGGCTGGCCTCCCGGCGCCCGGCAGGCTGCACTGGACAGCCTGTCCGATGGAGACTTAACGGCCCTTGCCGGGGAACGGCTTCAGGCCATGGGCAAGGTACTGCGCCGCCAGGAGCAGGACCAAGCGCAGACAGACAAGATTTGGGAGAACCTGGGATGATCGAGACACTTCAGTGGAGCACCCTGGCGATTTGCGCTCTGGTTGCCGCCGCGCGGATCCCCAGCACCCTCCGGGGTGAGAACCGTTCCCTTTTTGGCATCTTCGCCTTGATGACACTAGCCATCCTGTTAAGCATCCAGGGCCCCTACCTGGCGATCGACCGGGCGCTGGGCGGAATCAACGTGGCCAACCTGGTGCTGCGCTTCGTGATCTTCGGCGCCATCTTCTTCATGGGCATCCGCATCTCCAAGGGGTTCGGCGCCGAGGACGCGTACAAGCTCATCACGGGCCGGCCCGGCATTGTGGTCCTCGCGGCCATTTCCGCGTGCATGCTTGCACTGTTCTTCATGATGGACACGAACGGGTCCTCCGCGGGGCTGACCGGGGTAGTGGGCACGGATCCCTGGAACTCGGCAATGCTCGAATACTACGGGGCCGCCGGCCGGGCCTACCCCGCTTATGTCACGCTGGCCCTGCTGCCGGCGATGGTGCGCGCGGTGGCAAGCCGGCTTCCCGCCCTGGTCCGGGTTGCTGCGGGCCTGCTGGGCTTCGGTGCCGTGGCCACCGGGTTGACCCTGTTGTTCCCCTTGATTCCGCCCTCCCTGGGCCATATCGAATTCATCATCAACTACACGGCAGTGCTCTGCTTCGTGGTTGGGCTGGCCCTGATCTGGGTAGCCAAGGTGGTTAACGGGAGGATCGCTGCAGCGCGCAGGAAATCTACCGGAAAGTAACCTTCCCGCCTTTCACAAAATCATTAGAATGTGAAACAATCATGAATGTGTGAAGGCGGGGCGGCCAGGCGTTTTCGAACGGGGATAAATTCTGGAACGCGGGCAGCCCCGGGGGCCTTCGCACACATTGGGGGGATGAGTGGTGGCGGATCGTTGGGGACCGCCCCCACTCAGCCTGTTTAACGGCCCGGACAGCATCTTCCCGGCTTTCACCCGCGGACAAAACGCAGTGTTACCAGCTGGAAGGGCCTGAGCGAGAGGTCGGCGCCCCGGGCGCCCGGCATCACTCCCGGAGCCTCGACTGTACGCTCCAGCAGATCAGTTGCCAGGATGTTGCTGACGGGGAAATGGGCCGTAATGCTTCCCGCCGAGCGCTCTCCCAGCGACTCGTAAAGCCGGACCACCACATCGCCCGAGCCATCCTGTGCCAGTTTCACCGCTTCAACGACCAGCGCCGGATTGCTGACGGAAAAAAGTGGTTCCACTGCAGCCGCGCCGCTGACCAGCCGGGGAGCAAGGTTGGTGCGGTAGCCTTCCTGGACCGCGTCGGCGATGCTGGCGCCCGGGCGGATGGTCACGGTCAGTTCGTGCGGGCCGCGGTCCGCGTCGGGGTCCGGGAACTTTGGAGCCCGCAGCAGGGAGAGGCGCACCGTGGTGGTGGTTCCGCCGTCGGACTCCCTGATGCTCCTGCACACGTCATGGCCGTACGTGGAGGAGTTGGACAGTGCAACACCGTAACCGGGTTCGCCGACGTGGATCCAGCGGTGGGCGCAGATCTCGAACTTTGCAGCCTCCCAGGACGTGTTGGTGTGGGTGGGCCGGAAGACGTGGCCAAACTGCGTTTCGGCGGCCGACCGGTCTGCCCTGACGTCGAGCGCGAAGCCCAGCTTGAGCAGCTTCTCGCGCTCCTGCCAGTCCACGGACGTGGCGATTTCCAGGGACGGACTTCCGGGGGCGAGGGTGATGTGCTGCGTCAGCGTGGACGTGCCCACGCGGCGTTCCACCACCACCACGGCGTTGCCGTCGTCGCTGCTTAGCCGGACCGACTCGGCGCGGACCAGCGGTGTGACGTTGCGACGGTAGAACTCGTCGATGTCCCAGGCGTCCCACTCGTTGGGGGTGTCCCGGTGCAGTTCCAGCAGGTTGCCCCGCTGGCCGGGTGCGATGGCTTCGCGGCCGCTGGCGTAATCACGCAGCGAGGTGAGCAGGCCGTCGGCGTCCACCACGGCGCGGATGATCCCGTTGTCCAGGACATACCCGCCGTCGTGCTGCGTTGTCTGTGCCGCATTTGGGTGCGGCACCGGCTCCCCGGCCCCCAGCGCCGCGACGCCATCGCGTGCGTGTGGTGCGGCGTTGAGCAGGAACTGCCGGTCGCCGGAGCCCAGCAGGGCGGTGGCAGCCTGGCTGATCAGGGACTCAAGGGCGGTCCCGATGGCCTGGTAGTTCCGCTCTGCGTCCTTGTGGACCCACGCTATGGAGCTGCCGGGAAGGATGTCATGGAACTGCTGCAGCAGCACCAACTGCCAGAGGCGCCTGAGTTCCGCCATGGGGTACTCGAAACCGTCCGCGGCACGGACCGCGGCCGTGGCGCACCACAGCTCGGCCTCACGCAGCAAATGTTCGCTGCGGCGGTTGCCCTTCTTGGTCCGGGCCTGGCTGGTGTACGTGCCGCGGTGCAGTTCCAGGTACATCTCGCCCACCCAGACCGGCAGTGCCGGGTAATCTGCCTCGGCCTGCCGGAAGAAGCTCTCCGCGGAACCGATCCTGACTTTCGGGGATCCTTCCAGGTCTGCCGTGCGCGCAGCAGCAGCAAGCATTTCACGGGTGGGGCCACCGCCGCCGTCGCCGAAGCCGAACGGCACCAGTGACACCGTGCCGCGGCCATGGTCCCGGTAGTTGCGTTCGGCGTGGGCGAGGTCCCGTCCGCTGAGGTCCGAATTGTAGGTGTCCACCGGCGGGAAGTGGGTAAACAGCCGGGTTCCGTCGATGCCCTCCCACTCAAAGGTGTGGTGGGGCATCCTGTTGGTCTGGTTCCAGGAAATCTTCTGGGTGAGGAACCAGCGGCTGCCGGCGGCCTTCACGATCTGCGGCAGCGCCGCGCTGTAGCCGAAGGAATCCGGCAGCCACGCTTCCCTGCACTCAATTCCGAATTCCGCCAGGAAGAACGCCTTGCCCTCGACGAACTGCCGGGCCATGGCTTCGCCGCCGGGCATATTGGTATCGGATTCCACCCACATTCCGCCCACGGGGATGAACTGCCCCGCCCGGACCTTCTCCCGGATCCTGCTGAAGAGCTCGGGGTAGGACTCCTTGATCCAGGCCAGTTGCTGGGCTGAAGAGCAGGAGAAGACAAAATCCGGGTCTTCATCCATGAGCGCCACCACGTTGGAGAAGGTCCGCGCGCATTTGCGGATGGTTTCCCGCACGGGCCAGAGCCAGGCCGAATCGATGTGCGCGTGCCCGGTGGCCACCAGCTGGTGCGCGGAAGCGTATGCGGGCCGGGACAGGACCGTTGCCAGCGCCTGCCGGCCCGCTGCGGCGGTCCCGGCAACGTCATCTGGGTCCATCACGTCCATCATGCGCTCAAAGGCGCGGAGGATCTCGTGGCGGCGCGGCAGCTCCAGCGGAAGTTGTTCCATGAGCCCCGCCAGCGTCCAGACGTCCTGCTGAAGCTCCCACACGCACTGGTTGAGTTCAGCGATGGCGATGGTTCCCAGCCGGTACTGCGGCGCTCCCCCGGCAGTCGCCTTGTCACCCAGCGGAGTGGGCGCGAAGGTCCAGCCCTGGGCCATATCGGGGTTTGCGGCAGCCTCCACGTAGAAGTCCACTGCCATCCCGGTGCCCAGCAGCTTCAGCGGGATGTACTGGTTGCGGGGCGAGATTGCCTTGATAATGCTGCCGTCCGGGCGCCAGGCGATCCCTTCGCACTGGAATCCGGGCGCTTCCGTGGTGAATCCCAGGTCCACCACCACCTCCACGGCGGTGTCCGGGCCGCTGCCCCAGGATTCGGGCACCTCGCCCTGCAACCGGAGCCACGTGGTGCCCCATGGCCGCCCCCACGCGGCACCGTGCTCCTGGGGCCGGAACTCCTGCCGCATCGCTTCGAGCGCGGGGACCGGTTCGTCGGCGACATCCCAGCTGCTCAGGGAAAGCGGGACCGTCCTGGCGTAGATGGCAGGAGCAATGCGTTCACGCACAAACCTGGCCAGTCGGACTTCCGTGATGGTCCGGTCGTCATGCAATATAGGTCCTCTTTTAGGCTCGGAACTGAATCAGCGCGTCCATTCGATGGACAAATCTACCCGCCGCCTGCCCGGCAACCAACCCCTGCGGACGAGGGAACAAATATCGGACACGGCCAGGCCTACCTGGTAGGGACGGCGGCCGGCCGAAGGATGCGGGCATCACCGGCGTAGACGTTGAAGCTGGTTCCGCGGCTGAATCCGGCCACGGTGAGTCCATTCGCCTCTGCCAGTTCCACGGCGAGGCTGGATGGGGCACTGACTGCAGCCAGGACGGGAATGCCTGCCAGGGATGCCTTTTGCACCAGTTCGAAGGATGCCCTCCCCGACACCTGGAGGACGGTTCCGGCCAGTGGCAGGAGGCCTTCACGCAGCGCCCAGCCCACCACTTTGTCCACGGCATTGTGCCGGCCCACATCCTCCCGCAGGCACAGCAGCCGGGGCTCGCCGTCGTCGTCAATCCTGAACAGGCCGGCCGCGTGGACGCCACCGGTGTCGTCAAAGACGCGCTGGGACTTCCGCAGCAGCCCCGGCAGGGAGGCCAGGACCTTCGCATCCACCGTAAGGGGGTCAGCCGCGGGGCTGTGATGGGAGGACTTTTGGACCGCATCGATGGAGTCCGTCCCGCAGATGCCGCAGGAACTGGACGTGTAGACCTTCCGGCCGGTGTCCGGAAGCGGGACGTCCGGCCGCAGCTGCGCCTCCACCACGTTGAACGTCTGGACCCCGTTTTCGTCTTCGCCGGCGCAGAACCGCAGGGACACCAGTTGCTCGGGAGCCCAGATGACGCCCTCGGACACCAGGAAGCCGGCCACCAGGTCGAAGTCGTCCCCGGGCGTCCGCATGGTGACCGAATAGGAAAGCCTGCCCAGCCGGATTTCCAGCGGTTCCTCTACGGCGAGGACGTCTTCGCGGTGGCGGACCGGGTGCTCCAGGGCACCGGGCGAACCGTCCAGGACATACTTGTGCACCTTGCGGCGCTGCGTTACGCGTCCCATGTTCCACCCTGCCTGTTCATAACTCCATCATGGCACCACGGGGCCCCGCCTCAGCCCAGAAGCGCACTCCAGTCCACCGGGCCGCTGGATGCCGGCTTAGCTTTGGGCTGGCCGGGGCGCGGGTTGCTTCGCGGTTTCGCCTTGGGCGCCCCTTCCCGCGGCTGCGGTATCGGTGGTCCCCACGGCAGGGCGAAAGCCGGGACCGGCTCGCCCAGCTGCACTCCATGCGGGGGCACCACCAGCACGCCATCGGCGGCGGCCAGTCCGCGCATCATTCCCGGGCCCGTATGCTGCGCCGGGGACGCCATGCCGTAGAGCAACCGGAAGGGCATGAGCCGGGTCCGGCCGGGGTCGGGTTCGATCATTGTTCCGCACGGCACCTCATGCACCGGCGGCATGGCCCCATGCCCCAGGGCGGCAAGCAAGGGAGCACCCACGGTGGAGAGCGCCATCATGGCCGCCAGCGGGTTGCCGGGAAGCCCCAGGACAAACCGGCCATCCGGAAGTTCGGCCAGGACTGCGGGATGGCCCGGGCGCATGGCCACGCCGTCGATGATGAGCCGGCCGCCCAGTTCGGCTACCGCACGCCGGAGGTGGTCTGTTCCCGAGCGCCCGGTGCCGCCAGTGGTAATGACGACGTCGGCCGGCAGGTCGGGTGCGTCCGGCTCGTCGGGGAGAACGTCTTCCAGTGCCGCGAGCCACTCGGCGTAGGAGTCGCCAATTCTCTGCTGACCGCCGGGGATTCCACCCAGCATGGCGACGACGTCCGGCAACTGCGGTCCGAACGTGTCCCGCACCTGGCCCGGCGCGGGCCTGCCCTGTTCCACCACCTCGGACCCCGTCAGCACCAGCCGCACCACGGGTTTGCCCTGGACCTGCACTTCGTCGTGGCCGGCCAGTGCCGCCAGTGCCAGATGTGCCGGGTTGAGCTCCACCCCTGCCTGTACCAGGATGTCCCCTTCCAGGGCCTCCTCCCCCGCCTTCCTGATGTGCTCGCCCGCGCGGGGTTCCCCGGGACGGGCTTTGCCTCCGGTCATCAGGACAGCGAGCCCCTCATCGTCCCGGCCAAGGACGGCACTTTCCGTGCGCAGGACGGCCTTGCCGCCGGGAGGAATTAGTCCACCGGTGGCAATGGGACTGGCCTGGTGCGGTGCCAGCCGGACACCCGGCTCCACCGGGATCCACGGGCCGCTTCCATTGACCACCCAACCATCCATGGCCGAGGATGCATAGTGCGGCATGTCCTGAAGAGCCAGGATGTCCCGGTCAAGTTTCCGGCCCAACGCCAGCCGGAGCGCCACTGGCCCGGACGGGATGGGAGCTGCGGCGTCATACGCCACCTGACGAGCCTCTGACCAGGTATGGGCTCCATGGTGATGCCCTGCATCGCCCTGGCCGCCGGCAGAATGGCCAGGTTCGTCCACGTCAGAATCGGATTGTTCGGCTGCGGATGTGCCGGTCGTGCCCACCACGTCAGTGTGTCCGGCGTTGTCCTGCGGCGTTCGGGCCGTCAGCACCTCTCCTTCGCTGCCCGGCGGTGCGTGGGGATCACTGCGGGGTTCCGCTGTCATTCGCCGGGAGCCCCGGCGGCTTCAGTGCCGTAGTTCTGTGCCAGGGACCGGGCGACGGCCAGTGCCGCGTCCATGGATGCAGGATCGATCTCCCTGCCCGGGGCGGCGGCCAGACCCGCGGCGAAGCCTGCAATGAACGTGGTGAGCGGCGCGGCCGGCCGGACCACGGAGTGGGCGGCAACGCCGGCAAGGGAGAGCACCGCGTTGACGTCGATCTGGACATTCTCCAGCTTGTACGCCTGGAGCAGGGCCCGGCACCACTCTTCAAGCGTTTCGTCCTGGCTTTTCACGAATTGCCTCCCACGTTAGTGTCGCCCGTCCGCCGGTCCTGGCTTCCGCGCTGGTTTCCGGCGGCCATCCCCAGCGCGGCAGCGTCATCCCAGGTATCCACATCGGAGGTGGAGCCGGCGGGGACTGTGACAAGCTGCACGTCCAGATTAGCAAGGAGCGCCCGGACAGAGCCGTTGACCAGTGCGTTCCGGGCGGCGAGTTCCCGGCAGGCATGTGTTAACTCGGCTGTGCTGTAAAAAGCAGCCAGGGGCTGCGGCCTGCCGTCTTCGGCGGATGCCATGACGCTGCGCTCCCCGACGACTGCCCCAGGGGTGTCGGCCAGGGCGCGCTGGAGAGCAGCCACTGCCTCCGACGCCAGCGGCATGTCACAGGCCAGGACCAATGTGAGGGGCGAACCACCACCATTTTTCGCCAAGGTATCAAGGCCGGCAGCGATGGCAGCGGCGGGACCCGAGAACGGCGGCTCTTCCCGGCAGGAGAGCACCGCGGCCGGCTGCATAACCCCCGGCAACTCCGCTGGGGCTTCGCCAGGCGCGCCAGGGTCCCCAACAACGACAGTGAGCCGCGCCCCGGACGCAGCGGCAAGCGCCCGCTCCAGGAGGGTCTGGCCGCTGAAGACGAGGGTTTGCTTGGGCACCCCTCCCAGCCGTGAGGACCGGCCGCCGGCCAGGATCAGGGCATCAAACGCCAACGTGTTCGCTTGCATGACCCCAGCCTAGCGACCGGCACGGCCGGAAGCGCCACAGCCGGCGGCGGCACAGGCCGGGCTGGTCAGGCAGCGCGTTCCGGAAGAAGGAAGGGATCCCAGGCAGGCGTGGGCTTCTCGAGTTCCTTGATCTGCCAGATGGTTCCGTGCGGCGGCTCCGGCACAAAACGCAGGGTCCAACCCATTTCCCCGGGAGTATGGTCGCCTTTGACGTTGTTGCACCGCAGGCAGGCGGCCACCAGGTTTTCCCACGAATCGGCGCCGCCCCGCGATTTGGGGTGCACGTGGTCGATGGTGTGTGCCGCCTTGCCGCAATATGCACATTTATGCCCATCGCGCCGTAGCACTCCGCGGCGGCTGACCGCGGTGGAGTGGTTGTACCGGGGCCTGATGTAGCGGTTCAGGAGAATCACGGACGGGCGGCCCAGCACGTCAGTGGGGCCCACCACGGGGTCGTCACCCTCGGCCACCACGCTCGCCTTGCCCGCGAGCACAAGCACCAGCGCCCGGCGGAAAGTCACAACCGCCAGCGGTTCATATCCAGCATTCAGAACGAGAGTGCGCATGCACTTACCTCTTCACGGCCGCACCCGTCAGGGGCACGAGGGCCGGCTGCCCTCGGCATGTCCGGGCTATGGATCGACATCACAAGAGTAAACAAAGAAGTGCAGAATCAGGTAATCGCCGCCGCGGAGCCCAGTCCCTGCCGGAGACGGGGAAAAGGCAAGGGCCCCGCCCGAAACTCCCTTAAAGCGCAAGGGACCCCCGCCTGGTGGCGGGGGTCCCTTTGCAGCAATTCGCGGGCGGCACTGGATCAGGCCGGCACGAAAAATGCCTACCTGACGCGGATGGCCACCGGTCCGGAGCCGACATTGGCGCTGAAGACCACGGTGTCATTGCCGTTGAAGCCGCCGTGAACGGCCATGCCGTTTCCGGCGTAAACAGCGATGTGGGCCATGCCGCCGCCGCCATCAGCGTAGTACAGCAGGTCACCGGGCTGGGCCTGGGACATGGGCACGGTTTCACCCAGTGACAGGTAGCCGGCAGGCCAGTCATGGAAGTGGATGCCGACAGCGGCCAGGGCGTTCGTCACCAGCATGGTGCAGTCCTGGTGCACGCCCAGCTGGGCGTAAGCGGCGGAAAGGATCGCAGCACCCTTACCGCTGGCTGATGCCTGCGCGGCGGGGGCAGCGGGAGCGGCGACGGTGGCAACCTTGGCCGTGACCTTGGGAACAGCAACGGGCTGGGCCACGGGAGCAGCTTCCTGGACCTCGACCTGGGGCTCAGGCTCGGCCACGGGAGCCGGCGTAGTGGTCACGGCGGGCTTTTCGTAGCTGATGGCAATGGTGGACGCTGCGGAGATCGGAGCGTCGATGGCGGATTCAACTTCCAGCGCGGACGCCGGAGCGGAGTCCCGCTTGACGTTGGCGTCGGCAGCGTTGGCGGCGATGCCGCTGGTCAGGACCAGGCCGGAGGCAGCCGCGATAACTGCCGCCTGGCGGCCCATGCCGCCGGCGTTGTCGCTGACCGCCTTGGCAATGACAGCGATCGAGTTGGTTTTGGTGACCTCGGCACGGTGGCGCGCGGTAGCACGTGTCGTCATCAGTTCTCTCTTTCGTATTTCCCCTGGACCGCTTGTAGGCAGGCAGGGAAGGTTGGACGCGCCGGCATCTTGGGGGTACGCCGGCGCATCCCGAACGGGGATGTGATCTAGCGAAAAAGCTTTGGGCAAAGAAATAGCCCTTGGAGCGTGAAGCCCAAGAACTAGTTGCCGTAGTGGTAGTACGAGGATGAACCGGTAGCTGCCGGGGAGTGGAGCAGCGTGCCCTGCGACGGGTTCAGCGCGCTGATCATCATGCCGTTGCCGACGTAGATGCCAACGTGTGCGCCACCGTTCTGGACGACCAGGTCACCCGGCTGCGGGGTGGAGGTGGGAGTCATGATGCTCCACGCGTTGGTGCGGGGGATGCTGATGCCGGCCTGCGCGTAAACCCACTGGACGAATCCGGAGCAGTCCCAGCCCGTAACGGGGCTGGTGCCGCCCCAGACATAGGAGTGGCCGATGCCGGTGTAGGCAATGGCTGCAATCCCGGAAGTGGCCGCAGAAGACACGGCGGAGACAGTCTCAGCCGTCTTGGCAGCGGTCGACCCACCCTGGGTTGCCGCGGCGGGGTTGGCCGAATCGGTGGACTGGGTGCGGACCGCTTCCACCTTGGGTGCAGCGGTGGTCTTGACGACGGGACGCTCGAAGGAGACCGTCGCCGTGGGGGCAGCGGTGACAGCCAGGGCGGTCTGGGCGGAGCCGGACTCAGTGGATGCAGAAACACCAGCAGTGGTGTCAGCAGCCGTCGCGGGCAGGCCCATGCTCAGGATGAGGCCCGATGCAGCTGCCACAACGGCAGCCTGGCGGCCCACGGTCCCGGCATTGGCACTTACAGCCTTGGACATGGCATCCAGGGGGTTGGTGCGAACCGTTTGCGCACGGTGGCGCGCAGAATGATGGCGTGAAGACACGAAGGTAGCCTCTCCCAATGCCTGCGAGGTGAGCTGTCGGATTCGGATGGGAGTCACCCGGCCACAGTGCTTTCCTAAAAAAGCTCGTGACTTAACCCCAAGGCCTCCTGGAATGAAGGCCAAAATTGGTTCCCCCGCCCCTGCCAGACGATGAAATGCGAACGGACCTTGAGCGGTGGCAGAGTTAGGCAATCCACTCAAGAGCGTCAACTTCGGAAAAGTTGACGCGAGTTAGACGGTACAGCAGTTTTGCTTCAATGTCACATTCAGGTCACGACGGGTTACGAGGATCTGAGAGTGCGCAGTCATTTGGTTACAGCCAGCCCATCGGATCGACCACTTCGCCGTTGACCTGCACCTCGAAGTGCAGGTGGCAGCCCGTGGAGGCGCCGGTGGTGCCGCTGAGTGCCACAACGTCCCCGCGGGAGACTGTCTGGCCAACCTTGACGTTGAAGGATGAGAGGTGGTTGTAAGTAGTCTCCAGGCCATTTCCATGGTCGATGACCACCCGGTTCCCGCCACCGAACTGGTGCCAGCCGGCGAAGGTAACGGTTCCCGTGGCCGCCGCCAGGACAGACGTGCCGCACTGCGCGACGAAGTCCTGCCCCCGGTGGAAGTCACCCGTACCACCGGTGATCGGGCTTACCCGGTAGCCGAAAGGGGAAGCGGTGGTGAGGGTGGCCAACGGCGCTGCCAGGGTGCCGGCAGAAGCCGCGCGGGTCACCGATCCGGCCGACTGGGCACTGAGGAGCTGTTTCAGCTTGCCGTCGGGGTCCGCCTTGGTGACCACGGCGGAACGGCTAAAGTCGATCTGCGCGCCAATATCCGCAGAAATCTGCGGCTGCGGGCTGACCGCGGAGGCGGCCATGGGCGTATTCCCACCGGCGTCAGTTGCCATCACAGGGCCGGTTGCAGGCACGGTCACCGTCAGCACCAGGCCAGTGGCGGCGAGGGCTATGCCAGCCTTCTGGCCGATGCCACTTGCGGCGGCGAAGTCCGTCATCTGCCGGAAGGGACCCCGGCGGCGGAGCGAGTCGCGGTGCAGGTCGCGGGGGCGCTCCGCTGCGACATCCTCGGCACCCCGGGGCGCGGGAGGGCCGTCCGCGCGGCGGCGGCCCCGGGAGGTCTGCATGGTCAAGAAGGGTTCCTCTCTGGAAAAGCCTGCGGAGTTAGCTGTCGGATTCGGGTCAGAGAGTTCAAAGACCCGGCCCGTCATGGGCAAGCTTCTGCACAGGGGTATTCCCGGAAGAATCCTTCACTGGAGAGGCATGCTGCTGACGGACTTCACCCCAAGGCAGTCCCCCGCTGCCGTTTGTGGTTCCCCCGCCTCTGCCAGTAACGACTCATGCACCTGGCCCGCTGGCAGAGCTCGGCTCCGGGTCAGGTAACGCTTAAGTATCAACGATCGCTTCTACTATAGGGGCTTAAGACCCTAGGTAACAATTCCGTTATCTTTGGCCGAAACCGCTGATTAAGATATGCAGCGGGCGTTCAGGAACGGGCAACAGCAACGAAGACGTGCGCGGCCACTTCGGGCGGCAACTCGAGTGCACCTTCGATCCCGGGGACCCGAACGGAGATGTAATCACCCACACGCTCCAGTGCCGCTGCGGCGCCGGGGCGGATCCCCCCTTCGTCGAGCTGGGCCAACAGTTCCGGTTCAACCTGGATGGGCTCCGCAAGCCGGACAACGGTGACACCCGAGGCCGGTCCATAGTTCTTCATGGCTTCCACCAGGCTGATGGCGCCGTCAGCGAAGCCGGGACCTGGCTGCCCGCCCAGGTCTGCCAGGCCGGGAATGGGGTTGCCGTACGGCGACTCCGTGGGATGGTCCAGCAGCTCGTAGATGCGCCGCTCCACCCGTTCGCTCATGACGTGCTCCCAACGGCAGGCTTCGTCGTGGACGTAAGCCCAGTCCAGCCCAATCACGTCGGCGAGAAGGCGTTCGGCCAGCCGGTGCTTGCGCATGACCTCGGTGGCGCGCTTGCGGCCCGTGTCCGTAAGTTCCAGATGCCTGTCACCCGAGACGATAACCAGCCCGTCGCGCTCCATCCTTCCGATGGTCTGGGAAACAGTGGGGCCGGAGTGGCGCAGACGCTCGGCGATACGGGCCCGCAGGGCGACGATGTTTTCTTCCTCAAGCTCCAGGATGGTCCTGAGGTACATCTCCGTAGTGTCGATCAGATCCGTCATCCAGCTCAGCTCCTCGAGCGCAGTACCTTGCGTTGTCCCACCGTATCGCCTCTTCCCGCGAGGTAGTTCGGGGGCAAGCTTAGCCTATTTTGACTTAGTCCGAATAGCCGCGGCGTTCCCCGCCCGTCTCAATGTCTGGACTTTGACGCCCCCAACTCCCGCCTGCACAGCAGTTCAGGCAGAATGGGGACGGCCTGTATTGCAGCCCGTCACCGGCTGCCGGCCACCCACGACCCGCCCGTCCGGACCAAAGCTTTCGTCCCCGCCGAATTGGAGCCCCTGTGAGCGACACCAGCATCACGATCCCTGCCGACCTCCTGCCCAAGGACGGGCGGTTCGGGGCCGGTCCGTCCAAGGTCCGGCAGGAGCAGATCGATGCCCTGGCAGCAGCATCCAGAACCATCCTGGGCACGTCCCACCGGCAGGCACCGGTCAAGAACCTGGTGGGCTCAGTCCGGGAAGGGCTCAGCCAGTTCTTCCGCGCTCCCGAAGGCTACGAGGTAGTCCTGGGCGTGGGAGGCTCCACCGCGTTCTGGGACATCGCCAGCTTCGGGCTGGTGGAGAAGAAAGCCCAGCACTTGTCCTTTGGCGAGTTCGGGTCCAAGTTTGCCGCGGCCACCAACAAGGCGCCCTTCCTTGAAGCTTCCTCGATCATCAAATCGGAGCCGGGCACCCGGCCGGCAGCACAGGCCGAGGCCGGGGTGGACGTGTACGCCTGGCCCCAGAATGAGACGTCAACGGGCGTGGCCGCGCCGGTGCAGCGGGTTTCCGGAGCCGACGAGGGCGCGCTGGTCCTGGTGGATGCGACATCGGCAGCCGGCGGGCTGGACGTCGATGTTGCCCAAAGCGACGTCTACTACTTCGCCCCGCAGAAGAACTTCGCCTCCGACGGCGGCCTTTGGCTGGGCCTCTTCTCCCCCGCCGCCATTGAGCGTGCAGCGCGGGTCAAGGAAAGCGGCCGCTGGATTCCGGACTTCCTGGACCTCCAGACCGCCATCGACAATTCCCGCCTGAACCAGACGTACAACACTCCGTCGCTGTCCACCCTGGTAACCCTGGATTCCCAGGTCCAGTGGCTGAACTCCAACGGCGGCCTGGACTTCGCCTCCAAGCGGACCGCCGACTCCGCCGGACGCATCTACAGCTGGGCCGACGCGTCCGCGTTCGCCACCCCGTTCGTGGCGAAGCCGGAGGAACGCTCCAACGTCATTGCCACCATCGACTTCGATGAGTCGGTTGACGCCGCAACAGTGGCCAAGGTCCTGCGCGCCAACGGCATCGTGGACACCGAACCTTACCGGAAGCTGGGCCGCAACCAGCTGCGGATTGCCACTTTCGTGGCCATCGAGCCCAGCGACGTCTCGGCCCTGCTGTCCAGCATCGATTACGTGGTGGGCGAGCTGCGCAAGTAGGCAGGCCTTAACGTACGACGGCGCCGCCCGGGTTTGTCCCGGTCGGCGCCGTTTTCGTTGGTTCCGCTGGCCGTGGCCGGTTTCCCCGGCGAAGGTGCGGTCAGACTCCAGCTTGCGGGCCGTCGTCGTCCTTCGGCTCCTCCGCCTGCTCAGAAGCCTGGGCGTCCCCCGCCACTTCCGCCGCAACCTCACCGTCCACTTCCGCGACGCCTGTTTCCCGGGCGTCAGCTTCGGAGTCCTGCTGCTCATCCTCGGGGCGGACGCGTTCGGCCCACGGCACCCACTCGGGGGCCAGGATGGAATCCTCTGACGGCAACAGGCCGAGCTCGTTCACCGTGACCACTTTGGAGCGCGAGTTGCGGGTCAGTACCGCATACCACTGCCACCCCGCGTAACCGGGCAGCCGCGACTCGAACAGGTGCGTGACCAGCCGGTCGCCCTCGCTCCTGGCTGCCAGGTGCACCCCGATGGTGGCGGCGGGCGTAATGCTCTCCACCGCGGTCCGTGCAGTCTCCACCGCCGCGGCCAGGAAAGCGTCGGGCTTGCCCGTACGCCAAACGGGCACGCCTGCCTTGCGCTTGGGCAGGGTCTTGGCAGCCTGCTCCTGCACCGGCGCGCCTGGCTGTTCAGATTGGGGGCTCATGGGCGCTTAAACGTCCAGCTCGTCGGCAACCTTGCGCAGCGCGGCAGCAATGGCCTTGCCCTTGTTGCCGTCCGGGTACTTGCCTTTGGACAGGGTGCCGGACAGGTTGTCCAGCACGGTCACGAGGTCCTGTACCAGCGGGGCGAGGTCCTTTGCGCTGGGGCGCTTTGCCTTGGCAATGGAGGGGGTCTTGTCCAGCACCCGCAGGCCCAGGGCCTGGGCGCCTTTGCGGCCGTCCGCCACGCCGAACTCCACGCGGGTGCCGGCCTTGAGCTCTGTCACACCCTCGGGCAGTGACGACTTGGGCAGGAAGACCTCCTGGCCGTCTTCGCCCGCGAGGAACCCAAAGCCCTTGTCCTTGTCATACCACTTGACCTTGCCGGTAGGCACGTAATCAACCTTCTTCGTTCTGCTGTCTCGAGACACGGCCCGCGGCCACCGCATCCGCAGTGTTGTGCGGGTTCAAGGTATGGCCGGCGCAAACCGTGTTGGTCTGTATCCTTCAAGGTTATCCTGCCGCATGCCCTGTTCCTGTTTCCGGCGGCTTTGTTCCGCCGCAGGCGCAAGCCCTGGCCCTCTCCCGCCACGGCCACTCACCGGCACGGGCCGCCCCGCTGTAGCGTTACGTCCATGACTTCCTCGCGTTACCGGCGGCCGTTGACGGTCCTTGCCGCAGTTATTGCCGTGCTTTCGCTCGTGGCCGTAGGAACGGTCATGGCGATGGCCTTTGCCGGCGTGGCCGCGCCCACCTGGATCACCTACACCGCCCTCTACGGGCTGCCGGCAGCCTTCATCCTGATGCTCCTGCTGGTCCTGGACGGCGTGGCAGCCCGGCGCCGGGCTGGACGGGCGCAGCAGCGGTAACGTTGGACTGATGTCCCTTATTCGTGCGCTTGGCAAGGATCTGGAGGCACGCAGCGACGATTCGCTGCGTGCCCTGTTCGCCGCGCGGCCGGACCTCATGTCCCCGGCGGTTCCGGATTTCGCTGCCCTGGCGGCGCGCGCCAGTTCCCGTGTCAGCGTCCAGCGGGCGCTTGAGCGGCTCAACCGGCCGCAAATGCAGGTCCTGGAGACGCTGCACCTGTGCACCAATACGGACACGGGCCACAGCGCCTCGGCGGAGGGCCTGCAGCACCTGATCCGAGGCGCCTCCCTGGCCACCGTCGAGGACATCCTGGGAACACTGCAGGAGCTTGCCCTGGTGCACCCCGCGCCTCCCCCGCACGGAACTCCTCCCCCGGCCGCGAACCAGCCTTTCTACCTCCCGGTAGGGTCCCTCAAGGACGTGGTAGGCATTTATCCCGCCGGCCTCGGCCGCAGTTATACGGAGCTGGTCCGCCTGCAGCCGGCGTTCGCGCAGCGGGCCGTCCAACTGGTGTCGGAACTGCACCGCAGGGGCTTCCCCATCCAGGACGCCACCACGCCCATGGAGGCTGCTCTGGCGCTCCAGCACTGGACGGCAACTCCGGAGGCACTGCAGGCGATCCTCGCCGAAGCTCCGCAACGGACGACGGCGCTGCTCGCCCGGTTCCGCAACTGGGCCATGGGTGCCGTCCCCCAGGCGCAAAGGAAAGCTTCGGTCCTCTCGGAGGGCGCCGACGTCGGTCCCGTGGACTGGCTCCTTGCCCGGGGGCTGCTGGTCCCGCTGGACGCGGCGCACGTGGAGTTGCCGCACAGCGTGGGGCTGGCCCTGCGCGGAGGGGCCGTCGTTAACGATTTCACCCTCGAACCACCGGTCCCGGAGCTTGGCCGCACTACCGCGGCACTGCGCAGGAACGCGGCCCTGAGCGCCCTTTCTGAGACCCTGCGCCTGGTGTCCGAACTCGTGCACACCGTCGGCGACCATCCGCTGGCGACGCTGCGCAGCGGGGGCGTAGGGGTCCGGGAAATGCGCCGGCTGTCCGAGGTGCTGCGCGTCGACCAGGGAACCGTGGGCCGGCTGCTGGAACTGTGCGGCCTGGCGGGATTGATCCGCCTGGACGTGGACTCGTCGTCGTGGGTGCAGCCGCCCGAACTGGAGTGGCTGGTCCTTCCGAGGCAGGAACAATGGCTGTGGCTGGTAAATGCCTGGCTCGCCAGCGAACGTGTGCCGTCCATGGTGGGCCAGCCCGTGAACGCCGCTCCCGGCGCAGCGTCCGGACGGTCTGCCGCCGGGACTACCATCGCGGCGTTGTCAGCCGGCGCGCAGCGGCCCGACGCTCCCGTGGTCCGCAAACGAATCCTTGAGATCCTGCATGAGCTGACGTCAGAGGCTTCTGCCGGCGACGGCGCCGCTCCCGTCCTTGATGCTGCATCCATCCTGCAGCGCGCGGAGTGGTCGCAGCCACGGATGGCCCGGCGGTTCAGTTCCCTGATCCGCGGAGTCCTGGCCGAGGCGGAGATGCTGGGCCTGGTGGGTTCGGGTGCCTTGAGCCAGCTGGGCAGCGCCTTCGCCGAGGACAATCCGGACGCCGCCTTGGCCATCCTTGGCGAGCATCTGCCGGCCGCCCTGAACCATGTGCTGCTGCAGGCCGACCTGACCGCGGTGGCCCCGGGCTACCTTGCTCCCTCCCTCGCCGGGAAACTCCTGCTGATGGCGGACGCCGAAGGCCAGGGGCCGGCCACCATCTACCGGTTCTCCGCAGGGTCCATCAAGCGCGCGCTCGAGCAAGGTTATGATGCGGCGGCGCTCTTGGCGTTCCTCCGCGAACACTCCGCCACCGCGGTCCCGCAGCCGTTGGAATACCTGGTGGAGGACACAGCATCCCGGCACGGCAGGCTCCGGGTGGGGCAGTCCGTCAGTTTTATCCACAGCGACGACGAAGCGATGCTCCGGGACCTGGTGGCAGGACCGAAGGCTGCCCAGCTCGGCCTGGCCTTGCTTGCCCCGACGGTTGTCACGTCCTCGGCTCCGCCCCGGGAACTCGCCGCCGCCCTCCGCAGCCTGGGCCTGTCCCCGTCCGTGGACGGGATGGAGCCGGCCGCTCATCTTCGCCGCCCGTCCGTTCCGCACGAAAACCTGCGCCCCGTCTACACCGCGCCGCGGACGGCGCCCGCGGCAGAGGAAGTGAACGCCCAACTCGACGTCCTGCGGAAGGCGGACGCCGCCGTCGGGCATTCCACCGGTTTTGCTGCGGCCGGCAGCGAGGCCGCCACCCAGCTTGGCCTTGAGGCGCTGCAGACGGCCATCCGGCTGAAGCAGCGGATCCAGATGAACGTCGTGGACAGCCTGGGGAATGCCAGCGTGGAGGTTGTTGTTCCGCTATCGGTGAGCGGGGGCCGGGTCCGGGTGTTTGACCCTGCCAAGGACACCGAGCGGGTCCTGTCCGTCCACCGCATTATCGATATCGAGGCCGCAGAGGAACTGCGCCAGTGAAGGAATCCACTCCGTGACCGACGGCCCCCTGATCGTCCAAAGCGATAAGACCATCCTCCTCGAGGTGGACCACGAGCTGGCCACCGAGGCCCGGCACGCCATTGCCCCGTTCGCAGAACTCGAGCGTGCGCCGGAGCACATGCACAGCTACCGGTTGACGCCGTTGGGGCTGTGGAATGCGAGGGCCGCAGGACTTGACGCCGAAAAGGTGCTGGATGCGCTGCTGAAGTACTCCCGCTTCCCCGTGCCCCATTCCCTGCTGATCGACATCGAAGAAACCATGTCCCGGTACGGCAGGCTGCGCCTGGAGAAGGATCCGCGGCACGGCCTGGTCATGCGGACGGATGACTACCCTGTCCTGGAGGAAGTCATCCGTGCCAAAAAGATCGCGCCGCTGCTGGGTCCACGGATCGACGGTGAGACGGTGGTGGTGCACGCCTCCCAGCGGGGGCAGCTCAAGCAGCTGCTGCTGAAGCTCGGCTGGCCGGCGGAGGACCTGGCCGGCTATGTGGACGGAACCCCGCACCTGATCTCCCTCAACGAGGACGGCTGGAAGCTCCGGCCGTACCAGCGGCTGGCGAGTGAAAACTTCTGGGCGGGCGGCAGTGGCGTTGTGGTGCTGCCCTGCGGCGCGGGCAAGACCCTGGTTGGGGCTGCAGCAATGGCCACCGGTTCCACCACCACGCTGATCCTGGTCACCAACACGGTGGCCGCGCGGCAGTGGAAAGACGAGCTGCTGCGGCGGACGTCCCTCACGGAGGAGGAAATAGGCGAATATTCCGGCGCCCTCAAGGAGGTCCGGCCGGTGACCATCGCCACCTACCAGGTACTCACCACCAAGCGCGGCGGCATCTACCCGCACCTGGAGCTGGTGGACGGCCACGACTGGGGGCTGATCATTTACGACGAGGTACACCTCCTGCCGGCCCCGATCTTCAGGATGACGGCGGACCTGCAGGCCCGGCGCCGCCTTGGGCTTACCGCCACGCTGGTCCGCGAAGACGGCCGCGAGGGCGAAGTGTTCAGCCTGATCGGCCCCAAGCGCTATGACGCGCCGTGGAAGGACATCGAGTCCCAGGGCTACATTGCGCCCGCTGACTGCGTGGAAGTCCGCGTGGACCTACCCAAGGATGAGCGGGTTGCCTATGCGATGGCCGACGACGCCGACAAGTACCGGTTGTGCGCCACTTCGGAGTCCAAGACGCAGGTCGTGGAACAGCTGGTGGCCCGGCATGCGGGTGAACAGCTGCTGGTGATCGGCCAGTACATCGACCAGCTGGACGAGCTCGGCGAGCGCCTGGAGGCTCCGGTGATCAAGGGCGACACCTCCGTCAAGGTACGGCAGAAGCTCTTTGACCAATTCCGCGCGGGCGAGCTGCAGACCCTTGTGGTGTCCAAGGTGGCCAACTTCTCCATCGACCTTCCGGAGGCTTCGGTGGCCATCCAGGTCTCTGGCTCCTTCGGGTCCCGGCAGGAGGAGGCCCAGCGGCTGGGACGGCTCCTGCGGCCCAAGAAGGACGGCCGGGCCGCGCGCTTCTACTCGCTGGTGGCGCGTGACACCCTGGACCAGGAATTCGCCGCCAAGCGGCAGCGGTTCCTCGCCGAGCAGGGATACGCCTACCGGATCATGGATGCCAAGGACGTGCAGGCCGCGGAGTAATCCTCTTGCAGCACATTGCGTTCCCGGGTGCGAAACGCCGGGGCGGGACGCACACTGGAGACATGAGTCCACGAATTGTTCCAGACGTACCCGGCCCCGGGCAGGAGTCGGTGTGGGACTATCCCCGGCCACCGCGGATCGAACCGAGCACCGAGCGCATCCGGATCATCCTGGGCGGAGAGCTGATCCTTGACACCACTGATTCGCTCCGAGTCCTGGAGACCAGCCATCCGCCGGTGTATTACGTCCCGCAGGAAGCCTTCCTCCCCGGGGCGCTGGAGCCGGCCGCAGGCAGCAGTTTCTGCGAATTCAAGGGTGCTGCCAAGTACCTGACAGTCCGCGGCGGCGGGAAGGAAGCTGAGAGCGCCGCGTGGTCCTACCCGGAACCGGCGTCGGGCTTCGAGGCCCTGGCGGGCCGGGTGGCCGTGTACCCGGGCCGGATGGATTACTGCGAAGTGGATGGGGAGCGGGTGGTTGCCCAACCGGGCCGCTTCTACGGCGGCTGGATCACCAGCAAAGTGGCGGGGCCCTTCAAGGGCGAACCGGGAACCATGGACTGGTAATCACAAGCCGCCCATCATCATGCTCACAACGAATATCCAGACAACTCCCAGAGACTGGGAGCATGATGGGAGCATGAACAAGAACGGTCCAGAAGCCAGGCTGCTCGTCGTCGATGATGAACCCAACATCCGCGAGCTCCTCTCCACGTCATTGCGGTTCGCTGGCTTCGAGGTAGTGTCTGCAGCCAATGGACGCGATGCTCTCGCCGCTGCGGACACCCACGCCCCCGATCTGGCGGTGCTTGACGTCATGCTTCCGGACATGGACGGCTTCACCGTGACGCGGCGGCTCCGTGCCTCCGGAAAGCACTTCCCCGTCCTTTTCCTGACTGCAAAGGATGACACCGAGGATAAAGTCACGGGCCTGACCGTGGGGGGCGACGACTACGTCACCAAACCCTTCAGCCTCGACGAAGTGGTGGCCCGCATCCGGGCCGTGCTCCGCCGCACGCAGCCGATGCTCGATGACGATGCCATCATCCGCGTGGACGACCTCGAACTCGACGACGACGCGCACGAGGTTCGCCGCGGAGGCACCGTGATCGAGCTCTCCCCCACGGAGTTCAAGCTGCTGCGGTACCTCATGCTCAACCCCAACCGGGTGCTGTCCAAATCGCAGATCCTGGACCACGTCTGGGAGTACAACTTCAATGGTGACGCGTCCATCGTGGAGTCCTACATCTCCTACCTCCGGCGCAAAGTGGATATCGATCCCGAAGCGCCGGCCCTGATCCAGACCAAGCGCGGCGTCGGCTATGTGCTGCGGACGGCTGAAAAGCGCTGACCTTGCTCAAACGGTGGAAGTCGGCCTCGCTCAGGTCGCAGCTGGTGGCCATGATCATGGCCCTGCTGATCGTGGCCCTGACCGTGACGGGTGCCGTTACATTGACGCTCCTGCACAGCTATCTCCAGGGACAGGTGGATGACAAGCTGAACGCCGCCGTCGACTCTGCGCGGAAGCAGCGCTCCTTCACCCAGCTGCAGGCACCCAGCCCGGTTCCCACCGACTATTCGCTGATGCTCTTCGCCCCGGGTGAGCAGCCGTTGACCTTCGGCGGGGACCCGGACGACCATCCGGACATCAGTGCCATCACCGTGGAGCAGGCCCAGGCGCGCGGGCTGGCCCCTTTCCAAGTGCGGGGGACGGACGGGGAGAACTGGCGGGTGGTGGCCGTGACGGTCCAGAACGG
Organism: Paenarthrobacter sp. 22069; assembly: GCF_052046035.1. Lineage (NCBI taxonomy): Bacteria > Bacillati > Actinomycetota > Actinomycetes > Micrococcales > Micrococcaceae > Paenarthrobacter > Paenarthrobacter sp. 22069. Next base: position 14,793 of record NZ_JBQEQF010000011.1, on the reverse strand, counting down.
CCAAACAACGGCGGTTGTGGTCATTGGGCTGCCCCTGGAAAGCGTTGACGACGTCCTCAAGCATGCCACCGTGGTGGTGACGGGGGTGGGGCTGCTGACCCTGCTGCTCGCTTCGCTGATTGCCAGCTGGACGGTGTCGCGTTCCTTCCGGCCGCTTGCGCGGGTCGAAAAAACAGCAGCGGCCATCGCCGCGGGTGACCTCTCGCGCCGCGTGGAGGTTGAAAATCCGGCCAGTGAGCTGGGACGGTTGAGCAGTTCCCTTAACGCCATGCTCGCCCACATCGAGACGGCTTTCGCGGCCCGGACCGCGTCCGAGGCGAGGATGCGACGCTTCGCCGCTGACGCATCGCACGAGCTGCGCACTCCCCTGGTGACCATCCGGGGCTTCTCCGAGCTCTACCGCCACGGCGCCCTCTCCACCGAGGAGGACGTGGCCACGGCCATGGGCCGGATCGAAAGCGAAGCAAAGCGCATGGGTTCGATGGTGGAGGACCTGCTGCTGCTGGCCCGCCTGGATGAGCAGCGGCCCCTGCAGCAGAAACCGGTGGACCTTCAGCTGATTGCCCACGACGCCGTAGTGGACACCCAGGCCAGTGACCGTTCAAGGGTCATCTCGTTGACGGGGCTCGACGGCGGACCGGCAGGACCCGCGCCCGTCCTCGGTGATGAGGCCAAGCTGCGCCAGGTGGTGGGCAACCTGGTGGGCAACGCGTTGCGCTACACGCCTGAGGGCAGCCCGATCGAGCTCGCGGTGGGCGTCCGCACGACTGACGCCGGCGGGCGCTCGGTCATCGAAGTACGCGACCACGGGCCCGGCATTTCCGATGAGGACGCGGCCAAGGTGTTTGAGCGCTTCTACCGGGCGGACACCTCGCGCACCAGGGAGACCGGCGGCAGCGGCCTGGGGCTGGCCATCGTGGCGGCAATAGTCGGGTCCCATGGCGGGACCGTGCGGGTGGAAAAGACCGACGGCGGCGGGGCGACCCTGGTGGTCAGCCTTCCACGGCGGGAAGACGCCTTAGCGGCCGACGCCGGGGATGGACAGGAAGCGGCCTCCGGCAGCACTGCGGGAGTCAAGGGCAGCGACGGGTCCGTTATCCACATATAGCCGCCACGCATGGCCGGGGCACGCCCTCGCTCCATAGGCTCCTTGAAGCAGCCCGGAACTGCCGGGAGCGGGGCGGGTCCCGCCCGCCGTACCGAAAGGCACAGCCATGAGCATCATTTCCGTCGACACCGAATTACTGCAGCTGAAGTCTGCCAACGTCCAGTCCACCGTGGACCGCATCAGCGCCGACGTCCACGCCATGAAGCGCGGCCTGGATGAGCTGCAGGGCTCGTGGCGGGGTTCTGCGGCCACCAACTTCCAGGCGCTCATCACCGAGTGGACCATCACGCAGGGCCGGGTGGAGGCATCATTGGCCTCCATCAATGCCGCCCTCGCCTCGGCCGCTGCCACATATGCCCAAGCGGAGCAGGGCAACACGCAGCGCTTCAGCTGACCCTTGGCCTATGCCTCCCGCGTGCCCTGATGGAACCGCAGCCGCCACCGGTCACCGTCCAGGACCCACAGGGAGCTGCGCAGGGTGGTGCCGGAGCGCGCAAAGCTTCGGTACGTCAGCAGGACCGCGCCGGCGCCAACGCGGTCGGCGCCGAGGATTTCGATGTCGGTCCGTTCACCGGGGTCCTCCTCGAGCGCCATCATCATGGCGTCCCGGGTCCAGACCCGTCCGGAGCTGCCGATCTCCATGAAGTCCGGGTGGAGCAGCACAGCCGTCCGGCCGATGTCCCCGCGGACCAGCGGACCGAGCAGCTCACGTTCGAGCTCTTCCACCAGAGCCTCGGGCGGGATGGAGCCGGTGTGTTGCGCTGCCTCGGCCACCTCAAGGTCGTCAGCATCGAATTCACTGAACAGGTCGGGTTCGTCGTAGGCCTGGGCCGGTCCGGCGGCGGCGCGGGCCCTGCTGCTTCCGGCCCCTCCAGGGTTTCCACCCATCACTGCAGCCGCGCGGTCGGGCCCGGCAGCCGGGCGGGCGGCCCCGGCAGCCGGGACGTCCAGCGTTGCAGGCTGGCTGGCGGCAAGGTGCTGGTGCGCGCCGGGGAATCCGGGACCCGAGCGTGCCGCCACTCCCTGCTGGTAAGCCGTGGCGGCTGCCCGCGCCCGTTCATCGGCGGCCTCGTTGAGTTCGTGGCCGGCGTGGCCTTTGACCCATTCGAATGTGTAGGTCCGGCCGGCCAGTTCGCGGTCGAGTTCCTTCAGCAGCTCCACGTTCAAGACCGGTTTGCCGTCCGCCTTGCGCCAGCCTTTGCGCTTCCAGCCCGGCATCCACTTGGTAATCGAGTTGATCACGTACTGGCTGTCGCACAGAATCCGCAGGTCCTCGCCCGGCAGGTGCGCCGTGGCACGCAACAGGTCAAGGACAGCCATCAGCTCCCCCTGGTTGTTGGTCCCGTGCGGCCAGCCGCCTGCGCGCCAGCACTCATCGTTCACATACCAGGCCCAGCCGGCCGGGCCGGGGTTTCCCAAGGCCGAACCGTCAGCCGCTGCAGTAATCGTCACTGATCCATCCTGCCAGAAGCGGCTGACAAAGGGGTGCGGGGACGCAAGGCAGGCCGGTCGGACACAAAAAATGCGGCCCCCTCCTGCGAGGGGGCCGCATTTTCGTAGCTGGCGGAACTGGTCCCGGCCGGGAGGCTTAGAAGCCGCCCATGCCGCCCATGCCGCCCATGTCGTCGCCACCGGCAGGGGCTGCAGCCTTCTCAGGCTTGTCAGCAACTACTGCCTCGGTGGTGAGGAACAGGCCGGCGATGGATGCCGCGTTCTGCAGGGCGGAGCGGGTGACCTTTACGGGGTCGTTGACGCCGGCGGCCAGCAGGTCGGTGTACTCACCGGTTGCTGCGTTCAGGCCGTGGCCTGCGGGCAGGCCGCGGACCTTGTCGACGACCACGCCGGGCTCGAGGCCGGCGTTGAAGGCGATCTGCTTCAGCGGGGCGTCGATGGCAACGCGGACGATGTTGGCGCCGGTTGCTTCGTCGCCGGACAGCTGAAGGTTGGCGAATGCCTTGGCACCGGCCTGGATCAGGGCCACGCCGCCACCGGCGACGATGCCTTCTTCAACTGCAGCCTTCGCGTTGCGGACTGCGTCCTCGATGCGGTGCTTGCGCTCCTTGAGCTCCACCTCGGTGGCAGCACCGGCCTTGATGACTGCAACGCCGCCGGCCAGCTTGGCCAGGCGCTCCTGCAGCTTCTCACGGTCGTAGTCGGAGTCGGAGTTTTCGATTTCGGCGCGGATCTGGGAAACGCGGCCGGCGATCTGGTCGGCGTCGCCTGCACCTTCGACGATGGTGGTCTCGTCCTTGGTGACAACAACCTTGCGGGCCTGGCCCAGGAGCTCAAGGCCGGCGTTCTCCAGCTTGAGTCCAACTTCCTCCGAGATGACCTGGCCGCCGGTGAGGACGGCGATGTCGGCGAGCTGGGCCTTGCGGCGGTCACCGAAGCCCGGGGCCTTGACGGCAACGGACTTGAAGGTGCCGCGGATCTTGTTGACGATCAGGGTGGCCAGGGCCTCGCCCTCGATGTCTTCGGCGATGATCAGCAGCGGCTTGTTGGACTGCATGACCTTCTCCAGGACAGCAACCAGTTCCTTGACGTTGGAGATCTTGGAGTTGACGATCAGGATGTACGGATCCTCAAGGACCGTTTCCTGGCGCTCTGCGTCCGTGACGAAGTAGGCGGAGATGTAGCCCTTGTCGAAGCGCATGCCTTCGGTGAGCTCGAGCTCCAGGCCGAAGGTGTTGGACTCCTCGACCGTGATGACGCCTTCCTTGCCCACCTTGTCCAGTGCTTCGGCGATGAGGGCACCAATTTCGTCGTCACCGGCGGAGATGGAGGCGGTGGCCGCGATCTCTTCCTTGGTTTCGATTTCCTTGGCGGAGTTCAGCAGTTCGGCGGTGACGGCCTCAACGGCCTTCTCGATGCCGCGCTTGAGGGACAGCGGGTCGGCGCCGGCGGCAACGTTGCGCAGGCCTTCCTTGACCAGGGCCTGTGCCAGAACGGTGGCCGTGGTGGTGCCGTCGCCGGCCACATCGTCGGTCTTCTTGGCAACTTCTTTGACCAGCTCTGCGCCGATCTTCTCGTAGGGATCGTCCAGCTCGATCTCCTTGGCGATGGAAACACCATCGTTGGTGATCGTGGGGGCGCCCCACTTCTTTTCGAGGACGACGTTGCGTCCACGCGGGCCGAGGGTGACCTTAACGGCGTCGGCGAGGGTGTTCAGGCCACGCTCAAGGCCGCGGCGTGCCTCTTCATCAAATGCAATGATCTTGGCCATAACGGCAGTAGTCCTTTCGGGACAGTCGTTAAGAATGAACCTTCGCTGCAGTGCCCGCGACGGACGATCCTTTACCCGGCGGCCTCTGTATGCCTCCGGATGCGGATCTCACTGAAGTAAGGTGTTTCTTTCGCTCCTCGACCGGTGCCGCGCGCGGCCGGCGGAAACCAGCTTTGCTTTAGCAGTCGGTACGTCAGAGTGCTAACTCAATAATTAGCACTCCCCAGGTGAGAGTGCAAGCGAAATGACACGGGACGGGCGCCCGGAGCAATCGCTTCGCCCAGGGCGATCAGCCGGTGCGGCCGGCAACCTCCCGGCCAGTGGGGCTGGGGTTGTTGTCCTGTCCGTAGCTGAACACGGAGAACACGGCTGAGGTGATGTCCCCATTGGAATCGAAGGCAACCGGGCCCGATTCGCCGTCGTAGTTGATGTCCGGGCCGGCGGCCAGGCCGCCAAGGCATGCCTTGTAGCCCAGGCAGGGTGCGGCGGCCGCTCCCGCGCCCGCCGATCCGCCGGAGACCGCAATCAGGTTGGCGGCGATGGAGCGCCCGGCGTCGTCCTGGGCGCGGGCGGCGGCCAAGGCCGCGAGTGTCACGGCGTCATAGGTTTCGGCGGCGTATGAAACGTCCTTCAGGCTCGGGTCCATCTTCAGCAGTTTTCCCTGCAGCGCGGCAGAGGGAAGCTGGCCCGGAACCAGTGCCCGGGCACCCTCCAGGGCCCGGGGAGGCAGTCCGGATCCGTAGCGGGCAAAGGCACCGTCACTGAGTATGAGGCGTGAACCGGCCAGGCCGGCGTTGTTCAGCTCGGCCAGTGCCGCCTGCGCACCCTCCCGCGCGACCAGGACCACCGCGTCCGGCTTTGCCTTGACGGCAGAGCGTGCGGCTGAAGCAGAATCGCCGGGCTTGAAAGCTGTGGCGGGGAGGACCGTGAGTCCGGACTTTTGCGCCGCCTCCGCAACGGCGGCCGACAGGTCCTTGCCGTACGACCCTTCCTGGTACAGCACGCTGATGGTCGCTGCCCCTGCGTCCTTGGCGAGTTTGGCAAGTACCGGTCCCTGTGCCACATCGGCTGCCGCGGTCCGGAAATAGTAGCCGCCGCTGGCTATCCCGGAGAGGGCGGCCGCGGTGTTGGCCGGCGAGATTAGCGGTACGCGGGCCGGGGACAGCACCTCGATGGCGGGGGCAGCGTGGCTGGAATCCGTGGGTCCAATGGCCACGTCCGCTTTGGCGGCCAGCAGGTCCTTTGCCTGGGCTGCGGCCTCCTCCCCCGGATGCACTGGAAGCAACTCCACCGGCCGGCCCTTATGCCCGCCGGCGGCGTTGATGTCCTCGACGGCGGCCTTCGCGGCGGCCAACTGCGGTGCATTGAGGAAGGCCGCGTCGCCGGTGTTGTCCAGGATCAGGCCCACCCGAAGGACACCGTCACCGGATGCCTCAACGGCTTCCACCCTGGCATTGCCACCAGCGCCGGAGCACCCTGTGGCAAGGAGAACCGTTCCCAGGATCACGGCCAGCGCAGCACCGGCGCGGAGTGGGGAAGGGTGCACGGCGGAACGGCTGCCGGGGAAACAGGAAGAGTGGGAACGGGAAAACGGCATCACTGGGCGGGCCGGACGTTTTCTGCCTGCGGACCTTTTTCGCCCTCGCCAACTTCCAGCTGCACCCGCTGGCCCTCGTCCAGGGCCCGGTAGCCTTCCCCCTGGATCGCGGACCAGTGGACAAAGACGTCATCGCCGGAGCCGTCAACGGTGATGAAGCCGTAGCCTTTTTCAGCGTTGAACCATTTGACGGTTCCCAGTGCCATGATGAACAACTCTTTCCGTTGGATGCCGGGTGGGCCCACCGCCTGCGGAAACCGCGGCCGGCCGTGGCCTGGCACCCACTCTAGCCAATGCCCGCCAGGGGCTGCGGGCGGCGGTCGCCTGGAGCCCGGAACGTTATCCAGGCGTAACGGGAAGGGCAGCCGCTACCGGTATCCGGGGCCCAGTACCACTACGAGCGGAACCTGGAACTCGGTGCTGTTGACCACGGTGGGGATGTTCAGCAGCGCTGCGAGCTCCTGTGCGCTTGCCAGCTGCTGGGGGCCGGCGTAGAAGACCACGGAAGATTTTTGCGGAGCACCGGACCAGTTGCCCACCTGGCCCAGCCGCCAGCCGTCAGCCTGGACCATCCCGCCCACGCGGCCGGCCAGCCCTGCCGTTCCCGCGGCGTTATAGACCGCCACCGGCTGGGTCCGGTCGACGGCGGCCGGCTGGGTGGCAGATGCAGTGGGCTCAGGCTCGGCGCTGTTGCTTTGGGTTGGCCCGGCAGCTGCTGAGGGCGCCGGGGAGACGGGAGCTGTGGAGGGAGCCTGTGTTGCCTGCGGCGTGGATCCTGTTCCGGCCAGCGGGGTTGACTCCACACTGGCCGATGCCTGGCTCGCAGCAGCGCTGAAACCAAGTTTGGGAAGGATCAGGAAAGACACCAGCCCGATGGCCAGGGCCGCCACGCCTACCGCGAGGATGGGCCAGAGCCGCACGCGGGACGGGGCCGTGGCCGTCCGGTGGACACCTTGTCGCGACGCGGCCTCGGGGACCTTGTCGAATTCATCGCGGGCGTATCGGGTCATGGTGGAAGGACATCCTTGTAGAGTGTGGCTGTTGTCCCGCCGGAGCGTCCTAAGCGTCGGATCCCAGGCGGCGGGCGGTGCGCGCACGGTGGCGCGACGTACGTAGTCTACGCAATCTCTTGACCAGCATGGGATCGTGGGCCAGCGCATCCTCGCGGTCGATCAGCGCGTTGAGGAGCTGGTAGTAGTGGGTCGCGGAGAGATCGAAGAGCTCCCGGATGGCCTGTTCCTTGGCCCCTGCGTACTTCCACCACTGCCGTTCCAGGGCCAGCATCTGCTGCTCCCGCTCCGAGAGGGAGGACTCACGGAGGGCGAAATCCGCCAGGAGGGGTTTCCGTGGATCCTGCTCCGGCAGGTGTTCCCGCGCCGGTTCCGCCACGGCACACTCCTTCGCTGGTTACGGTAAATGTCTTACCCCTATGCTAGCGGCCGAATAACACTGGTGTCATTCGCACCTTGCCGCACGCCGCCGCCCGGCTTCCCCGGCCGGCCTGCGGGAGGGTCCTGCAAGAATGGAACGATGTTTGAATCGGATGCGCTGTTCGAGCTGCAGCAGGACCCCGCGGACGCCCTCCGCTTCGCTGACCTGGCCGGCCTGCCGCTGGCCGACCTCATGTCCCCGGACTGGGCCGACGCGCTGCAGGACGTTGAAGGCCAGCTCCGGAAGGTGCTGGCCTTCCTGGCCGCGGAAGAGGCGGCCGGGCACCAGCTCCTGCCCTCGCCGTCGAACGTCCTGCGCGCTTTCCGCCAGCCCCTGGCAGACGTGAAGGTCCTCATCGTCGGGCAGGACCCCTACCCCACGCCCGGCCACGCCGTTGGACTGTCCTTTTCCGTCGACCCGCACGTCCGGCCCATCCCCCGCAGCCTGGCCAACATCTACCGCGAGCTGGAGGCAGACCTGGGCATTCCGCCGCGCGTACACGGCGACCTGTCAGCCTGGACGGAGCAGGGCGTGCTGCTGCTGAACCGCGTGCTCACGGTCCGTGCCGGAGCTGCCGGTTCGCACCGGGGCAAGGGCTGGGAGGGGATTACGACGGCGGCAGTCACCGCGCTGGCGGCCCGCACCGCAGCGGACGGAACCAGACTGCCGCTGGTGGCCGTGTTGTGGGGCAAGGAGGCTGAGGGCGTCCGGCCGCTCCTGGCCGGCGTCCCCGCTGTCACCAGCGCCCATCCCAGCCCCCTGTCCGCCTCCCGCGGCTTCTTTGGCTCCCGGCCGTTCAGCCGCGTGAACCAGCTGCTGCGGGACCAGGGGGCAATGGACGTAACCTGGGAACTCCCGCCGTCGCCCTAGCTTAGGCTTGCCTTATGAGCACCGTTCCCGCCGCCACCAGCGCAACCAAGAAGAGCCGCCCGCAGGTCAACCTGACCGTCCTGCGCAAGGAACAGCTGACGCCGCACATGGTCCGGATCGTGGCAGGCGGGGACGGCTTCCGGGACTTCACCAACAACGGGTTCGTGGACCGGTACGTAAAGATTGTCTTCCCCCAGCCCGGCGTCGAGTACCCCTCGCCCCTGGATCTGTGGGAAATCAGGGAAACCATGCCCCGTGACCAGTGGCCGTTCACCCGCACCTACACCCTGCGCTGGGTTGACCCTCAGGCGCAGGAACTGGCCATTGACTTCGTGGTCCACGGCGACGAAGGCCTGGCGGGCCCGTGGGCGGCCAGGGCAGAGCCTGGCGACACCCTCACCTTCACGGGTCCCGGCGGCGCCTACAACCCCAACCCGGAAGCGGACTGGTACCTCTTTGCCGGCGACGAGGCAGCGCTCCCGGCCATCGCCGCATGCATCGAGGCACTGCCGCCGGAAGCTGCGGGGATGGCTTTCCTGGAGGTCGGGTCCGAGGCCGACGTCCAGCCTATTTCCGCTCCCGCAGGGCTGGATGTCACCTGGCTGCCGCGCAACGGCGTCCCCGCAGGGTCCAGCGACCTGTTGATCAAGGCGGTCGCGGATGCGGACTGGCCCGGCGGGTCCGTGGATGTCTTTGCGCACGGCGAGCGCGGTTACATGAAGGCGCTGCGCGAGGTCCTCTTCAAGCAGCGCGGACTGGAACGCCGGCAGGTCTCGCTGTCCGGCTACTGGGCGCAGGGCCGGGTGGAGGACGTCTTCCAGGCCGAGAAGAAACTGCCGGTCGGCCAGATCTAGGCCGCCCGCCGCACACGCTACCGGCGGCGCGCCCGGCGCCGCTCGTTGCTCGCCAGGCTGCGGGTCAGCGGCCGGGCGAGCACGTCGCCCAGGACGATGCCGGCTGCCGTACCCAGCACGATGGCCCCGGCGTTCAGCATGCCGCCTGCGCCGGCAAGGATTTCCGACTCTTCTACGGTGAGCACGTACATGGACCGGAATATTGTGAGCCCGGGCAGCAGGATCAGGGCCGCGGGAACAGCCACAACAAGCTGCGGCGCCCCCATCCGCAGGGCCACCACCCGCGCCAGGAGGCCGATGACCACGGCGGCGATGGCGGGGGCGAAGCGGTCCCCGATGCCCAGCACGCCGCAGCCGAGCAGCACCAGGTAGCCAGCCACGCCAACCCCGGCCGTGGGCAGGAGCAGCTTCCAGGTGGTCTGCTCCGTGATGCCGATGGCCATCACCGCGGCGGCCACAAAGACGATGAGGACCCACAGATCGTAGGCGGGCGGGAAGGTCTGCGTGACGTCGATGCGCTCCAGGCCGGTCAGCTCCCCCACGACGAAGGCCACGGCGATGCCGGCAACGATGGCGCCGAAGGTCAGCAGCGTGGAGAGGAACCGCCCAGCGGCCGTCACCGGGAAGCCGTTGATGGCATCCTGCACGGAGGAAACCAGCCGGCCGGTGGGAAGGAGCAGCAGGATGCCGCCCACCACCACGATCGACGGTGAGGCGGTGAGACCGAACTGCCAGAGCAACAGGGCCAGCATGGTGACCACGAACGAGCAGCTCGCGGTGATGAAGAAGTCCGGGACGCGCCAGCGTCCCAGCTGCCGGGCCAGCAGGCTGATGCCGATGTTTGCCACGAAGGCGACCACCGAGGACACAGGCCCTCCGCCCAGCACCCCGACGAACACGGCGGCGAAAACACCGAACGCCGCCGTCACCATCCAGCGCGGATACGGTTTGGGACTGGTGATCGCTTCGTTGAGCCGGCGGATCGCCTCATCGCGCCCCACGCCGCCGGCCACTATGTCGGTGACCAGCTGGTGGACCTTGGCCAGGCCGGCATAGTTGTTGGTCCAGGACCGCACCACGCGCAGCAGCGCGATGGGGGTCTGGTCCTTGGGGGCATAGTTGATCCCCACAGACTGGTTGGTGATGTCGACCTCGATGTTCTTCAGGCCCAGCGCCGCGGTGACGGCAATGATGCTGGTTTCCACTTCAAGGGCGCCGGCGCCGTAGCGGAACATCGTTTCGGCCAGGTGCAGGGCGAAGTCAAGGGTCTTCCGGGCCGAGGTGTCCACGCCGCCCACCTGGATGGTGGGGTTGGCGTAAGGACTGCCGGCGAGCCGGTCCACGATGCTTAAGGGCGCCGTGGGCGGATTCTCCCCCTGGACCAGGCGGCGGAGCATTCTCCTGGCGGCAGCGTCCTGCCGGAGCTGCGCAGGAGTCAGCGGTTCAGTCCTGGGCAGGCCGTCAGTCTTCGGCCTGGACCCTGGCCGTTCAGGCCGGTCAGTCATGCCCGCTTCCTCCCTGTGTGCGGTTTATGGACGGTCAGGCTGCACGCTTCAGCGGCAGCTTGCCCAGCAGCGTGCGGGCGGCTCCGGCCGCGGACCTGGCGAGCCGGTTGGCGTGGAACACGGCGGGCCGTACCGGGAGGACGAAGTCCCCCACCAGCTGGACCACCTCGCCGCCGAATCCCTTCTTGAATTCGTAGCCGCCGTGTCCTTCCTCGTCCTGCCCGGAGATGCCGAAGGTGCCGTAGAAGTTGTACCGGGGGTACCCCTTCTCGAGGGCGTGCAGCATCATGCCCCAGTAGAGGGAGGTTGCGCCGTTGAAGTAGATGTAGTCCTGGACGGTGCCGCCGATGACGCAGACCACCTCGTCGCCGTAGCAGACAAAATGGATGGCAGCCACGGTGGCGGTTCCCACGGAATCGGGGAACCTTTCGATGTCCTTCAGGCTCCGCTCGTAGCTGTCCACCAGGTCCTGGACCACCTTGAGCCGGTTGGCTTTCTTCTTGCTGCCGGTCTCCTCGACTTCACGCCGGAGGTCGGCTGCGGCGGCTGATTCCGCGGCCAGGCGTTCGGTGATTGATTTGCGGTACGCCGGGATGTCGATCTTGGCCATCATCAGCTTGGTGAATTCGGCGGAGGTGGTGCCCAGCAGGTGCTCGTAGTAGGCGCGTTCACGGTAGACGAAGCCTTTTTCGTCCCCGGCCCGGCTCAGCGCGCCGTAGAAGTCATCCAGGGTTTCCAGGGTGGCCTGTTCCAGGAAGACGCCGTTCTTTTCGGCCTTGCGGATGGCTTTCCGGGTCCGGTAGCTGGTGCCCATGATCAGTTCTTCGGAGTCCTGGATGCCCACGAGGTTCTTGACGAACATCCAGTTGACGTTGACGAAGTTCATGTCCAGGCCCTGGTGGCGGAAGCCCAGGCGCTCGAGGTCCGCAACGAGCGGCCTGTTGTCCTCGATCTCGGGGTGTTCGGCGCCGTCGGCGTCCCGCGCGATGTACCGGAGGTTGGGCGAGATCCGCAGTTCAGCGGCTTTGCGGCCTGCCGCATGTTTGCGGAGAAGTTCGACGACGGCACCCACCAGGTCCCGGTCCGCATAGTCCATCAGGGGGCCCTTGGCGCATTCGCAGACCGTGTAGCCCAGCCGGGTGGTGGTGTAGTTGAGCTTGCCTGCGGCCACGAGTTCGCCGTCGCGTTTCACTCCGAAGAGCTCCACCTGCTGGCCGCGGGCGCGCTGGAAGCGGGCAAAGTCGATCGACTGCAGGAAGCAGTTTTGGGGGTGCTTCAGCGCGAAGGCCTCAAATTCGGCGTCACTGAGGTTGGCATACTCAAGCCCGCCGGCGGCGGAATCTGGATTCAAGGGGTTACCTTCTTCTGGCTCTTCGCGGCCTGGGGCAGGCGCTGGACGGACGGTACTCGTGCCCGGGCCGCAGTCATGGGTGCAGGCCGGCAGGCGCATTGGTTTAGTTGGCGGCGGAGGTCAGTAGAACTGCTGGCCGGTCCGGGCGGTTTCGATCCGGCGGAACACTTTTTCTCCACCCTTGGTCCAAAGCCGGTGCCGGAGCGGGGACAGGACGTAGTCGTGGCACCCCACAAAGTCAGTGACGGTTTTCGTGAAGCTGGTCTTGAACATGCCCATGCCGTAGAGGTTGTGGGTTTTGTCCTTGATACGGGCAGCGGGCGGGGTGCCGCAGAAGTCGTACTCTGTGCAGCCAAGTTCCTGCATCCGGCGGATCGCGGTCCACTGCACCAGGTGCGAGTCCCCGTACTGCTTCCGGTTCTGGGTGGAGCCGCCGTCCTTGTACGTTGCCTTGGCACCGTAGTTGATGACGAAGGCGCCCACACTGGGTTTGCCGTCTTCGTGGACGAAGAAGAAGTTGCCCTGGCCGCGGTTGCAGAACTCGTCCCAGAACCGTGCGTAGTACTCGTAGCTGCGGAGGGGCATGGAGCCCTTGGCGTTGACGGTGTCAGCCATCAGGTCGTACAGGGCCCGGTAGGTCTCAGGTCCCTGCTCCTGCCGGACCACCCGGCATCCCTCCCGCTCGGCGCGCCGGACTGCGTTCCGTGCACGGGAGGAGATGGCTTTGAACACCTCGTCCTCCGGTCCTGAGATGTCCAGCAGCGCGGTGGAGTCGTTGGACTGGATGTTCGGCGCCTTGACCAGCCCGGCTGCATTGAGTGCCTGCCGGGCTTCTACCGAGTCGACGATGTCCGGTTCCACCTTGATGGTGAAGACATTCAGCTTCTGGCTGCGGACAAAGGCTGCGCATGCTGCGAGGGCCGGGCCCAGGTCCGCTGCGTCCGCGACGTCGGGGCCCTTGATGAGGTACCACAGCCGTCCAAGGACCGGGAACGACTTCTCCAGGACCAGGTTGTAGCTGGCGGTTCCGTGGCCTTCCAGCACCAGGAACCGGACTTTCCATCCGCTTCCGTTCTTGACCGATGCATAGGCTGCGGACTGCAGCATGTTGCCGCCGTTCGGGTTGGCAGTGACGTGCTTGTCCCAGTTCTCAATTTCCTCGGCAGTGGCAAAACGTGCGGTGAATTCTCGCAAGGGGGCCGTGTCCAATCGGGTGTGTGCGCGGTTTCGGTAGTTCTGGATGCGTGCGGACATGCAGCCTCAAGTCTAAAGCCTCAGCCATCCCGGACATTTCTCCCGGGCTGCCTGGCATGGCGCCGGCGGCCGGTGGGGTGCCTCCTTGACGGGGCTCATGCCAGCAACAAGGGTGGGGGTATGAGGCCGGACCGGGAACTGGGCAGTGTGGACGTGAAGAGCGGACGGCCCTACAGCGCAGGTATCCAGGCGGCGGGCCTTGCCGGGTTCCTGGTGGCGTCCCTGCTGGTGGCCGGCCTGGGCGGCCTGGCGTCCGCAGCAAACGTCAACGGTTGGTATGCCTCGGCGGACAAGGCCCCTTGGACCCCGCCCAATTTCGTGTTCGGACCGGTCTGGACTGTCCTTTATGTGGCAATGGCCGTAGCCGCCTGGCTGGTCTGGCGCCAGCGGACCGCCATGACCCGCCGGGCCGTGACCGTGTACGCCATCCAACTGGTGCTCAACCTCGCCTGGACGCCGGCGTTTTTTGCCCTCTATCCATCTCTCGGCACGGCGGCCCTGTGGCTGGGGATGGCCATCATCCTCGCGTTGATTGCCGCAGTAGCGTTGACGGTTATGTACTTCGGCCTCATCAGCCGGACAGCCGGCCTGCTGCTGCTGCCGTATGTCTCGTGGCTTGTCTTCGCTGCGAGCCTGAACTGGTGGGCAGCAGTGCACAACTAGGGCATGGGACTGTGTACGCCCGGTCCGCTCAGGCCGCCGTGCCGCTGCTGTGTGGGCGGGTTGTCAGCATTCGACGACGTTGACGGCGAGGCCGCCCATGGCGGTTTCTTTGTATTTGTCGCTCATGTCCTTGCCGGTTTCGCGCATGGTGATGATGACTTCGTCGAGGGAGACGCGGTGGGTGCCGTCGCCCCAGAGCGCCATTTTCGCGGCGTTGATCGCTTTCGCGGCGGCGATCGCGTTCCGCTCGATGCAGGGGACCTGGACCAGCCCGCCGATCGGATCACAGGTCAGGCCCAGGTTGTGTTCCATCGCGATTTCCGCGGCGTTCTCCACCTGCGCCGGTGACCCGCCCATCACCTCCGCCAAACCCGCAGCGGCCATCGACGACGCCGACCCGACCTCGCCCTGGCAGCCGACCTCGGCCCCGGAAATCGAGGCCTGTTCCTTGTACAGCACCCCCACCGCGCCGGCGGCCAGCAGGAACCGCACCACCACATCCTGGCGGTCCCGGCCGGACGCGTTCTCCATGCCCGGGGCGAAATGCAGGGCATGGAACAGCACCGCCGGGATGATCCCGGCCGCCCCGTTCGTCGGAGCGGTGACCACCCGGCCGCCGGAGGCGTTCTCCTCGTTCACCGCCAACGCCACCAAGTTAACCCACTCCTGCCAATACCGCTGATCGAACGGCCCCGCATCCCACGCCGCATCCCCGTCCCCGTCCCGGCCGGTGGCAGGGTCGCTGTTCTGGTCCTGGCCCCGGTCCTTGCCGTGCGGGCCGGTAGCGCATTCCTTCTTCAACCGCTCAAACCAGTCCGGGGCGCGGCGGCGGACCTTCAACCCGCCCGGCAGCACCCCGTCCCGTTTCAGCGAGGTGGCCACGCACGCCTCCATCACGGACCAGATATGCAGCAGCCCGGCCCGGATCTCCTCCTCG
>NZ_JBQEQF010000010.1:0-157155 GCF_052046035.1 Paenarthrobacter sp. 22069 | reverse complement strand
CTAGGTCGTGTCTGTTAATTGTGTACTCGGTGGAATGTTGTGATCGCTCCTAGTAGTACCCCGCCGAGGAATGTGGTGGCGTACTTGTCGTAGCGGGTTGCGATGCCGCGCCAGTGTTTGAGGCGGTTGAAGCCGCGTTCCACGGTGTTGCGTTCCTTGTAGATTGCCTGATCGAAGGCCGGTGGCCTTCCACCGGCTGAGCCTTTGGCCTTCCGGCGTTCAATCTGATCTGAGCGCTCCGGGATGGTGTGCCTGATCCGGCGGGACCTCAACTCGGTGCGCGTGGAGGGATGGGAGTAGGCCTTATCGGCGAGCAGCCGGAACTGCGTGGCGTCTTGAATCTTATGGGCTTCGAGTAAGGGCACCAGTTGCGGATTATCACCGGCCTGGCCGGGAGTCAGCAGCATCGTGACAGGCGCGCACGCCCGGTCGGTAAGAGCATGGATCTTTGTTGTCAGCCCGCCTCGAGAGCGTCCGATCGCGTGGTCAGCCGGCTCGCTGGGCAGAAACTTGTAACTCGGCACTGCCCCCTGTGTGGTCTGGATCGACCGTCACCTTGGGCGCTCCGGCAGCATGCTGATGTGCCCGAACACTGGTCGAATCAACGGAGAGCAGTGACTCCAACTCCGTGTCCTGGGCACCGGTTGCCGTCTTTACCGCCGCGAACATCTGCTCATAGGACCCGTCGACAGACCACCGCCGGTGGCGCTCCCACACCGACTGCCAGGCACCGAACTTAACCGGCAGGTCACGCCACGGCGAACCGGTGCGAAAACGCCAGCAAATACCCTCAAGCGTCAAACGGTGATCGTTCCAGGGCCGCCCTCGCCGGCCCCCTGCAGTCGCGACTACAGGCTCAATCACCGACCACAACTCATCTGAAATAACATTCGCACGAAGCATCCATCCAGCCTCGAACATCCAAAGCCGAATATTTAGCAGACACGCCCTAGGTCCATGTTAAGAATTTCTAAACCACAGCTTCAGAAGAAAGCAATTGAACTAAAGATATGACGACCCTAATAATGGCGATTGGAGCATAACGGAAGCCGATGAAGTAGCGAAGGTGGGAGGCACGCATGGAACTGGCCTGGGAGGTTTCCGGCTGGGCCGGTTCAGTCGTGATCCTCGGCGCGTTCCTGGCCGTTTCCATGGGTTGGCTGAAGGCGGGCAAGGGCTTCCAAACCGCCAATCTCGTTGGCGCTTGCGCCTTTATTGTCAACGGCGCGTTCCACGGGGCCTGGCCGTCGGTTGTCACCAACGTGGCCTGGTTCATCATTTCCGCCACAGCGCTCTACCGAATGAGGGCCGCCCGCTCATCCACTAAGACGGAGGCGGCGCCGGTGCACCTTCCCGGCGTCCCGGACACTACTGGCCAGCTGGCCGTGGTCGAACCGACCCGCGCAGCCTGACCCCTCTGGCTGCGGTGGCGGCGGTTCAGTACCCGCCCTTGATCACGAAGTACGAGCCGCGGATGGTGCCGGCGAGCTTGGACTTCTGGCGGGCGAACTTGAAGCTGGAGGCCAGTTCTTCGGGGACTTCCATGCCGTCCGAGAGCTTGAAGCCCACAGCCCGTTTGCCCCCGTCTTCGATGCTGTACATGACGTTGATGGACAGCCCGGACTCGTAGAACACGTACGTCATCCGCAACCCGTCCACCTCGAACGACGACACCTCCAGCGGTTTGGAGGCGATGACCAGGTCCCGCTCCGACTTAAGGATGGTGTTCACATACTCGAGCAGTTCCGGCGCATCCTGGGCAGGCGTGGTGGTGAAGTCATGGTCGTATTTGTTCTTGTAGTAGCGCGCCTCGTTGGCGCGCAGCCCGGCCAGCGCGTCCGCCACCGGTGATGATTCCAAACCAACAGTCGAGACGTCCTTGAAATCCACGGTGTACGGCATAAGTCCTCCTGGCGACGATGTTTTGGACATCGTTGCAGATTAGCGGTGGCGGCGCACCTGGTCCGGACTGGTTCTTCCGGACCAGGCGCAGCTTTCGCTAGGTCGTCACGAGGCCCCACGCCGCGGCAAAACGGTGCGTCCCACCAACAACCCCATGCCGGGCACCATCCGGAAGCACGACGTCGGCCGCCACCCCTTCAGGCACAGCCGCCTCAAGCAGGAACCCGCCGTCGTCGAGCTTCCATTCAACGCGGACCTCGCCGTGCGGGGTCTTCAGTGACGTCCTGGCCCAGTCAATCCCCTCCCCCGGCTGCGGGGCGATGAGGACCTTCGCATAGCCGGGTTCCAGCGGCCTGATGCCGCCGATGGCCTTGTGCATCCAGTCCGCCACGGCGCCCAGGGCGTAGTGGTTGAAGCTGGTCATCTCGCCGGGGTTGATGGTGCCGTCCGGGAGCATGGAGTCCCAGCGTTCCCAGACGGTGGTGGCGCCCATGGTGACGGGGTAGAGCCAGGACGGGCAGCCCTCCTCCAGCAGCAGCCGGTAGGCCTCGTCCACATGCCCGGTGTCCGTGAGGGCGTGGGTGATGAACGGCGTTCCGGCGAATCCGGTGGACACCCGGTAGTTGTTGTCCCGGACCAGGCCGGCCAGGCGGTTGCCGGCGAACTCCCGCAACTCCTGGCTGGGCAGCACATCGAACGCGATGGCCAGCGCGTACACGGTGGTGCAGTCGCTGCGGATGGTGCCGCCGGCACCGACGTAGTGTTCGGCGAAGGCCGCACGCACCCGGGCGGCGAGCGCCTCGAAGTGGGCCTCGTCGTCGTGCTTTCCCAGCAGGCCGGCGGCCTGCGCGGTGAGGCGTGCGGTCCGGTACATGCAGGCAGTGGCCACGACGGCGGTGTCCGCCTTGGCTGCCCACGGCTGGTCCGGCGCGGCGTCGGGGTCCAGCCAGTCGCCGAACTGGAAGCCCGAGTCCCACAGTCCCGCTGGTGAAAGCAGGCCCTCCACCCGGCGGGTGTGGGTGGCCATCGACTCGTACTGGGTCTCCAGCACGCCGAGGTCCCCGTACGCTTCCCACAGCGCCCATGGGACCCAGACCGAGGCCTCGCTCCACAGCGCGGACGATTCGGGGGCCGGGAATTCCGGCGGCTGCGGGCAGTACTTCAGGGCATCCGGCACGGTGATGGGGACCAGCCCGTCCTGCGCCTTCTGCTCGGCGGCCAGATCCAGCAGCCAGTCCTGCAGGAATCCCTTGACGTCGTAGAGGTAGGCGGCAGTGGGGGCGAACACGGCGATGTCCCCGGTCCAGCCGAGCCGCTCGTCCCGCTGCGGGCAGTCCGTGGGCAGGTCCAGGAAGTTTCCGCGCAGGCCCCAGACGATGTTGCGGTGCAGCTGGTTCACCAGCTCGTTGGAGCACTCGAAGGTGCCGATGCGTTCCAGGTCGGAGTGGACCACCACGGCCTCCACGTCATCCGCCGTGAGCCCGCCCGGCCAACCGGTGATTTCGGCATAGCGGAAGCCGTGGAAGGTCTTGGTAGGTTCGAAGACGTCCCGGCCGCCGGACAGGATGAAGGTGTCCGTGGCCTTGGCCGACCGCAGCGGCCGGACGCCCAGCTCGCCGTCCTCCAGCACCTCTGCGTGCCGGACGGTGATTGCCTGTCCGGCCTCCCCCTGTACGGTGAACCGGAGCCAGCCCACCAGGTTCTGGCCAAAGTCCAGGAGGGTCCTGCCGGACGGCGAGGTAAAGACGTTGACGGGGCGCACGACGCCGGCACGCACCACCGGCGGGCCCACCGGCTCGGCCAGCCGGTCGGCGTCGAACGCCAGGGTGCGCACGCCGGTCCAGCTGGCGTCGGGGGCAAAGGCGGGCTCGGCCCAGCCCGCCTGGCCGCGTCGGGTGTCGATGGTCTGCCCGTCGTACAGGTCGTTGAACGTGGTGGCCGACGGGCCGGCCTGCCAGCTCGCGTCGGTGCCGACGGACTGAATGTGGCCATCTTCGAACTCGATGTCCAGCTGGCCAAGGAAGCCCAGTTCGGACCCGTAGAGGTTGGACAGCCCGTGCCAGGCAAGGCGGCCGCGGTACCAGCCGTTGCCCAGCTCCGCACCAATGACGGTGCGCGGTCCCACCAGGGCGGTGACGTCGTAGGTGCGGTACCGGAGCCGCCACTCGTAGGAGCTCCAGCCGGGGCTCAGGACATCCTCCCCCACTGGGACGCCGTTGATGTACGCCTCATAGATGCCGAGCGCGGTGGCGCGCAGCGTCGCCTTCACCACGCTGCCGTGGCCCTCCTCAAGCCGGAATTCCTTGCGGAGGCGCGGGGCGCCGTCGAAGTCCTGCCCGGGGGTGATCATGGCGGCAAGCCAGGGAGTGGAAGTCATGGAAGAAATGATCCGTTCTGAAGTGGAGACAAAGTCTTAGGCGTAGTGGCAGGCGACGTCCGCGGCGCCCACCCTGCGCAGCGCCGGCCTTTCGGTGGCGCACAGCTCGGTGGCCAGGGGGCAGCGGAGCCGGAACGGGCAGCCCCCGGGTGCGGGCACGGCGGCGGCGCCCGTGCGGACACCCAGCGATTCCCGGGCCTCACGGCGCGCGGCCTGCTCAGCAGGGCGGGGCACCGGTGAGGCGGCCACGAGGGCCTGGGTGAAGGGATGTAGCGGGTTCTCCGTGACGGCCGCGGACGGTCCGCTTTCCATGACCTGGCCGCGGTACAGCACCACCACGCGCTGTGCCAGGAACTGGACCACGGCGATGTCGTGCGCGATGAACAGGTAGCTGAGGCCCCGCTCGTCGCGGAGGTCGGCCAGGAGGTTAAGGACCTGCGCCTGGGTGGAGAGGTCAAGCGCGCTAACGGCCTCGTCGCAGACCACGAGCTGGGGATCGCAGATCAGGGCGCGGGCCACGGAGATTCGCTGGCGCTGGCCGCCGGAGAACTGGCTTGGGTACCGGTCCACGGCCTCCCGGGGCAGGCCCACGCGTTCCAGCATGTCCTGGGCCTTTATCCGCGCCTCGGCCACGGAGATGCCGCGCAGGCGCAGCGGTTCGGCCAGGGATGTGCCGATGGTGTTACGGGGGTTCAGGGAGGAGTTGGGGTCCTGGAATACGGCCCGCAGTTCCCCGCCCAGGTCCCGGCGCTGGGCCGCGGTAGCGGACGTGATGTCCCGGCCCTGGTAGCTGATGGTGCCGCCGGAAACTTTCTGCAGGCCGAGGATCGCTTTGCCGATGGTGGACTTGCCGGAGCCGGACTCTCCCACCAGGCCCACCGTTTCACCGGGGGCGATGCTGAAACTGACACGGTCGACGGCGGCGGGTGCGGCGGCTGCCCGGCGTCCCCGGCCGTAGCGGACCACCAGGTCCTTCACCTCAAGCATGGGGACGACGGTGGCCGGTGTGGATCCTGTGCGCTCCGTGACTGCGGTGCTCATGCCATGTCCTTTTCGGTGAGTAGCGTCTGTTTGGGGGTGGCCTGGAGCAGGCGGGAGGCCGGGACGTCCGTGGCCAGCCAGTCCATGCCTTCGACGGCGAGCTGGTCCGCCTTGACGCACCGCACCAGGCTGTCTCCTGCGCCGGAGGGCAGCAGCGGGACGGGTTCCAGGCAGGCGGAGCCGGCAAACTGGCAGCGCGCGGTGAACCGGCAGCCGGTGGGCCAGTCCTTGGGCTGCGGCACCTGGCCGCTGATGGTGGCAAGCCGTTCGGGCATGGCGTTCCCGTGGTTGGCGTGCGGGTCGGCAGCCAGCAGGGCCAGGGTGTAGGGGTGGCGGGGGCTGTCCAGGATGGCTCCTGTCCTGCCGTTTTCCACCACCTGCCCGGCGTACATCACGGCCACCTGGTCGCAGATGTCCGCCACCACGCCCAGGTCGTGGGTGACCATGACCACGGACATGCCGGTATCCTTCACCAGTGCACGGAGCAGGGACAGGATTTCGGCCTGGACCGTGACGTCCAGGGCTGTGGTGGGTTCGTCCGCCACCAGCAGTTTGGGTTTGCCGGACAGCGCGAGGGCGATCGCCACGCGCTGCGCCATGCCGCCGCTGATCTGGTGCGGATAGGTCTTCAGGATCCGGGCAGCATCAACGATGCCCACCTTCTCCAGCAGGCTGAGCGCTTCCTTGCCGGCCTCGGCCTTGCCCATTCCGCGGAGCCGGCGGATGGTGGCGGTGAGCTGGTAGCCAACGGTGAACATCGGGTCCAGGGCGCGCATGGGTTCCTGGCTGATCAGGGCGATCTCGCGGCCGCGGACGGATTCCATGTCCTTGTCCGTGGTGGCGGCAAGGTTCCCGCCGTTCCAGAGGATTTGTCCGCCGGTGACCGAGACGCCGGAGGGCAGCAGTCCGAGCAGGGACAGCGCGGTCATGGTCTTGCCGCAGCCGGACTCCCCCACCAGGCCCAGGACCGTGCCCTGTTCGACGTCGAAGGAGACGTCGGTGACGAGCCGGACACCATTGTCGACGCCGACCGAGAGGTTGCGGACGCTGAGCGTCCCCCTGGCTGCGTCCCCGCCCGTGACATGCACGGGTGCGGCTGCCGCAATGGCGGCGACTGCTTTGGCGCGCTGCCGGCGGGCGGCAGCCGGGGGCAGGTGCGGCGCGGCGGCGTTGGGGGCCTTGCCCAGGGCGTTGCCGATGGCATTGGCGGACAGGACGGTGAGCGCCAGGACGGCACCGGTGGGCACCAACATCCAGGGGGCGTCGTAGACGTGCTGGGAGGCGCCCTGGATCATGCCGCCCCAACTGGGCTGCGGGATGGGCGGCCCGAAGCCGATGAAGGCCAGGCCGGCCTGGATCAGCATGCCGACGGCGAAGATGAGTGCCGCCTGGACCACGATGGTGTTGGCGAGTCCCGGCAGGACGTGGCGGAGGCTGATGCGCAGCGGGCCGGCGCCGTCCACCTTGGCCGCGTCCACGTAGAGCTGGGACCGCAGCGACTTGGCCTGGCCCAGGATCACCCGGTAGATACCGGCGGACATCAGGATGCCAAGGATGGCCATGACGACGGGGATGTTGGTTCCCACCGCGCCGATCACGGCCAGGATGATCACCGTGCCCGGCAGGGACATCATGACCTCGGTGACCCGGCTGATCACGCCTTCGGCCCGTTCACCCGCACCGGCGGCAAGAATGGCCAGGATGGTGCCAAGTCCGACGCCGACGATCACCGTGAGCATTGAGGTCCCCAGGGTGCCGGCCGCCGCGGCGAAGATGCGGCTGAGGATGTCGCGGCCCAGTTCATCCGTTCCCAGCCAGTGCGCGGCAGTGGGGCCGGAGAGGACGGCAGTGAAGTCCTGGTCCTCGGTTTTGAACGGCAGCCATAGCGGCGCCGTCAGTGACGCGGTGACCAGCGCGGCAAGCCAGACGAGGCCGGCCATGGCACCCGGTGAGGTGAACAGCCGGTGCTTGGAGAATTTGGTGATGGCCGCCCTGCCGGCGTTGCGGGCGGGAGCCGCTGCCGCCGTCGTGGTTTCTGCCTGGTCTGCGGGGGCCGGAGCCATGGAAGGGATCATGAGGCACGCAACTTCGGGTCGAGGAACTTGGTGGCCAGCTCCAGCACCAGGTTTACGGCAACCACCACCACGGTGGCGATCACCACCACGCCCTGGACGGCGGGGGCATCATGGGTGCTGACCGAGGTCTGGACGGCCTGGCCCAGGCCGGGCATGGCGAACAGCTGCTCGGCGATGACGGAGCCGCCGAACAGGCCAATGAACTGCAGCGCGATGCCGGCCACAATGGGCAGGCTGGCGTAGCGCAGGGCGTGGACGTAGAGGATCTTCCAGGTAGGAGTGGCCGTGGCGCGCAGCGTCCGGATGTGTTCCTGCTGCAGGGCCTCGAGCATGGAGGCCCTGGTCTGCCGGGCAATGAAGGCCGCCCCGCCCACAGCCAGGGTAATCACCGGCAGCGCCAGGGACAGCGCCCAGTCCTGCCGTGAGACCTCGAACGGGACGTAGCCGGTGGCGGGAAAGATGGAGGACTGGACGGCGAAAAGGTAGACGAAGAGGACGCCTACCCAGAACGCGGGCAGGGCAACCAGAAGGCCGACAAAACCGCCGATTGCCTGGTCCAGCACTCCCCCGCGCACCGCCGCGGTGACGCCAAGGGCGATGCCCAGGACCGCGCTGAGGATGGTGGCACCGGCGGCCAGCGAGGCGGTGACGGGCAGCCGGCTGGCCAGGTCTGCGCTGACGGAGCGGCCATCGATGAGGGAGATTCCCAGGTCGCCCTGGACCGCGGAACCGAGCCAGGTGATGAACTGCGTGAGCAGCGGGTCGTTCCAGCCCAGCCGCTGGTTGACCTCGTCGATGGCTTGCTGGGAGGCGCCGGCGCCGAGGGACACGGCCCCGGGGCTGCCCGGCATTGCGTGCACCAGCAGGAATGCCAGCACCGCAACCACCAGCACGGTGGCCAGCGCCATCAGCAGGCGCTTGGTGATGAATAGTGCCATGGTGACCTCCATCGGTCAGGCCCGTCCCGCCGGGCGCTCCCCATGGCGGGGAGGGCCCAGCGGGACGGTGCGGGTGTTAGCTGGCCGGGGTGTAGGACGAGAGGAGCGGGTAGGCGTTGGTGCCGGCGAACTTCACCGGGGCCACCTTCTTGGTGTTGTAGCCCTGGTTGGTCAGGGCCTCGTAGAGCGGGATCATCCAGCCGGACTCCACCAGGCGGGTGTTCAGTTTGGTGGCGGCTGCCTTGACGGCGGCGTCGTCTTTGGCTGCGGCCAGTTCGCCGGTGGCGGCGCTGAGCTGGTCATCGGTGGCCTTCTGGACGTTGGTGAAGCCGTTGAGGATGGCGCCATACATCACGCCGACGGGGTTGTCCCAGTTCAGCGGTGCGTAGCCCAGGGGCGTGGTGGCGACGGCGGCGAACGCTTCGTCGGTGGAGGCCGCCATCTTCACGTTCATGGTGATGCCGACGGCGGCGAGGTCCTTTTGGACGGCCTGCAGGTCTGTCTGGGTCTGGGCGCCGGCGATGATGGTGAACTCGAAGCCGTTGGCGTAGCCGGCCTCGGCCAGCAGGCTCTTGGCCTTGTCCGGGTTGTACGCGAACTTGGTGTCAAGGTCCTTGGTGAAGCCTGCCGAATCCTTGGGGAGTGCATTCCAGGCCGGGATGTCGCCCTTGTGGAGCGCGTCCACCAGGGCCTGGCGGTTGATGGCGTACTGGATGGCCTGGCGGACCTTTTCCTGGGCGAACGCCGGGGCGGTCTTGCCGATCTTGTCGAAGGCGATCATGGTGTTGACGGTGCCTCCGATCTGGGTCACCCCGACGCCCTTCGACTTGGCGAAGTCCACCGTGTTCGAGGTCAGCATGGAAACGTCCGCCTGGCCGGAGACCAGGGCGTTGGCCCGGGCCTGGGGGTCCATCACCACGCTGAAGACAACCTTTTTGTAGGCGTATTTTGAGGCATCGGCGCTCTTGTCGTTCTTCACCATCACGTACTTGTTGCCCTTCACAGTGGAGGGGTCCAGGGTGTACGGGCCGGAACCGTCCGGGGTTGCCGCCAGGCTGGCGGTGTCCGTGACACCGTTCTTGCCCACAATCATCCCGGTGGTGGAGGCCAGGTTCTTTTCGAATCCCGGTTGCGGCTTGGCGAACGTCAGGGCCACCTGGGTGGGACTAACCACGTCCACCGAGGCGATTTCCTGCGCGCCGCCCTTGGCGACGGCCGAGTAGGCGCTCAGCGCGGGATCGGAGCGGCGGTCGAGGTTGGCCTTGACCAGTGCGGCGTCCAGCTTGGACCCATCCGTGAACGTGACGTCGTCCTTGAGGGTCAGCGTCAGGACGGTGTTGTCCGCGTTGTAGCTGAACTCCTTGGCCAGGCCGGGGCCTGCGGAGCCATCCCGCTGCAGGGTCATGAGGCTGTCGTAGAGGCCTTCGAAGAACTGGCGCTGAGCGGCGGAGACGCGCAGCGGGTCGTAGCCGAACGAGGCCGAGTCGCTGTCGACGGCCAGCGTGAGGCTGCTGGTGTCGGCCTTGGCGGAGGCCTGGCTGGATCCACCGCCGCAGGCGGCCAGCGAGCCGATCAGCAGGGCTCCGGTCAAGACGGCAGCGCTGCCGCGTGCAGTGGTGGTCAGGAGTTTCATGTGGTGCGCCTTCGCATTCTTCTATGACTGCAACGGAAAGAAATCAGTGGGGGCCGGAGGTACCCGGCTCCCTTCCAGAATCAGCCGGAGCTGCCTGCCCCAGACATGACAATGTCATTCATTGAAAAGGTATTGTGGCGGCGGTCACGCCGGCCGACAGGATGGAAGGGAAGGCAGCGAAGCCTGGGACGCCGAGCGCGTCCATCACGAAAGGAACCCCATGACCAACCCGTTCCCCCGCGACTTCCTCTGGGGCGTGGCCACCGCAGGCCACCAGGTGGAAGGCAACAACGTCAACAGCGATACCTGGTTCCTGGAGCACCTGCCCGGGACGATCTTCGCCGAGCCGTCCGGAGACGCCGTCGACCACTACCAGCGGTACAGGGAGGACATCGCGCTGATCGCCGGCCTGGGTTTCACTTCATACCGGTTCTCCATCGAGTGGGCCCGGGTCGAACCGGAGGAAGGCCACTTCTCCGTAGCCGAACTGGACCACTACAAGCGGGTCCTGGAGGCGTGCCGCGACCATGGTCTGACTCCCGTCGTCACCTTCCACCACTTCACGTCACCGTTATGGCTCCTGCGCACCGGCGGCTGGGAGTCCCCGGAGACCCCGGAACTCTTTGCGCGCTACTGCGAACGGGTCATGGGACACCTGGGTGAGCTGATCGGCGTCGCCTGCACCCTGAACGAGCCCAACCTTCCATGGCTGCTGGAATCGTTTGGCATCGGCGGCGAAGCGCCGGAAAACCGCGGAAACGTGCCCGTATGGGCCGCGGCCGCGCAGCGCCTGGGCGTTGATGCCGCCACCGTGGCCCCCTTCCAGTTCTGCTCCACAGAGGCGGGCTTTAACGTCAAGCTGGCCGCGCACCGGGCGGCAACTGCCGCGATCAAGGCGCACCGCCCGGAGCTGCAGGTGGGCTGGACCCTTGCCAACTCGGACATCCAGTCCGTCCCCGGCGGCGAGGAACTGGCGGCCCGGGTGCGCCGGGACGTCAACGAACGGTTCCTGGAGGCATCACGCGGCGACGACTTCGTGGGCATCCAAACCTACGGCCGGACCGTCTACGGTCCCGACGGCCATGCCCCGGCACCCGAGGGCGTGCCCACAAACCAGATGGGTGAGGAAATCTACCCGCAGGCCCTGGAGGCCACCATCCGCGAGGCCCACCGGATCGCCGGCATCCCGGTGATCGTCACCGAGAACGGACTGGCCACCGAGGATGACATCCAGCGCGTGGCCTACCTCAAGGCAGCGGTCGACGGCGTTGCCTCCTGCCTTGCCGACGGCATCGACGTGCGCGGCTACATCGCCTGGACGGCCTTCGACAACTTCGAGTGGATCTTCGGCTACCGGCCCAAGTTCGGCCTGATCGCCGTGGACCGCACCACCCAGGAGCGCACGCCGAAGGAAAGCGCGCACTGGCTGGGCAGCTTTGCCCGCGAGCAGGCACAGGCCGGGGCTGTACAACCGGCCTAACTGGACAGGAGATGCCCCGGACTTCCCTTGCGAGGTCCGGGGCATCGTCCTTGCCTGCTACTCCGGCTCCCGGATCACCAGGACCGGGCAGCGCGCGTGATGGATGGTCTGGTGGGACACCGACCCGAGCAGCATTCCGGTGAACCCGCCATGGCCGCGTGAGCCGACCACCACCATGTCCGCATCACGGGACGCATCAATGAGCGCCGAGGCCGGATTGCCTTCCACGATGCGCCCCGTAATGGCAGCACCGCGGTCCTTGACGCGTTCCAGCTCCGCCTCAAGGATGGCCTGGGCGTCTTTCTGGAAGATGTCATAGTCCCACGCGGTACCAAGGGCATCGCTGACGTAGGGGAAATTCCACGCCGTCAAAGCCTGGATTTCACCTGCGCGCAGCCTGGACTCCTCAACCGCCCAGTCCATCGCGGCCCGTGACTGGTCGGAACCGTCCACGCCCACCACTATCCGGAAAGTCCCGCTACCGGCCACAGTTCCTCGTTTCCTGGTCCGCCCTTGCGGTCACTGCTGGCCCTGCCCGGCGGGGGTACCCTGTGGCGGTACGGCTACGGTCGAATGCTCTGGCTGGGCTGCCCTGTGCGGGTTCCCCGCCTCCCTGGCACAGTGCATGCAGCAATAGATGCCTGCTTCGCTTTCCACGGGATGGCCCAGGATCCGGCAGCCGCAATGCTCGCAGGCAGGTGCCATCATATGGATCGCGCATTCGAAGCTGTCGAATGTGCCGCTCTGGTTCCCCATACTGACAGTGAACATCCGGCCCTCGCTGCTGCCGCAAACGTCACATCCGCCCATCGTCTCCGCCTCCTGTTGAAACGCCTGATCCCGACACTCAAGTTGACCGCCGGCGCCGATTAACTGCCTAGGGGCGAAGGTCCTTCGGGCCTAAATGTGGCGGAGATACCGTTCGGGTGAGTCCATGAAGCTCCGCCAGGCCGCGACGAGTTCCAGTTCCTCCCACGACCTGGCCCGCAGCCCCCAGGGCCCGACTTCAAGGATGGTGGCCCCGGGAAGCGCCGCCAATAAAGGGGAATGGGTGGACATCAGCACCTGCGATTTCCCGTCTGCCAGGCGTTCCTTGAGGACGGACAGAAGGCCCAGGCAGCCGGAAAAGGACAGCGCGGATTCCGGTTCGTCCAGTACCCACAGGCCGGGTCCGTTGAACCGGTCGGCTGCCAGTTGCAGGAAGGATTCGCCGTGGGACATGTCATGGAAGGGGATGTCCGGACTTGAGGTGCTGGGGTTGTCTTCCAGGTACGTGTAGAAGCGGTGCATGGTTTCAGCCCGGAGGAAGTAGCCGCGGCGGGTGGCTCCCGCGTTCCGGATGAGCTGCAGGTGGTCGCCAAGAATGGATTCGGTGCGCCGGGTGACGTGGCGGGCACCTGTGGACCCGCCCTCGGGAGACAGTCCATAAGCGAGGGCCACGGCTTCCACCAGGGTCGATTTTCCCGAGCCGTTCTCGCCTACCAGGATGGTGGCCGGGCCCAGGTCCAGGCCCTGGTCGAGGACCTGCGAAACCGGCGGCAGGACCGCCGGCCACCGTGAGCGGTCCAGCATGTTTCCAGGGTCTTCTCCCAGCCGCCGGACCGGGTATGCGCTCAGGGCCATGGCTCCATCCTCCCAGCAGGAATTTATCCGCGCGGTTCCCATCCACCCGGTGTTCCGCTCCGAATCGCAACTGTACGAGTCCACGACGAGCCTGGGAGGGCACGATGGATAGCCTGGACCAGCAGGCCCTCACTGCTGCTGTCATCAAGGAACACGGGCTGGACCTCGCGCAGCTGTGGATGGAATTTGTCGCACTGGGCGGGGATGCCTCCGAGCAACTCCTCCGGGACTACTGCGCCGGCGAGGCCACCCTGTCGCCCAAGGAGCGGGATGCCCTGGCCCAGGCGGTGAACGAACATTGCGCCACCGAGGGCCTTCCACTGCGCGCCCCGCTCAGCGACTCCGACCTGGTCCATTTGCAGCCGGAACAGCGTGACCCTGACTGCAAGGGGCCTTACTCGTCAAAGTAGGTAAATGTGTCCGCGGCACCGGCCACCGATTCCACCACGGCGGCAGCAACCTCGCGGAGCTTCATGTTCCTGCTGTTGGAGGCGTCGCGCAGCAGCTTGAATGCGGCAGCCTGGCTGCACCGGTTCTGTGCCATGATGGCGCCTGTTGCCAGATCGATCACCGTGCGCGTCTGCATGGCCGCGCTCATGCCTTCCTTGGTCTCCTCAAGCTTCAGCATGCGCAACGCAAGTTTCAGTCCTTTGGAAGCCTGCCGAACAAACGCCTCGGCCATGGTGATCCCGCCACCGCCGACGTCAACAGGCTGCGGGCAGTAGAAAGTCAACACACCCCGTGCGTCCTCCTCAAGCACCGCCGGGATGCTCAGCACCGAAAGGAATCCCTGCCTCCGTGCAGCCCCGACGTACTCCGGCCAGCGCTGCTCCCGCCGCAGGTCCGGAACCAGGACAGTGCCGGCCGTCCGCATGGCCATCAGTCCCGGGCCGTCCCCGTATTTGGACTCCAGCTCGGCCATTCGCAGGCCGGGGTTGCTGCCGGCCGTCGCAGCCGGCTTCTTGGGCCGCAGCACGGTGATTTGGCAGCAGCACGGATGGTCTGGGGAGCCGAGCCTGGACGCTGCATATATTGCGAGGTTTTGAAGGAACGCCTCGGCCTCCGGATTCTGCAGGAACGACTCCTGGAGATGGAGGGCAACGTCTGCGAAGTCCCCGTATTCGGGGACGCCGGGATTGTGCACCGGTCTTACCTCCCGGACATTGGTTAAAAGCCACAACATTGCGGCCGCCCACTGCCGAACGGTGATGCCAGCCTACCTGTGCGGAAGCCTTAGTCTGGCAACATGACGCGCCTCTCCACCCCAGCCGGGTCCCTGCACGGGACTTCCCTGCAGGCCGAAGGGACAACGGTCCACCGTTTCCTGGGTATTCCCTACGCGGCATCGGTGTCGGGAACCAACCGGTTCCGCCCGCCCGCACCGGTTCAACCCTGGGGCGGGGTGCTGGACTGCACCGTCCCCGGACCTGCAGCACCCCAGGATCCCGAGTCGCACGCCCCGCCCGGCACTCTGCCGCGCACCTGGAGCGAGGAGGGCTGCCTCAACCTCAATATCTGGACGCCGGGGATGGATGGTCCGGCCAGGCCGGTGATGGTCTGGATTCATGGCGGCGCCTACCTCATGGGCGCCAACAGTGACGGCATGTACGACGGCGCCCGCCTCGCCGCGGCGGCTGGTGCGGTGGTGGTTGCCCTCAATTACCGGCTTGGCGCTTTGGGCTTCCTTCATCTGGCAGAACTGCTGGGCCCGGAGTTCGCGGACTCATCGAACCTTGCCCTGCTTGACCAACTGGAGGCACTGCGCTGGATCCGGCGCAATATCCTGGCGTTCGGCGGCGACCCGGAGAACGTGACTGTTTTCGGTGAGTCCGCAGGCGCCGCAGCCGTTGGCACCCTGCTGGGGATGCCGGCGTCGGAAGGCCTCTTCCGCCGGGCCATCATGCAAAGCGGCACCGCCGAACGCTGCCGCCGTCCGCAGGACTCGGCACGCGTCACGTCGCTGTTCCTTGAGCTGTGTGGCTTGGCGCCGTCCTCCGCCGCCGAACTGCTCACGCTTCCGGTGGAGCGGCTGCTGGCAGCCCAGCAGGACCTTGAGCAGCGTTTCGCCGCTGAATCCTTCGCGGTGCCGCTGCCGTTCCAGCCGACGTCCGGCACACCGTCACTTCCCGCGCCGCCGCTGGAAAGTATCCGCAACGGTCTCAACGGCGGGGTGGACCTGCTGATCGGGACCAACCTCAATGAGGGTTCATTCGCCGTCGAAATGCGTCCGGCCGTTGCCGGTGATCCGGACTTGCCGGAGCGCGCCGCGGCAACCCTTGCCGGCAGCGGAGTGCCGGAGGCAGCGGCCTCCGGCTACACCGAAGCATTGGCCCGGGTGATGGGCCGGGAAGCGACGGGGAAGGAACTGCTCGAGGCCTCGATCGCGGACTCCCTGTACCGCCAGCCGAGCAACCGCCTGCTGGATGCCAGGAGCCTCGCTGCCCGCAACGGAGCCGCCGGAAGGAACTTCGCCTACCTCTTCACCTGGCGCAGCCCGGCCACGGGCGGGAAGCTGGGTGCCTGCCATGCGCTGGAGATCCCGTTCGTCTTCCGGCATCTGGACACACCGGAGGCTGCGTTCCTCACCAGGGGCCGCGCTCCCCAGGCGCTGGGCGAGACCATGAGCGGCGCCTGGGCGTCTTTTGCGCGCAGCGGACAGCCGCTGCCGCCGGCATGGCCGGAATACGGCGCGGAGCGGAGCACCATGGTCCTCGACGAGGACGTCCGGGTGGAAGCCGACCCGCGCCGCTGGATCCGGGAGTTTTTCGCCTCCGTCAGCCCGCTGCTGCCAGCTGGTTAAGCTTGTCGCGGATCCCGTTCAGCGCGGGATCCCGCAGGGAATTGAAGGCCGGCTTCAGGAGCGGCTGGATGACCTTGGCCGGCCCGTGGATGCTGAACTCGGCCGTGTACTTCACCACCGAACCTGTCCCGTTGGGGCTGACATCGATGGAATCGAACGAGGTTACAGTCTTGTTCTCGCCGCGCAGCTTGATGTGGTTGGCGGTCAGCTCGATGACTTCGTATTCCAGGGACTGGCGCTTGCCCCTGAACTCGGACTCGGCATGGTACCGGTGGCCCACAGCCACAGGGCCCGGGGTGAGCTTATCCATGACAGGGGTGTTCGGATCCCACTCGCTGGTGTTCTCGAACGCGCTCATGAAGGCGAAGGCCTTCTCTGCGGACAGGTTGGTTTCCACACTTCCGGTGACTGTGATCATCGTCCCAGTCTAGGAAGGGGTCCGTGGGAAGCCCAGCCCCGAAAAAGGGGCCGGGCCACGCCGGGGCGTCACTAGCGTCCGTGGCCAATACAGCTAGCGGGTGACGCCGACGGCAAGATGCTGCAGCTGCCCGTCCACGACAGTGGCCAGGACCTGCCCTCGCGCAAGGTCGTCCGGCGCCGCGGCCAGCGGGTCAAGGTCCAAAATCGTGAAGTCGGCCCGCTTGCCCACGGCCACAGACCCCGCCTCCGCCCACTCCCCCGCTGCTTTGGCGGCATGGGAGGTGTAGCCTTCCAGCGCCTGGCGGGCGCTGAGTGCCTGGCCGGGGGCAATCGGCTGCTCTTCGGTATGGCCGGACCGCCGCCGCAGCTGGGCGTCCGCGAGGATCGGCAAGGGTTCAAACGGTGCCACCGGCCAGTCCGAACCAAGCGCGAGTGTCACGCCCGCGGACCGGAGGTCCGCGCACCGCCAGCCGCGGTCCGCTCGCTCTTTGCCCAATCGGGTTGACCAGTTGTCGGTCTGGTCTGCGCGGGAGTAATGGGTGCAATGGCTGGGTTGCATGCTGGCGATCAGGCCCGTCCTTGCGAACCTCGCGATGATCCCGTCCGGAACCGTTTCAATATGCTCGATCCTGTGCGGTGCCCGGGCCACGTCCGCCGGAAGGTCCTCGAAAGCCGCCACCACGGCGGCCACGCCGGCGTCCCCGATGGCATGGGTGGCGGTGGGGATGCCCCGTTCTGCAAAGAACCTGGCAGCCCGGGCGTACTCCTCCGGTCGCGGCCAAAAGGGCGTAACGGACTGGCCGTGGCTATCGGGCTCAAAGAGCCACGCCGTGCCGTTATCAATGGTCCCGTCCACGAACAGCTTGATCCCGGCCACTTCCCATCGGGAGCCGCGAACATTTTCCACCTGCCCGGCAAGCCGCTGCCAGTCATCGTCCCCGCTGCCCGGCATGCACCACGGCGACACCCGCACCCGGACCGGCAGTCCCCTCCCGGCCGCGGCCAGGTCTCTTTCGAGGGCAGCAAGGAGCTCCAAGGTTCCTTCTCCACAGTCCATGACATGGATGCCCGTCAGCCCCGCCCGGGAGAACGACTCGAAGACTTCGCCCAGCCGCTCCTTCCGTTCCTGGAAGGTCTCTGACGGCATGAGCGCCAGGACCAGGTCCAGTGCGGCGGCCTCCAGCAGGAGCCCGGTGGGCCTGCCCGTGCCGTCGCAGACCACTTCTGCCGCCTGGTCGAAGTGCCGTGGTCCTGTGATCCCGGCCAGTTCCAGCGCTGCCGTGCTGGCCAGGGCTGAATGGGCATCGAACAGGCGGATCAGCGCAGGCCTGCCGGCCACGACGTCGTCGATCAGCTCGCGGTGGGGTGGAACAGCCCCGAACGCGTTGGGATCAAGCCCCCACCCGCGGACCCAGCCGTCCGGCGGGGTGGCCTCCGCCTCCGCCCGCAGCAGTGCGCGGACGGCGGCGAGGTCGGTGATGCCGGAGAGGTCGCAGCCGCGCGTCATGTCCAGGCCCATGACGGGATGGACGTGGCAGTCCATCAGGCCTGGAGTGAGGACGGCGTCGCCAAAATCGATAACTTCGGATCCATCCCAGGAGCTGGCCTCTTCCCGCGTTCCGATGGCCTGGATGCGTCCGTCGCGTACCGCTACGGCCTGCGCGGCGGGGCTGTGCGTTTCGTCCATGGCGTGGACCGTTCCGGCCAGGATGATCAGGTCCGGTTTGATGTCATTCATGGGTTTCAAAGCTTCCAATTCGGTCGAAGGTGGCAGGACGACGGCGGCGCACCCACCGGGCGGCGAGCAGGCCGGCGGCGAACACCACGGGCGTCACCAGGATCAGGATGGTGTTGGTCAGCGGGTCGGCAGCGGTGAGGAGTTCAATGTTCACCGCTATGAGCAGGACGACGCCGAAAAGGAGGACGGCGGAAACGAGGCTGAGCGGGGCAAGGAGTTTGTTGCGGGCAGCGGAAGGGTTCCGGCGCAGGTAGAGGAACGCGGCCACGGACACCAGCCCCTGCAGTCCAACGATGCCGAAGATGCCCGGCGTATTCACCCAGATCAGGAGCTGCTGGTACGGGTCCGCGTTGAGGATGGCGCAGATGGTGATGACCACGGCCGCCAACAGGGTCTGCAGCTGTCCGGCGCGGTGCGGCGAGTGGAACCGGTGGTGCGTTTGGCCCAGGAATGCGGGCAGGATCCCGTCCTTAGCCAGCATGTAGACATAGCGGTTGATCGCGTTATGGAACGCCAGTTGTGATGCGTAGACGCTAGTGACGATCAGGACGTACATGGCAGTTTCGGCCCAGGGTCCCACGTATTGCCCGATGGTCTGGAAGAACATCCCGCCGGACAGCTCCCCGGCAGCTTCCACCACCTGGTCGTCGCCGAAGGCCTGAATGACCGCCCACACGATAAAGGCATAGAACACGGACATGAAGCCCACTGCGATGTACATGGCCCGCGGAACGGACTTATCCGGGTCACGGGCTTCGGACCGGTACAGCACGGTGGATTCGAACCCCATGAAGGCGGCGAAGCAGATTCCCAGGATGGCCAGGACACCGGGTCCAAAGGCCTGCTCCGGGCTGAAGGATCCCATGCTGATGCCGTGCGCGCCGCCGTTTCCCAGGATGCCCGCGCCCATCACGCCGAGGATGCCGGTCTCTGCGACCAAGAGCACGCCCAGGACCTTGGCGCCGACGTCGATGCCCCGGTACCCGAGGAACCAGACGGCCGCGACGGCGGTAAGGGCGACCGCGGGCCATGGCACGTCGAGTCCGAAGAGGACCCGCAGCATGTCGTGCGTCTGGACGGCGAAGAGACCGTAGACGCCGATCTGCAGGCAGTTGTAGGAGATGATCGCGAGGATGGCTGAAGCCAGCCCGACGGTCTTTCCCAAAGAAATCGAGATGTAGGTGTAGAAGCCGCCGGAAGCCTTCACGTGGCGCGTCATTGCCATGAAGCCGATGGCGAAGAGGGTCAGGACGATGCCGGCCAGGAGGTAACCGGCCGGGGCGCCGATGCCCGCGACTCCGATCGCCACCGGGGCTACGCCTGCCATCACTGTCAGGGGTGCCGCGGCCGAGATTACCAGGAAGGCGATGCCTCCGGTGCCCAGCGCATTGCGTTTGAGGGTGCCGTCCGGGGAGGGCGGTTTTGGTCGGGTTTTGGTAGCAGGCATTACGTGGTCCTTTCCTGGGAGCCCACTTAAACGAAAGGCTTTCGTTTAGTATGGGACCAAGTGGTCCAGAGCACAATAGGTTTCCGGTGAAGGCGATAAGGTTTCCGGCAGTTAGGCTGGAGCCGATGTCCAAGAGCTGCAGTCAGGAGAACCGATGGGCCGCCCGCCCCTCCCGTTGATTTCCGTGGAGGCCCTCACCTCCGCTGCACTCGAACTGGTGGACCAGACCGGTGATTTCAGCTTTCCCAAGCTCGCCAAAAGGATTGGCGTCAGCCAGTCCTCCATCTACAACCACGTCAGCGGCCGGGACGAGATCCTGGAACTGCTGAGGCACCGGATTATTACCGAGGAACCATATTCCCCGGTTGACCATCAGGACTGGGAAGCGGCCCTGCGGGTCCTTATCCGCGCGTACAGGGATGCTTTCGCCCGCCATCCGCGGCTGGCACCCCTCATGGTGCTGCAGTCCATCACCGACCCGGACGTGATCGGGCTGTACGAGGATCTCGCGCTTGCGCTGGAGGCGGCGGGCTTCAGGGGCCGGGACATTGTGTCGGCGATTTCGACAATTGACAGCTTTGCGTTGGGCGCAGCACTCGACCTTGCCGCCCCGGAGGTTGTCTGGGATCCGCCGGCTGACGGTTATCCTGCACTGAAACGTGCGTTGAGCTTTTCGGGGCCGCCATCGGAACGCGGCGATCATGCCTTCGACTTTGGGCTGGACGTCATTATTGCCGGGCTGCGGGCGAAGCTGGCCTCCTGACCTGCAGCCCCGCCGGAATGGTTCCCGAAGAGCGGCGCTACCGCAGGGCGGCAGCCATTTTGTAGCAGAGTTGCCCCGCCAGCATCCGCGGCTGGATCCATGCCTGGTACCCCTCGTCGGCGGTGAACAGCTCCCTGTGGCCGGCGGCGTCGGCGGCCAGCCACAGGGCGGCCGGGTTTCGCATGGCGTCATCCACCACGCCGGCCCGGACCAGGGTGGAGTTCCGGCGGATCTCCACAGGAACTCCGATCAGCCGGGTCCAGTCGGAAGAGGGGTAGGGCTTCATGGCATTCCCCGGGGGTTCGGCTAGCAGGACTCGAAGTCGGTGAGGACCTTCACTTTGCCGGCGGATGCCGACGACGGATCGAACGTGTAGCCGATCCACTCCTTCGCCAGCCGCCGGGCCAGCTCGATCCCCACGACGCGCTGGCCCATGGTGAGCACCTGGCAGTCGTTGGAGAGGATGGAGCGCTCAACCGAGAACGAGTCGTGCGCTGCGGTGGCGCGGATGCCTTCCACCTTGTTCGCGGCGATGGCCACGCCGATGCCCGTGCCGCAGAAGAGAATGGCCCGGTCGGCCCGGCCGTCACGGATCATCTCGCCGGCCGCAATGCCCACGTAGGGGTAGGGCCGGGTGAAGTCGTCCGCGGCGTCGGCCCGGTTGACGCCGATGTCGATGACCTCGCTGACGCGGGGGTCGTTGCGGAGGTCCGCGAGGACCTTGTCCTTGTAATCAACGCCGGCTTCATCCGCGCCGACAATGAGCCGCAGCCCCATAGCGTGTCCTTCCGTCGTCATTATTTCGCTCCTACCTGCGCAGAGGTGCTGGTGGTGAAATGCGGCCCCACCACGGCGAAGACCATGGCAAGGGACGTGGCCCCGGGGTCGGCGGTGCCCAGGCTCTTCTCGGCCAGTGGGCGTGCGCGGCCCTTCAGGGGCAGCAGATCGGCGGTTGCCTCCGCCGCGGCTGCCGCTTCGCGGGCAGCGTCTTGCCAGGCCAGGCCTGGCTCGGCACCGTCAGCCACCGCGCGGCTGAATGTTGAAGCGAACGGCAGCAGCGCGTCCACCATGGTCTTGTCGCCGATCTCGGCCTTGCCCAGCTGGACAATCCGGTCCGCGAACGCCGTCACGGCGGCCGCAAGGGCGCCAGCCTCAGGTGCGGAGGAGTTGCCTACCGTCTCGCCCAAGGCCCGCAGTCCTGCTCCCCACAGCACACCGGAGGTGCCCCCGGCCTTGTCTGCCCAGGCATCTCCGGCCGCAGCAAGGACATCTCCCGCGCCTGCACCTTCGGTGAAGGCGGCAGAAGCTGCTGCGGCTGCCGCATCCACGCCGCGGACCATGCCGCGGCCGTGGTCACCATCGCCGGCGATGGCGTCCATCCGGCCAAGCCGTTCCTCCGCCCGGTGCAGGGAGGATTTCGCGGCATCAATGGCGTCAACGCACGCGGCCGCATACTCGCGGGAGGCCTCCGTGGCGACGAACGCTGCTGCGGCCGCACCGCCGTCGGCCGCTTCTTCCCCGGCGGAAGTTCCCGCCTGGCTAACGACAGCACCGCGCCGGTAGGAGGGCGTCTCCGCGGGGGCAACCCACAGCGGTTCCAGTTCCTCATCCAGCCAGGTGATGGTTAGCGACACGCCGGCCATGTCCAGGCTGGTGACCAGTTCGCCCACCTCAGGCAAGACCAGGGTGTAGCCGGCCGCGCGAAGCAGTGGCGCCACCGTCCCCCAGAGGACGAAGAGTTCCTCGTGCTTGGTGGAGCCGAGGCCGTTAAGGATGACGGCGATCCGCTTGCCGGCGTTGGCAGGGGTCTCGGAGAGCACCCGGGCCACCAGTTCCCGGCCCAGCTCCTTGGCGGACGGCAGGTCCGTGTCATGGAGCCCGGGCTCGCCATGGATGCCAAGGCCCAGGCCCATCTGCCCCTCCGGAAGGGTGAACAGCGGGGACTCGGCACCGGGGAACGTGCAGCCGGCGAACGCGCTGCCGATGGTGCGGGTCAGGTCGTTGGCCTTGCGGCCCAGGCGGACCACCTCGGCCAGGTCGGCGCCGTTCTCGGCGGCGGCCCCCATCACTTTGAAGACGGTGAAGTCACCGGCGATCCCGCGGCGCTTTCCGGATTCCGACGGCGGCGCGCTGGCGATGTCGTCCGTCACCAGGACGTTCTCCGCGGCAATGCCCTCGGCGGCCAGGCGTTCGCTGGCCATGCCGAAGTTCATCACGTCGCCGGCGTAGTTGCCGTAGGTGAAGACGACGCCGGCACCGGACTCTGCGGCCTTGGCCACCGAGTAGGCCTGCTGGGCGGAGGGCGAGGTGAAGATGTTGCCCACCACCGCGCCGTCGGCGAAACCGGTGCCGATAACGCCGGCGAACGCCGGGTAGTGTCCGGAGCCACCGCCGGCCAGGACGGCAACCTTGGGCTGCGCAGGCCGGTAGCGGCGGACGGCGCCGCCCGGGACCTGGCGGACCAGGTCCGAGTGGACGTCGCAGAAGCCTGCCAGGGCCTCCTCGGCGAACTCTGAGGGGTCGTTGAAGATTTTGGTCATGGTGGGTTCTCCGGCGTCCGGGCGCTGTCAGTACTGGGGGCTGTCAGGGGCTGCTAGTGGATGTGGCTGCCGCCGTTGATGTCGATGGTGGTGCCGGTGAGGTAGGCCGAGTCCTCGGAGGAGAGGAAAGCGATTACGGAGGCCACTTCCTCGGTGGTGGCGTTGCGGCCCAGCGGGATGCCGGCGTTGATGGCCGCCTCCTGCTCCTCGGTGCTGCCGACGCGGATGTTGGTGTCCACGGCACCCGGGGTGATGGCGTTGACGGTGACGCCGGTGGTGCCCAGCTCGCGGGCCAGGGCCTTGGTGAAGCCCAGGATGGCTGCCTTTGCGGCGGAGTAGGGGACCTTGCCGAAGACGCCGCCGCCGCGTTGGGCGGAGACCGAGGACATGTTGACGATCCGGCCCCAGCCGTTGGCGATCATGTCCGGCAGGAAGGCCTTGGTCACCAGGTAGGTGCCGGTGGCGTTGACGTCCATGACTTTGTGCCACAGCTCAAGGGTGGTTTCCAGGAACGGGATCGGCGAGGTGATGCCGGCGATGTTGGCCAGGGCTCCGACGGGCGGGAGGTTGCCGGCGGCCACTTCGGCGGCGACGGCGGCCTGGGCGGCCGTGACGGAGGCTTCGTTGGCGACGTCGATCTCGTGGCCGAAGGCGGGGACGTTGAACTCGTTGCCGAGTTCGGCGGCGACCTTGGCCGACTTCTCGCCGTCGAGGTCCAGGATGACGATGCCCCAGCCGTCATGGGCGTAGCGGCGGGCGGTGGTGATGCCGATGCCGCGGTCGGAGGTGGCTCCAGTGAGGACGGCGGTGCGCTGGATGGTGGTCATGATGGTGCTCCTTGAATTGTTTTAGTGGATCGATTGCTCCGTAACGGCCCTTATGAGGCGTCAAAACGACGTTTACGGAGCAATGGATGGTTAGAGAAGGTCGGTGATGAAGCTTGCTGCCTTGGCGGCGGCGGCCGGGCGTTCGTCGTTGGTGACATCCCGGGTTTCCAGTTCGAGCGAGAAGTGGCCGGTGTAGCCGTCGGCGGCGAGCCGCTTCAGGCCGCCGGCGAAGTCGGCGTCCCCGTTGCCGATGCTGAGGTTGATGTTCCCCGGCACGGCGTCGCGGAGGTGGACGTGACTGATCCGGCCCTGGTGCCGGTCCAGGTAGGCCTGGATGTCCTCGCCGGAGGCCACGATGTGGCTGAAGTCCATGACGATTCCGACGCCGGATCCTGCCAGCCGGTCCGCAAGCAGTCCCGCGCGTTCCAGGTTCCAGCAGAAGCGCAGGAAGTGCAGTGACTCGGTCCAAATTTCGACGCCGAACCCGGCAGCGCGCTGGGTGGCACCGCTGAGCTGGGCGGCGATGAGGTCGAGGTCTTCCTCGAGGCTCCGGACCGGTTCGTGGTCCAGGGCGCCGCAGGGAAGCACCAGTGCCTTCGCCCCGATGTTGGCGGTAAGGGTGAGCAGGGCGTCGAGGTGGCGCTGCCGCGCTGCCTGCGCATCGCCGTCGAGCACCTTGTTGAGGTCCCCAATGTCGCCATTTACAGAACGCACCCGCAGACCGGAGGCGTTGACCTCGGCCGACACGGCGGCGACGGCCGCGGTATCCAGTTCGTAGGGAACGTGGTCGCAGACGCCGGGCAAGGCGCCGAGGTCGATTTCGTCGAAGCCAAGGCCCTTCATGGTGCGCAGCGCACTGGCCAGGTCCTGGTGCCGGAAGCTGATGGATGAGCATCCGAGTCTGGAGTGGAACATCATTGATCCTCTGGTTCGCGCCGGTCTGTAGTGATGGGCACCACAGTACAGGCGTTAACTGTCAACAGTCAACCCTGGAGGTCGACTGTTGACAGTGACGATGATGTAGGTCACACTTGGACTCATCAGTTGTTAACAGTCGACAGCGGCCTTCTTTTGCAGCCGCTCTTCGAAAGGGAACCACCATGAGCAAAGATGCTCTGACCATGCGCGGTCCGGTCCACGGCACCAAGGACGCCAGGCGCGTCGCCATCGGATCCGGCGTGGGGGCCGTCATCGAGACCTATGACTTCATCGGCTTCGGCACCGCTGCTGCGCTGTACTTCGGCACGGCATTCTTCCCCGGGAGCGATCCCGTCACGGGCACCCTCGCCTCCTTCGCCACCCTGGGCGTCGGCTTCGCTGCCCGCCCCCTGGGCGGCATCATCGGCGGGCACCTCGGCGACAAAGTAGGCCGTAAACCAGTCCTGGTCTCCTCGCTCATCCTGATGGGCCTGGCCACCTTCGCCATTGGCCTGCTCCCCACGTACGCAGCGGTCGGCCTCCTCGCCCCCGCACTCCTCGTCTTCGTCCGCATCGTCCAGGGCCTCGCCTTCGGTGCGGAATGGGGCGGTGCCATCCTGATGAGCTACGAGCACGCGCCATGGAAGGCCAAGGGCAAGTACACCGGCATCGTCCAGGCCGGCTTCCCGGTGGGCCTGCTGCTGGCCAACCTGACCTTCCTGGCGAGCTCCGGCCTTGGCGGTGAGCTGGCCTGGCGCATCCCCTTCCTGGCCAGCATCGTACTGGTCATCGTGGGCCTGATTATCCGCTCCAAGGTTCCCGAGTCCCCCGTCTTCGACGAGGTCAAGGACAGCGGCACCATCGTCAAGGCTCCCATTGTCGAGGTCATCAAGACGGACTGGCGCAACATCGTCAAGGGCATCGGCCTCCGCATCGCCGAGACCGCCGGTTACGCCGTTTCCATCACGTACATGATTTCCTACATCAACAGCCAGCACCTCGCGGACAAGACCCAGACCCTGGTCGCCCTTTGCATCGCGTCCGCCATCGGCATTTTCGCCACCCAGGCCTGGGCCGCCCTGACGGACCGCATCGGCCGGCGCCCGCTGTACGTCTGGTCCACCGCCTTCGCAGCCCTGTTCGCCATCCCGATGTTCCTGCTGGTCAACACCGGCCTGTTCATCGCCATCATCCTTACCATCGTGATCTCCTACGCGGTCTGCCAGAACTCCCTCGCCGGCGCCCAGGGTGCCTGGTTCCCGGAACTCTTCCAGGCCAAGACCCGCGCCTCCGGTGCCAGCCTCGCGTACCAGATCTCCGCCATGGTGTCCGGCTTCACCCCGTTCATCACCACCCTCCTGTTCGTCAGCTTCGGCTGGATGGGTCCGGCCCTGCTCTTCGGCGCCTATGCCCTGATCGGCCTCTGGGCCGCCGTCGCCACCCGGGAAACCTGGGGCAAGCGGGAACGCGAACTGGCTGACGAGGCCACCAAAAGCACCCCGAACACCGTCAACGCCTGAATGACCAGCACGCACAAAACGACCACGGAGACCGTAATGCCTACAGATACAGTCCAGGACGCCACCCCGCAGGGACAAACGCTGCAGAATGTGGTGACTCCGGAACGGCTGGAGAAGATCACCGCCGCCGCGTACCGCATCCGGCACCACGCCCTCAACATGGGCGAGGTCCAGGGCCAGGGGTATGTAGGCCAGGCCCTGGGCGCGGCCGACATGCTCGCCACCGTCTACGGGGACCAGCTGCGGTACCGTGCCGAGGACCCGCACTGGGAAGCCCGCGACCGGTTCCTGCTCTCCACCGGCCACTACGCAATCGGCCACTACGCGGCCCTTGCCGAAGCCGGAATCGTCCCGGTGGAGGAACTGGAAACCTACGGGTCGGATGACTCCCGGCTGCCGATGTCCGGGATGTCCACCTACACCCCCGGCATGGAAATCTCCGGCGGCTCGCTGGGGCACGGCCTGACCATCGCCGTCGGAATGGCACTGGGACTGCGCTACCAGGGGTCCTCCGCCAGGGTCTTCAACTTCCTGTCCGACGGCGAACTGGACGAGGGCTCCACCTGGGAAGCCGCCATGGGCGCGCACCACCACCAGCTGGGCAACCTCACCGCCATGGTGGACATCAACGCCCTGCAGGCCGACGGCAAGACGGACACCGTCCTGCGTACTGAACCGGTCACCGAAAAGTGGGAATCGTTCGGTTGGTACACCCAGCGCGTGGACGGGAACGACGTCGCCGCCCTGCTCGCAGCGTTCGACAACGCAGCCGCCCAGGCCGCCGCCGTCGGACGTCCCTCCGTCATCCTGTGCGACACCAAGGTGGGCCGCGGTGTTCCACTGCTGGAAAACCGCGAAAAGGCGCACTTCATGCGCATCGAAGAAAACGAATGGCAGATCTGCCGCGAGCAACTCACTGCCAGCTACGAAGGAAAGGCTTCAGCATGAGCACCACCACCGAGGCCCCAAACACCACGGCCGCCGTGAAGCCGAAGCTGAAGACCTCGGCGATGATCGCATCGTTCGCCGATCCCGGCCAGAAGACCTCCTCCGCACCGTTCGGGCACGCACTGGTCAAGGCCGCGCAGGAGAACGACAGGATCGTTGGCC
The DNA here is from genome assembly GCF_052046035.1 of Paenarthrobacter sp. 22069. Taxonomy (NCBI): domain Bacteria; kingdom Bacillati; phylum Actinomycetota; class Actinomycetes; order Micrococcales; family Micrococcaceae; genus Paenarthrobacter; species Paenarthrobacter sp. 22069. The sequence goes on along the minus strand of NZ_JBQEQF010000010.1, from coordinate 130,003 downwards.
TGACCGCGGACCTGGGCAAGTACACGGACATGCACATCTTCGCCAAGGCCTTCCCGGAGCGGTTCTTCCAGATGGGCATGGCCGAGCAGCTGCTCTTCGGCGCCGCCGCGGGCCTGGCCGAGTCCGGCCTGGTGCCGTTCGCCTCCACCTATTCGGTGTTCGCCGCCCGCCGCGCCTACGACTTCCTCTGCCTGGACGCTGCGGAACCGAATCTAAACGTCAACATCGTGGGTGGCCTGCCCGGACTCACCACCGGCTACGGCCCCAGCCACCAGGCCACCGAGGACATGGCGATCTTCCGCGGCATGCCCAACCTGACCATCGTTGACCCGTGCGACTCGATCGACATCGAACAGGCCGTCCCGCAACTGGCCGCCTCCGACGGCCCCACCTACCTGCGCCTGCTTCGCGGCAACGTGCCCACGGTCCTGGATGAGTACGACTACACCTTCGAACTCGGCAAGGCCAAGGTCCTGCGCGGCGGCAACGACGTCGTCTTCATCTCCTCCGGCCTGATGACCATGCGGGCCCTCCAGGCGGCCAAGGCGCTGGCGGAACACAAGGTGGACGTCGCCGTCGTGCACACCCCAACCATCAAGCCGTTCGACGCCGAGACCGTCCTCAAGGAGGTCAACACGGACCGCTTGGCCGTCACGCTGGAAAACCACTCCGTGGTGGGCGGCCTGTTCGAAACCGTTGCCTCCGCCGTCGTCACCGCCGGCGTGGGCAAGCGGGTGGTGCCCGTGGCACTGCCGGACCAGTTCCTGGACGCCGGCGCCCTGCCCACGCTGCACGACCGTTACGGCCTGGCTGTGGACCGCATCGTGGCCAAGGTCCTGGCCGAACTGGGCTAGGCAGTAACCAATGCAAAAGCACGGCACCGGTCCTAAGCCGGCGCCGTGCTTTCTGCCGTAGTATCGAAATCACTACCGACTGTAAACAGTCGACTTATGACATTGAGGACAAGCCATGGCCGGATTGACCGCCCCGCTGCTGGGACTGGAAAAGAAAAGCCTGCGCGAGCAGGCGCTCTCGGCGCTGAGGACCGCCATCACCAGCGGAGAACTGGAGCCGGGACGGCACCTGGTGGAAACAGAACTGTCCGAGATGCTCCAGATCAGTCGCGGCACCCTGCGCGAAGCCCTGCGGCAGCTGGAACAGGAAGGCTTGCTGTCCGCCGGGCCCCGCGGACGGCTCTCCGTCCGGCACCTGGACGAGAAGGAAATCCGGGACATTTACGCCGTGCGCGCCGCCCTGGAATCGCTCGCAGCCCGGACGCTGTGCGAGCTGCCGGACCGGCAGCACGTCACCGAATCCCTGCACGCGGCCGTTGACGCCATGAGCGCGGCCACCAGCGGCAGCCTCGAGGAACGGATCGAATCCGACCTGGAGTTCCACCGCACGCTTTGCCGGCTCACCGGCAACGAAACGCTGCTCCACTCCTGGGAATCGCTGGAGGGCTCCATCCGGATGTCCATCATGTTCGCAGGGCTGGAAAAGGGCGTGAGCAACATGAGCGTGGACCGCCATAAGGACATCGTGGCCGCCATCGACACCGGCGACTCCTCGCTTGCCCGGAAGACCATCCTGGAACACATGGACACCGCCGCCGCGAACCTGGTGGCCTAGCTTCCCTCGCCGGACGCCGTTTGGGAATCCCTGCGCGCTCCCGGCCGTTAACTTACTGCGCGGTAAATAACCGCGGCGTTAACGAGGGATGGTATGACCGCAAAGTTTGTGTCATTTGAGGACGACGCCGGCAAGGTCACCCGGTATGCCCGCCACGACAACGGCGGTGGGCTGATCGCCCCGGGAGCCATGGTGGCGGACAGCGCCAGGATCGGCCCCATGACCTACATCGAGCACGGTGCCAGGGTGGGTGCAGGGTGCCGTATCGGCCACGGCAGCTGGATTGACCGGGACGCGATCATCGGAGACCGGACCGTGATCGGCGACGGCGTACGCATTGGCCGGGGCACAGTAATCGGCCACCGCGTCAACATCGGCAGCCACTCAAGGATCGGCTCGAGCGTCCTGATTGAGCACGGCGCCCACCTTGACACCGACAGCACTGTGCCCGACGGCAGCGAAGTGCTTGCCGGTGCGCACTCACGCCTTGCGCCGGCACGTCACCGGCAGCACCGGAAAACCAAGGGCGGGATCGCGGCCTAAGTCACCCTGCTTTCCGCTGCGGCAGCGCCCCAGACGGCCAGCAGCAACGCCACCAGCAGCAGGCCGGCGTCGCCCAGGTCGATCGATCAAAGCCAAGCCGTCACCGGATCATGCAGGCCGAATGCGGCATGAATGAAGCCGGCCAAAGTAATCACGGCAATGAACAGGGCCGAGACCGCCGAGATGCCCGTCACCACAGCATTGAAGCCGAGCTTCCGCCGCGGGTCGGCCAGTGCCGAGCGGTACATCCGCATCATCGCCATGCCGTTCACCGAATCACACAGCGTCATCGCGGCTGCGAAGGCGAGCGGGAGGGCGAGCAGGGCGAACGGGGGCACCCCGGCCAGCGACGCCGCCGTCGTCATCATCAGCAGCCCGATGGTGGTGGCGGTATCGAAACCCAGCCCAAAGAGGAAGCCGATCACGTAGATGTTCCGGGGCCGGCGCACCCTGGCGAGGGGTTCGGCCAGCAGGCGCGCCACCAGTCCCTGCGGTTCCAGGTCGCGGGGATCAATGGCTGCTCCGGACCGGGAGCGCCAGAAGGCAGCGGCCGAGCGGGTGAAGGCCGAGCCGTTGAACAGCCCCATGGCCAGCAGGAACAGCCCGGATACACCGCTGCCGATCAGCCCCAGCAACATATTGCCGGCCGTACCGTCCTCCATCAGGCCGCCAACCATGGACGAACCGGCGATCACCAGCACCCCGGCGAGTGTCACCACCGAGCTGTGGCCCAGGCTGAACGCGAAGCCCACGCTCACCGGATGTTGCCGCTGTGCCACGAACTTCCGGGTGGAGTTGTCGATGGCGGTCAGATGGTCCCAGTCGTAGCTGTGCTTGACCCCGGCAAGGTAGGCGGTGAGGACAAGTCCCCAGGAGAGCGCCCCGCCGCCCACGGCGTTCCCGGCGAGGAGAAGGACGACGGCGGCAGCGTGCAGCGCGGCCACGGCACCAAAGGTGACGAGCGCCCGGGTCCGGAGCGGCAGCGAGTCCCGGTCCCGGTACAGTGCAGCGATGCTGGTCACTTAATGCTTCCTCAGGTTCAGTGGTCCCTGCCCGAACCACCGGTGCCGCAGCAGGTCAGTGCAGGATCGAAGCAGGCGGTTCAGTTCATCGGTGCTGTTGGAGAGGCTCCGCAGCACCAGCCCGGTGGTCCCCGAAACAGTGCGGGTCAGCGAGATGCCGGTCAGGGCGTGGTGGTCAGCGGTCAGCAGGTGCAGTTCGTCGGCGAGCGCCTGGTCCACCCGGGGATCCACCACCACCAGCGATCCGAGGTGGCTGTAGCCTTCCATGAAGCCAAGGCCGGTGACGTCACCAAGCGGCGGCCGGATCAGCAGGTTGTCCAGTGCCAGGAGCTGCGGGTCACTGCCAGCGGCATCGACCCAGACCTCGTTCCGCAACCGGACCTCCTCATAGCGGAAAGCAGCCCCGTCCGGGGACCAGCCCGGGGTGACCACCTCGGCCATGACCAGCGATGACGAGGGCCGCAGGGTCACGGACGTCCTCTGCCGATAGCTTGCTTCCCGGTAGGCGATGAGCTGGTCCGGCCTGAGTTCCAACCGGGCCCCCTCCCCCAGCCGCACAGACATCCGCTGCTCCGCAAACGACCCGGGAGTCCGGTAGACCTTGGTCGCAGATTGGGTGGCCAACAGGAGGGAGGCAGAGTCCCCCACCTCCACATCAATGAGAAAGAGATCGGCCCCAAGATAAGCCCCACCAGGATTCACGACGACATAACAAACCTGCCCGGAGTCATCGAGGTAATACGGCCGGAGCACCCGAAGTGCCCCCTCGTGGAACTGATGCAAGGCAACCGACCGGCCACCCCGGGAACTGACGCCCAGCTCAAGCCGCCCCATCGGTGACTTGTCAGCGCGAGCGGAGCCGGGGATAGGGGGCCGCGGCGTGGCGGGCACCGCGGAGCGGGCACGGCCCCCTATCCTTGGCGAAGCGCCGGAAGCGACCCCACCTGCGGGCGCTGGCCCCGGCGAGGTGCCTGCTTGAGGTGACCCAACCGCCGTCGTACTCATGCCAGGTCGAGCATCAGGACGTCGTGCCGGATCCAGTCGATGACCTTGTCGAGCCCTTCGTCGGTTTTCAGGTTGGTGAAGCAGAACGGTTTGTTGCCGCGGAATTCTTTGGAGTCCCGTTCCATGACGGCGAGGTCTGCCCCGACGTGGGGTGCGAGGTCGGTTTTGTTGATGATGAAGAGGTCGGACTTGATCATGCCCTGGCCGGCTTTGCGGGGGATTTTCTCGCCCTGGGCCACGTCGATGATGTAGACGGAGAAGTCCACCAGTTCGGGGCTGAAGGTGGCGGAGAGGTTGTCGCCGCCGGATTCGACGAAGATGACCTGCAGGTCGGGGTGCCGGGCTTTGAGTTCCTCGATGGCGGCGGTGTTCATCGAGGTGTCCTCGCGGATGGCGGTGTGCGGGCAGCCGCCGGTTTCGACGCCGATGATCCGGTCCACGGGCAATACGCCGTTGGCGGCGAGGATTTTGGCGTCCTCGATGGTGTAGATGTCGTTGGTGATGGCGGCCATGGAGATGTCGCCGCTCATGTGCCGGGTGAGCCGCTCCACGAGCTGGGTTTTGCCGGCGCCGACGGGGCCGCCGATGCCGATTTTGATGGGTTCAGTCATGGTTTCCTCCTAGGTCACGAGCACGGTCAGCTCATGAACATCCGGGCACGCTGGCGTTCGTGCCGCATTTGCGAAATTTCCAGTCCGGGGCTGACGGCGCCGAGGTCGTCCGGCGTCAGGTGCGCGATCCGGTCGACGGCGGCAGCGACGTCGTCGTGTGCCTTCCGCAGCACCCGCTGCCCGGCGTTCTGGCCGAGCGGGATGGCGCGGACGGCGTTCTGCGTGAGGGACGTGACGGTGGCGAAGAGGTAGGCGGCGAGCGCCTCCTGCAGTGGAACGCCTAGGGAGCGGGCGACGACGGCGAATGCCAGCGGCTGGTGGCCGGCGGCGCGGCCCGTGGCCACCAGGTCCCGGTACAGTTCCAGCGCAGGCGAAGGAAACACCTCCCCACCAATCTCCAGCAGCCGGCCGCCCATCTTCACACTGGCCTCCCGAACCTGCCGCGGCAACAGAGAGGCAGTAAGCAACGCATCGAGCTCCGCAAGTTCAGCGCCCTCATAGAACAGCCGAACAGCAAGCCCATCGGAGTAAGTCAGCTGCTGGCCGACGAAGGCACCGAGCCAGAGCCCGAAAGACCCTTCATCAAAAACGAGCTCCCGATCGATGTACGTTTCAAACCCAAAAGAGTGAGCAAAAGCCCCGGTAGGAAGAGCAGAGTCAGTGAGCTGCTGAAGAGCAAGCTGGTAACTCATAACCGCGCTCCCAAGGCGACGGACGCGCCCAATCCGGCGGAGGTGGGTGATAGGGGCCGCGGCGTGGCGGGCACCGCGAAGCGGGCACGGCCCCTATCACCCGCCGAAGCCCCCGCGCCTTCCCCAGCCGACGCAGCCGAAGGCGTTGAATTAGTGACTGTGTTCAGCATGGCGGAAGGGCACAGGCATGACGCGTTCCTGGCGGGTGTAGGGCACGGCGTTGTGGCGGAGGTAGTCCTCGACGGTGTGATCGTAGGCGCACACCATGACCTCTGCCTCGTATTCCGAGGATGCGTCGAAGAACTGTGCCTGGAGGTGCCGGTTGCCGAGGGAGTGTGCGGTGACGCCCATTTCGTGGATGGTCCGCGGCGCGATGACCAGGACGTCGGTGGGCAGGACGGACACCACGATCATGTTGGTTTCTTCGACGTGGAGGATGTCGCCGTCGCGGAGGTCTCCTGACCCGGCGGGGAGGCGGATGCCGATTTCCTTGCCGTGGTCGGTGGTGGCGCGCTGGATGCGTTTGACCAGGGAGGTGCTGGGCAGGACGACTTTTTCGCGGTGCAGGCCGGCGTAGGCGGCGAGGTCTGCGTCGGGCAGGTCGTGGAGGTTGCCGAGGATCCGTTCGATGATCACGTGGTTTCTTTCTGGGTGTGACTAGAAGAGGAAGTACCGCTGGGCCATGGGCAGCACGTCGGACGGTTCGCAGGTGACGTCCTCGCCGTCCACCGTGACCTGGTAGGTTTCGGGGTCCACTTGGATGTCGGGCGTGGCGTCGTTGTATTTGAGGTCGGCTTTGGTGAGGTTGCGGATTCCGGAGACGGGCCGGATGACCTTCTCCAGGCCCAGTTCGAGGGGCACGCCGGCGTCGATAGCTGCTTTGGACAGGAAGGTGATGGAGGACTGCTGCACCGCTTTGCCGAAGGTGGCGAACATGGGACGCATGGTGCGCGGCTGCGGGGTGGGGATGGACCCGTTGGAGTCGCCCATCAGGGCGTAGGCGATCTGGCCGCCCTTAAGCACCAGTTCCGGTTTGACGCCGAAGAATGCCGGGTCCCACAGCACCAGGTCCGCGAACTTGCCCACTTCCACCGACCCTACGGAGTCCGCGATGCCCTGCGCGATGGCGGGGTTGATGGTGTATTTGGCCACGTAGCGCTTGAGCCGGAAGTTGTCGCTGTCCCCGGACCCGTGGACACCGCCGTCGGAAGCTTCCAACACCCCGCGCTGCTTCTTCATCTTGTCCGCCACCTGCCAGGTGCGGGTGATAACTTCGCCTACCCGGCCCATGGCCTGGGAGTCGGAGGAGGTGATGGAGAAGATACCCAGGTCCTGCAGGACGTCCTCGGCGGCGATGGTTTCGGCGCGGATGCGTGAATCGGCGAAGGCCACGTCCTCGGGGATGTCCGGGTTGAGGTGGTGGCAGACCATCAGCATGTCCAGGTGCTCTTCGATGGTGTTTCGCGTGTACGGCAGCGTGGGGTTGGTGGAGGCGGGCAGGACGTTGGGCATGCCCGCGATCTTGATGATGTCCGGGGCGTGTCCGCCGCCGGCGCCTTCGGTGTGGAAGGTGTGGATGACCCGGCCGTTGATGGCGCGGATGGTGTCTTCCACGAACCCGCACTCGTTCAGGGTATCGGTGTGGATGGCCACCTGGACGTCGTACTCGTCAGCGACGCTCAGCGAGGTGTCGATGGAGGAGGTGGTGGCGCCCCAGTCCTCATGGACCTTCAGCCCGATGGCGCCGGCGCGGATCTGCTCGGCGAGGGGTTCGACGGCGGACGCGTGGCCTTTGCCGAACAGGCCGATGTTCATGGGGAACGCCTCGGCGGCCTGCAGCATCCGCTGGATGTGCCACTTCCCGGGGGTGACCGTGGTGGCTTTGGTGCCTTCGGCGGGGCCAGTCCCGCCGCCGATCATGGTAGTCACACCGCTGGCCAGGGCGGTGGGCACCTGGTCCGGGGAGATGAAGTGGATGTGGGTGTCGATTCCGCCGGCGGTGAGGATTTTCCGTTCCCCGGCGATGATTTCGGTGCTGGAACCAATGACGATGTCCACGCCGTCGGTGATCTGCGGGTTTCCGGCCTTGCCGATCTTGAAGATGTGGCCGTCCTTCAGCGCCACGTCCGCTTTGTAGATGCCGGTGTAGTCCAGGATCACGGCGTTGGTGATGACGGTGTCCGGAATGTCTTCATGCTGGCCGTCCCCGTCGCGGGTGGCCTGGCCGTTCTGGCCCATGCCGTCGCGGATCACTTTGCCGCCGCCGAAGACCACCTCCTCGCCGTAGACGGTGAGGTCCTTCTCGATTTCGAGGAAGAGTTCGGTGTCCGCCAGGCGGATTTTGTCCCCGGTGGTTGGTCCGTAAAGGTCGGCGTACTGCCGGCGCGGAATGTCGAAGCTCACTCGCCGTCCCCTTCCGTAAGAGGCCCGCTTTGGCGGGTGCCGCCGTCGAGCCTTCCATTGACCGCGTTGCTGAGCCCGTAGACCTCGCGGGTCCCGGCCAGTTCAATAAGCCGCACGCTGCGGGAGTCCCCCGGCTCAAACCGGGCCGCCGTTCCCGCGGGAATGTCCAGCCGGCGGCCGTAGGCGGCATCGCGGTCGAAGGCCAGGGCCGCGTTGGACTCGGCGAAGTGGAAATGCGACCCCACCTGCACCGGCCGGTCGCCGGTGTTGGTCACGGCCACCTCAATCGCGTCCCGCCCGGCATTTGCGGTCACGGGTTCCGGCCGGAGCACGTACTCCCCTGGGATCATTGCAGCGCTCCTTAGCGGATGGGGTTGTGGACGGTGACCAGCTTGGTGCCGTCGGGGAACGTGGCCTCGATCTGCACGTCGTGGATCATCTCGGGCACTCCCTCCATGACGTCCCCGCGCGTGAGCAGGGTGGTGCCGTAGCTCATGAGGTCGGCCACGGTCCGGCCGTCACGGGCCCCTTCGATCAGTTCATAACTGATGATGGCCACGGCCTCCGGGTAGTTGAGCTTGAGGCCCCGGGCCTGCCGCCGGCGGGCGAGGTCGGCGGCCACCACGATCAGGAGCTTCTCCTGCTCACGCGGCATCAGGTGCATGGGGTTCCCTTCGACGGTGCGGGGCGTGTGGACAGCGTAGGCCCGTCAGGTTTCCGCCACGTTTCCGGGCCATCAAGAAAGGCTGGATGCCGGTCCTGCTATGACTCACTCAACCGGGCCAGGATGTCATCACTGGACTGCACAGGCTGGCGGTAGGTGGCGGAAAGGATGCGGAGCATGTCGGCGGCGTCCTGGTCGGCTTCGGATGCCATGGCGTCTTTGGCATAGGTCACCCGGACGTTGTGTGCGAAGGCGTCCGCGGCGGTCTGGGCGATGCAGTTGTGCGTTGAGACGCCGGCCAGCACCACCTCACCGGCACCCCAGTTCCGGAGCCGGGCCAGCAGGTTGGTGCCCACGAAGGCGCTGTCCCGTGTCTTGTTGAGCTGGGGCAGGTCCCCGGTGATGAGGCCCGGCACCGATTCGGCCTGCCGGCTGCCGCGGAAGATGAATCCCTGGTCGTCGTCCAGCATGCTCAGGGTCCAGGTGGACTTGTCCCGCTCGTGCTCGGTACCCACCAGGAGCGCCTTGTGTCCGGCCGCCTGGAACCCCTCCAAGAGTCGGTTGCACTCACGGACCACCCGTTCCTGCTGGGCTGCCAGTTCCGGTGTCTCAAAGAATGCGTTCTGCATGTCGATGACCAGGAGGGAAATCATGGGGGCACCTTTCCGAATCGTGAACCGGTGCCATGGCTGTACCCGCCGGCGGCACGGGCAAAACCTGCATACGCAGAATCTAGGGTGCGGACTCCCGGATCCTCAACTCAAACCCGGCCTCCACGTGCACACCCTGTCCTGCGGTCTCGCGCCCGGCGATCCGGTCCAGCAGCAGGCCGATGGAGCGCTCGGCGATCTCCTCCATCCCGGGCGCGACGGTGGTCAGGGACGGCGACGCGAACCGGGCTTCGTCGATGTCATCGAACCCGGCGACGGCCACGTCCTCCGGGACCTTGACGCCGCGGATCAGCAGTTCGTGCAGGGCGCCAAGCGCCAGCACGTCATTGAGGCCAAAGACCGCGTCGAACTCCACGCCGGCAGCCAGGAGCCCGGCCACGGCGGCAGCCCCGGTGTCCCGGCGCCACTCCGCAGGCGCCACCAGGGCGGGGTCAAACGGGACGCCGGCGTCTTCGAGCGCCTTCCGGTACCCGTTCAGGCGCAGGCCCGCGCTTCCGGAGGATTCCCCGGGATTCGCCCCGATCACGGCAATACGACGGCGGCCGCCGGCCAGCAGGTGCGCCGTCAACGCCGCTGCGGCTTCCTCGTTTTTCATGGTGACCAGGTCGAAGCGCGGGTCCATGATGTGCTCACCGAGCATCACCAGGGGCTTGGTGCCGGCCCGTGCGGCGATGGACTCCGCATCCGCCACCAGCGGCGTGAACAGCAGGCCGTCGGTGAGCTGCCGGAAGGTTCCCTGCAGGGCGCCGAGTTCAACGCCCGGCTCGGCGTCGGACTGCTCCACCATTACCCGGTAGCCGTGGCGGGCGGCGGCCTTCATCAGCTTGGAGGCCAGCTCCGCGTAGTACGGCGCGGAGAGGTCGGACAGGACCAGGCCCAGCATGGAGGTCTTGCCGGACCGGAGGCTCCGGGCGGTCAGGTTTGCCTCATAGCCCAGTTCCGCGATGGCGTCCTGCACACGCTGCTTGGTGGCCGGCCGGATGAATTCGTAGTCGTTCAGGACGTTGGAGACGGTCTTGAGGGACACGCCTGCAGCCCTCGCGACGTCGTTCATGGTGACTGCCATTAACGTTCTTTTCCTGCTTTCGCCGCGGCCTTGGCCGCCTGCTTGCTGGCCCGTACCTTGGCCAGGGATTCCGGGTCCACAATGTCCGCCACGGACAGGTAGCTGCCTTCCTCACCGTAGTGGCCCGCAGCTTCGCGCCATCCGGGCGCGTCAAGGCCACGCTGCTTGCCCAGCAGTGCCAGGAAGATCCTGGCTTTCTGCTCCCCGAAGCCAGGCAGGGCCTTGAGCCTCCGCAGCACCTCGGCGCCGTCCGGCGAGCCCTTGGTCCAGATGGCGGCGGCATCGCCGTCCCACTCGTTCTCAACCGCCTCCGCGAGCGCCTGCACGCGGGCGGCCATGGACCCGGGGAAGCGGTGGACTGCAGGCCGTTCCTTGAACATCTCCACGAAGGCGGCGCGATTATGCGAGGCAATGGCGGCGGGATCCACCGAACCGATCCGGGTCCTGATTTTCTCCGGCCCGGCGAAGGCGGACTCCATGGTCACCTGCTGGTCCAGCAGCATGCCGGTCAGCAGGGCGAAGGCGTCCTCACTCAACAACTTGTCCGCGGCAGGGTCCCCTGTGATGTGCAGTTCCATGCCGTCCATCCTCCCACCTGCGGGCCGCCGTCGTCACAGGAACGGCGGCGGCCCCGCGCAGGGCCGTTCAGCCCTCCACAGCCAGCCGGATCATGGACCAGGAAACGGCGGGAAGCTCCGCTGTGAGCCGGCCGCCTTCAGCCTTCACCGTGCCGTTGTCCGAGGGCAGGACTGAGGTGGAATCATCGGCGCTGGCCTGCCAGTAGGGGTCTTTGTTGGCGTAGGTGACAGCCTCCACCACCCGCACGTTGCCCAGGCCGGCCACCGCGGCGTCCAGGGTGAGGGCTTCGGCGGCCGACCGGTTGACGGCGAACACCACGGCTTCAGCCTTGTCCGCATCAAACGTGGCAACGGCGGACAGCGCGGCGACGTCCGCCGTCTTGCCGCCGCTGACAAGCGGGGATTCGACGGCGAGCCGCAGCACGGTGCCGGAGGCATGCCGGGAGGTCAGGGCGAAGGGGTGGAAGGTGGTCTGCTTCCAGGCCCGGCCGCCGGGTTCGGTCATGATGGGCGCAATGACGTTGACCAGTTGGGCCAGGCTGGCCGAGTGGACGCGGTCCGTGTTCCGGAGCAGCGTGACCAGGAGGTCGCCCACCACCACGGCGTCCGCCACCGTGTAGGTGTCTTCAAGCAGGACGGGCGCCACCGGCCAGTCCTTGCCGGTGGGTACCCGGGACTCGTCCCGGCTCATGTGCCACACGTTCCACTCGTCGAAGGAGATGTTCACCTGTTTGGTGGATTTCTTCACGGACTTCACGTGGTCGATGTGGCTGACGATGTCGCGGATGAAGGCTTCCATCTTGTGCCCGGCGGCGAGGTGTTCCTGGAGGTCGCCGAAGTCTTCGAAGTACTGGTGCGCGGAGACAAGGTCCACGAGGTCGTAGGTCTCGGACAGCACCACCCGCTCCCACTCCCCAAAGGTTGGCATGGTGGGTCCCGAACTGCCGCAGGCCACGAGTTCCAGGTCAGGATCGATCATGCGCATGCCGCGGGCGGTGTCCGCGGCCAGCCGGCCGTACTCGAGGGCGTTCTTGTGCCCGATCTGCCAGGGGCCGTCCATTTCGTTGCCCAGGCACCACATTTTGATGCCGTAGCCGTCTTCGGCGCCGTTGGCGCGGCGCTGTTCCGAAAGGGCGGTGCCGCCGTCGATGTTGCAGTACTCCAGAAGGTCCAGCGCCTCCTGGGTGCCACGGGTGCCGAGGTTCACGGCCATCATGGGTTCCACCCCGGCCTTGGCCGACCATTTGGCGAATTCGTCCACGCCCACAGTGTTGGGGTCCGTGGAATGCCAGGCAAGGTCAAGGCGCACCGGTCGCCGGTCCACCGGGCCCACGCCGTCCTCCCAGCGGTAGCCGGAGACGAAGTTGCCGCCCGGGTAGCGGACCGTTGACACGCCCAGTTCCCGGGTCAGTTCCAGCACGTCCCGGCGAAAGCCGTCTTCGTCCGCGTCCGGGTGGTCCGGCTCAAAGATGCCGGTGTAGACGCACCGGCCCAGGTGCTCCACAAAAGCACCGAAGGTCCGGCGGCGGACGGGCCCGACGGTGAAGGAGGGGTCGATGGTGATTGTGGCGGCGGCGGGTTGTGGCAGGGTCACGAAGGCATCCTCGGTTCGATTTTTACAACGTTATAGAAAACATTCTTGAAGCCAGTGCCTGCAGAGTCAAGTGTTTTGTTTGCGGCGGCCTTAGCGGACTTTCACAGCGCTGTTAACGGGCCGAACGCATCCGACCTGCGGCAACATCCGCAGGGGCCCTTGGGACCGCGCGTCCAAGTACTACCTAATCGAAAAAACAGGTACCAGCTACGCGTTCACCTGGAGTTTGCCGGGATTTAAGTTTTTCTCAGAGACAAGGCCTGTTGGCTCTCGGTACTTGGCTCACTAGGGGGTGTGAGACTGGCAATGCGCGCACGACAGGTAGGCCCAGGCTTCCCGGTCCAAAGGATCCGGGTGATAGGCGGGGCCGGCGACGAGGAGTCCTTCGAGACCAAGGGCTCTCCCCCAGCCGTCGCCGGCCCTCTTGCACCCGCCGCAGGCCACAGGGTCCACGCGAAGCTGCACGCGGCAGGCAGCCACGGGCACGGCACACCCGGGAACCCGGCCCTCCTGCTGGACCTGGTCAATGGCACCCAGTCCCTAGCCGACTCATTGGACCTGCTGGCTGAGGCCTCGGCGGGGCATGTGGTAAGGACGGCAGGACTGGAGGTGGGGTGCGGGGTGGTGCTGCACCAGCCCAAGCGCAGCCCGGCCATCACCGGCACCAGCGAGGAAGTGGTCCGCCTGCTCGACTGGGAACAGGACGCGGCCGAAGGCCCGGTCACCGACGTCATGGCCGGCGGCCACCCCGTTGCAGTGCTCCAGAGGAACGGGGACTTCCGCTGGCAGCGTTACTCCAGCCAGCTGCAGTCCGCCGGCTATGGCAGTGCCCTGGCGGTGCGGCTCCGGCTGGAACCCGAAGCTCCTGGCGACACAACAGTTCCCCGGGAAGACGGACGTCCCGGCCGCAGTGAAGGAGGCCAGCCGGGAGCAGTGCTTGCCTTCTTCGCACCCGACGCAAAAGCCTTCCCGCTGCAGGTCATTGCCGAAGCACGCAGCTTTGCGGCTCTGGCAACCAAGAGCCTGCAGATGGCCGTCAACCTGCACGCGGCCCGCTCACTGGCCACGGACCTCCGCTCGGCCCTTGACAGCCGCACGTCCATCAATGTGGCCTGCGGCGTGATCATGGCGCAGAACAGGTGCTCCTACCAGGAAGCATTCTCCATCCTGGCCAAGGCTTCGAGCCACCGGAACATCAAGGTGCGCAAGGTGGCAGAGGACATCCTGGAACAGCTGCCGGAGGGCGCTCCGCAGGCGCACTTCGGCCATTAGCCTTCCCCGCCTGGTTCACCCCGCCCGGGATGGGTAGGAACCATCGAGGACCGGGCACGGCAGGAGGGGCGGAGTGATGGAAAGCATGCAGGCAGTCTCCCCGCGCGGCCATACCGGTGCCCCCACCTGGCTGGCAGGCCCCCTGGCCGCGGGCCTCGGACTGGCCGCACACCTTGGCGGCGGAGGCCAGTCGCCGGCAGCCCCTCTCGTGGTGGCGCTGGCGGCGCTTGTGGCTCTGGCCGCCGTGCTCCTGGGACACCTGGCGCCCGCACGGCTCCCCGGCTGGGCCATCCTGGTGGCGTCCGCCGTCGCGCAGCAGCTGCTGCACCTGGCGTTGGCCGCCTTCTCCACTGCCGGCGCCGTCCCGCTGCCGGACCACATGCACGGCGGACTCCCTGCGCCGGACGTACCGTCGTCGCCAACCGCCCCTGAGGCGCAGTCGCTGCACCTGATGCTTTACCTGCACGCGGCCGCGGCACTGCTGGCGGCCGCCGCCGTTGCCCAGTGGGGCCGGTTCAGGGGAAGGGCACGGGCCTCCCTCCGGACGTGAAGGTGCCCCGGCGAGGCTGACGCCGGCAGTGGGCAGGTCGGTGGCCAGCCAGGCTGGCTATGACAATGCGGGCGGCGGCGTGCCGGGGGCGGCGGTACTGGCGCGCAGGACCAGTTCGGGCGGGACCACGGTGGAGCTCACCGCGGCGCCGGACTCGATCTCCTTGAGCATGATGTCCATGCAGCGCCGGCCCAACTCCTCGAAGTCCTGGTGGACGGTGGTCAGCGGCGGCGTGAAGTACCCCGCTTCCGGCTGGTCATCGAAGCCCACTACGGAGACGTCATCGGGCACCTTGACCCCTGCTTCGGTGAACGCGCGCAGCAGACCCAGGGCCATCTGGTCATTGCCCACGAAAATGGACGTGGCCGTCAGGCCTGACGCCAGCCGGCGGCCGATGGCGTAGCCGCTGCCCGCGCTCCAGTCGCCCTCGACCAGGAGGGATTCGTCCAGGCCTGCCTCCCGGAGCGCGGCGCGCCACCCCTCCGCGCGTTCAGCGCCGTCCGTCCAGTCCGGCGGCCCGGCAACATGTCCGATCTTCCGGTGACCTTCCTTGATGAGGTGTTCGACGGCGAGCCGGGCGCCCGCGCGCTGGTCCACCATTGCCCCGCTGACCGAGGCGCTGCCGGTGGAGCCCACCGCCACGACGGGCACGGGAAGGTTCAACTGCTCGAGTACTTCGAGGGTGTCCGCATGCGGCACCAGGACGGCGATTCCATCCACGGCCTGGTCCATGAAATGGCCCACGGCATCGGAGATCGCCTCCCGGCTGACTTCCCGGAGGGCCGCGATGCTGACGAAGTACCCGGCGTTGCGGGCTGCCTGCTCAACCCCCAGCAGGGTGTTGGCCGGGCCGTACTGGGACAGTTCACTGGCCAGCACGCCGATGGTCTGCGAGCGGCGGGTGACCAGGCTCCGGGCCGCAGTGTTGCGCCGGTACCCCAGTTCGGCAATGGCCGCCTCGACTTTTTCGCGCGTCGCCTGGCTGACGTTGGGGTGGTTGTTTACCACGCGGGAGACGGTCTGGTGCGAGACACCGGCCACCTTGGCCACGTCTTCCAGGCGCGGCATCCGGCCCTTGCTGGTTTTCGGCATGTGCCTATTGTGCCTGCTGCCGTGTTCCCCGTGCCCTGTGGGACGGATGGGGTGATCCCGTGTCCCGGGGGTAATGGAAAGGTGTCCGCCCTGACTCCGGGCGGACACCGCGATTCCCTGTGGGTGGGCCCTGTGGGGCTCGAACCCACGACCCACGGATTAAAAGTCCGATGCTCTACCAACTGAGCTAAAGGCCCCTGCCGGCCAGTCGGACACGCTGTGTCCACCCGTCCGGCCCAATCCATTTCTGGACGTTAATACTCTAACCCATGCTTCCGGCGGCTTTGTCACATGTCCCGCGCCCCGGCGTCGTGCGTTCCTGCCCCTGGTCAAGGCGCTTTCCGCAGCCCTAAGACTCCTTTGCGGGGCTTCGAACCGTCCATCCCCGTGCGGCCCGGCAGATGCTCGATTTCCGCTGCGGCACAGGAGTAGCGTGGGGGGCATGAGCGAGCAAGCAGGAACCAGTCCTTACGGCGGCGCCAACCGGCACCACAAGCCCAAACCTTTCGCGCCGATGGACTTCGAACCCTTCGCCGGCGGGGCCGACCCCGCCCGGGTCTCGGAGGCCGCCCACCTTGCCGCCCAGGCCCTGGTCCGCCATGGCCGTGACAGCGACGATCCCGTGATCACCGAACGCCTGGTCAAGCTCGCCGACGAACAGGGACTGGACGCCATCGCCGAGATGTGGGCGGAAAGCCCTGCCCGTTCCCTCCCCGGCGCCCTGTGGCGGCTCTACGCACTCCGCGCGGCCACCGTCCAGGACCCCGAACGCATCTCCGTCTACTTCCGTGCGGGCAGGGACACCGCGCAGGTCTCCAACGTGGTGGCCGGCGCCGCCGAACCGCCGGGCGCCGATGAAATGCGCGCCATGGCCGATGCCATCCTCTCCGGCGCGTTCGACGGCGATTTCGACGTCGCACTGGAACGTTCCGCCGCATTCTGCCGTGTCGTGGCCCTGGGCCAGGCCACCCTTGCCGACGGCGCTGATCACGCCAACGAGGCACATGCCAGCAAACTGACCCGCAACTCCCATCAATTGGTGAAGACCGCCGAAGACCTGGAACACGCTGCGAACGCGTGGCGCCTGGGTGAGCTGGACTGATACCTTCCCGGTCCCCGGAGCGCGATTCGGGGACGACGCCGGCCGCCGCTGTCAAGATTGACTTGGGCCGGGTGAAGTAGAAGACTGAAACCGGTGCCGAGCCGCGAAACCCCCGGGCTTCAACAATTAGCCGCCTAGAGCGGCCTACCGCCGAGAGGCGTATCCGGTTCGGCACCATTTTTCTGCCCTCATCCGGGTGGCCAATTCAGGGCGTTCTGTGACTGGCCGGTAGAGTAGGCAGGTGTTGCGCGCCGGCGTCAAGTCACACGGCCGCGACCCCCGCCTTGATGAGTCCCCGGAGACCGGTAAATACGTGAAGCTGCGCCTTTTTCCCCAGGAGCCCGCAGGGCTGAACCTGCTCTCGCAGATGGCACAACAGATCGTGCTGGCCACCGCCACCCTGGCCGAGATCCTTGGCGTACCCGCGGACGGCCACGCCAAGCTCGTGGAGGACATGCACAACATCGAGGCGAAGTCCGCCGAGCTGCATTTTGCCCTGCTGACGCATATGCGGACCAGTTTTGTGAACCCCCTTCCCCGGGAGGACATGTACGCACTGTCCCGGTACCTCAACGAGGCCATGGAAAAGATGGACGCCGCCGCGGAACTGGTGGCGCTCTACAAGCTGGACCGCCTGCCCAAGCGCGCCGCGGACCAGCTGGAGATCATCAGCCGGCAGGCCGACCTGACGGTGGACGCCATGCGCAGGCTGAACAACCTTGACGACCTCGAGGACTACTGGATCGAGATCCTCCGCCTGGCCAAGCGGGCCGAGCGGACGCACCGCGTCTGGGTGGCGGACATGATCGCGGATATGAAGTGGGCCCAGTACTCCCGCAACCGGGACATCGCCAACCAGTTGGTGGAGGTCACCAAGGATATGCGGCGGGTGGCCACCCAGGTAGGCAGCATCATCGTCAAGGAGTCCTGAGGTGGCGGCAGCCATCTTCACCGCGGTGGTCCTGCTGGCTGCGGGATTCGCGTTCCTCAACGGCTTCCGCGATGCGTCCACTTCGGTTGCCCTTGCCGTGCGCAACAGGGCCCTCACCCCTAGCGTGGGCGTGCTCCTGGCCGCGTTCTTCAACTTTGTGGGCGCCCTGCTGAGCGCCTCGCTCGCGGTCGCCGCCAGCCAGAGCTGGATCAACCTCCCGCACGGTACGGACGGCCTCAACATCCTCGTTGCCGGGCTGGCCAGCGCCTGCGCCTGGGGCCTGCTGATGTGGCGCCGCGGCATCCCCGCCTCATCCACCCACGCCCTCGTGGGCGGCCTGGCCGGCGCGGGCCTGGCAAGCCTGGCCATCGGAGGACCGGGCGTCGCCGGGGTGGACCAGTCACTCCTGTTCCAGGTGGTGCTGCCCCTGGTGCTGTCCCCGCTCGTGGCCTACAGCGGTTCCTTCCTCCTGGTGTATCCCGCCACGTGGGTGGCCCGCTATACCCAGCCCAACGTCGTGAACCAGCGGTTCCGCCGCGGCCAGGCCGTGGCCGCAGGGGCAGTCGCCTTCGGCCACGGGCTGCAGGACGGACAGCGCGTCAGCGCCGTCCTGCTGCTGGCCCTCCTGGCCGCAGGCTATTCCGACGGCGGGATCCCCACCTGGGTGGCGGCGCTCTCCGCCGTGATGATGACGGCCGGCACGCTTCTTGGCGGCTGGCGGATTTCGCACACCATCGGCTACAAGATCACCCGGATCGACCCCCTGCGCGGGTCCGTGGCCCAGACCTTCAGCGCACTGATGCTTTTTGTGGGCGCCATCGCCCTGCACTGGCCGCTCTCCACCACCCACACGGTGACCGCCGGTGCGCTGGGGGCGGGGGAAAACCAGCACTTTTCCGTGACCAACAGGAAACTGGTCATCAGGATCCTGTGGTTCTGGGCCCTGACTCCCCTGGCAACCTGCGCCCTCGCCTTCGTGCTGGCGCTGGCGTTGTCCCCCATACCTGGCTAAACGGCAGCTGCTGGCCCTGCCGTCCAGCGGCCAACCCTGCAGAGCCCAGCCCTGTACAGCTCCCGTGGCAGTGACGTAGATTCAAAGTGCGCCTCCGGCCACTGATGCCGGGGACGGGCCGTCCCAGCCGGGTGCAGGGCCGTGGACGGGCGCCGCTGCAGCAACACGGCGGCCCGGATGCACAACGCGGAAAAGCCAGGCATCATGTCTCTCCCGTATTCCCGCGGCCCACTGCCCCAGCCCCGGCAGCTCCAGTGCGAGGCCTGCGGAACCGAAACGCAACTGACGATTCACGCCATTACGGCCATTGGTGCCGCCGGCGGGGATCTGGTGACGGTCTCCTACACCTGCAACGACTGCAGCCTGTTCCAGGAACACACCGCCTACGCCACCGACGTCGCCGCTGCCCTGAGCCAGGTCCGCTGGATGGCCAAGGTGGTCCTCTTCGGGGACGACTACATCCATTGCGGTTACCCCATGGAGGAAGCGGAATTCGAGGTGGAACGGCTCTGCTACCGCAGCAGCAACACGGGCAGCGGCCTCAATGCCGTGTCCCTGCCCACCAGGGTCCTGCGCTGCCATTGCGGGTTCCAGCTGGAAGTCCCGGAGTAGCCACGCCGCGGTGGGCTGAGCGGCCGCAGCAACCGGGGCCGGCACGAAATCCGCCGGGGCACGGAGCCGGTCCGCGTGGAACGGGGGCTGGTTAAAGCCGGGGCCGGCTAGAGCTGGGGAACCGCGGGACCCGCCGGGCCGGCTGCCAGGACGTCTGCCAACTCTTGCGCAGTGAGGTTCGCAGCCGCGCACAGCTCATCCTGTGCCACTCCAGCCGCGGAGGCCTTGCGGACCGCCTGACGCAGCGACTCCAGGGCGTTGTCCAGTTCCCACTGCACGCTTTCGAGGTGCGAACTGGTCCGCCAGACCTCCGAGAGCACGTCGCCCTCATCCTCCGCTCCGGCAACGGCCAGCGCAATGTGGGGTTCAAGCTCCGGGGCCAGTGGACCGGCGGCAAGTGGACCCGCCAGGCCTGCAGCGGCGGCAAATGTCGACGCCGAAGCAGCATCGGGCTGCGCCTGTGCGGTCCCAAACAAGGAAACAGTAAGCTGGGGGCGCACGCCGCCGTTGGCCGTTTGCGTCATTGCCGAACTCCTTTAGCTGGCTTACTACTAGAAATCAAAGTATCTAGGCTAGCGTACTAAATGGGATTGGTTGGCAGCGAACGGACAGCTGCTTATCCAAAACGGCCTGAGACGTAGTCCTCGGTGGCCTTCTGGACAGGGTTGCTGAAGATCGTGTGCGTGTTGCCGTACTCGATCAGTTTGCCCGGCTTGCCGGTGCCCGCGATGTTGAAGAACGCGGTCCTGTCGGACACGCGTGCAGCCTGCTGCATGTTGTGGGTGACGATCACCACCGTGTACTGGTCCTTGAGCTCATTGATCAGGTCCTCGATGGCGAGGGTGGAAATGGGGTCCAGGGCGGAGCAGGGCTCGTCCATGAGGATCACCTGCGGCTCCACGGCAATGGCGCGGGCGATGCAGAGACGCTGTTGCTGGCCGCCGGAGAGGCCGGAGCCCGGCTTCTCCAGCCGGTCCTTGACCTCGTTCCACAGGTTGGCACCCTTCAGCGAGCGCTCCACCAGGACGTCTGCCTCGCCCTTGGAGATTTTCTTGTTGTTCAGCTTGACCCCGGCCAGCACGTTGTCGCGGATGGACATCGTGGGGAACGGGTTGGGGCGCTGGAACACCATGCCGATCTGCGAGCGGACCGTCACCGGGTCCACGCCGGCACCGTAGAGGTTGTCACCGTCCAGCAGGACCTCACCCTCCACCCTGGCCCCGGGGATTACCTCGTGCATGCGGTTCAGGGTGCGGAGGAAGGTGGACTTTCCGCAGCCGGACGGGCCAATGAACGCGGTGACGGACTTGGCCTCGATGTTGATGCTGACGTCCTCTACGGCGAGGAAATCGCCGTAGTACACGTTCAGGTCCTTGACGTCGATGCGCTTAGACATGGTGTTCCTTCAGTTACTGGATAGAAATTGAGTCTAGGGCCGGAGCGGGAAGCGCTCAGCGGCCTGTTTTGGGGGCGAAGATCCGTGCGACCAGGCGTGCCACCAGGTTCAGGACCATGACCAGGATGATCAGCACCAGCGCCGCTCCCCAGGCCCGCTGTGAAGACGGGTCCGGGTTTGAGGGCGAGGTGGGGTTGAGGATCTGGGTGTAGATGAACGTGGGCAGCGAGGCCATCCAACCACCGAACACGTTGGAGTTGATGCTGGTGGCAAAACCGGCGGTGACCAGGATGGGCGCCGTCTCACCGATGACCCGGGCGATGGCAAGGGTGACGCCGGATGCGATGCCGGAAATCGCCGTCGGAATAACCACCTTGAGAATGGTGCGCCACTTGCGGACGCCCAGGGCGTAAGCCGCTTCGCGGAGTTCATTGGGCACGATCTTCAGCATTTCCTCGCTGGAGCGCACCACCACGGGAATCATCAGCACCGACAACGCGACGGCGGCCACGGCGCCGGTTTTTGTGCCCGGCCCCACCACAACGAAGAAGAACGCGGCAGCGAACAGGCCGGCCACGATGGAGGGAATACCCGTCATGACGTCAACGAAGAACGTGATGGCCTTCGACAGGCGGCCGCCCTGGCCGTACTCCACCAGGTAGATGGCGGTCAGCAGTCCCACCGGAACGGAGATGACCGTGGCCAACAGGGTGATCTGCACGGTGCCCAGGAGGGCGTGGTAGATACCGCCCCGCACGGCTGCACCGGTTTCCACGGCCTTGTTGTCAAAGGCGCCGGTGACGCCGTTCATGGAAGTTGTGAGGAATCCGGGCGTGATAAGTCCCGGGATGCCGTTGACCAGCACGGTCCAGATCACTGAGACCAAGGGAAGCAGCGCCACGAGGAATGAGCCGACCACCAGGCAGGTGGCCAGCTTGTCCTTGGCCTTGCGGGAGCCCTCCACCACAGCGCTCCAGGACACCAGGCCAGTGGCGAACAGCAGCGCGGAGACCACACCCCAGCCGAAGGCGTTGAAACCAATCAGGGCCAGGATGGCGGCGCCGACCACCAGGGCGGCGCCCAGCACGGCATAGGGTGCGTACTTGGGCAGCTGACCCTTCGTGAGCGCCGACCGCTTGCTGCGGACGGGGGTGAGCGTGGAGGTCATTTAGTTGGCTCCCGAGAATTCTTTGTGCCGGGTGATGACCCAGCGGGCGATCATGTTCACGGCCAGGGTGATGAAGAACAGCACCAGGCCGGCGGCGATCAGGGTGCTGACCTTGAGGCCGCTGGCTTCCGGGAAGTTCAGGGCAATCTCGGCCGCGATGGTCTGGTTTCCGGATTGGATCAGGCTGGCGGTGAGGGCGCCGGAGGAGAGCACCAGGGCAACGGCCATGGTCTCGCCCAGGGCGCGGCCCAGGCCCAGCATGATGGCACTGATGATGCCGGGACGGCCGAAGGGCAGTACTGCCATCTTGATCATTTCCCAGCGCGTTGCGCCCAGCGCCAGCGCCGCCTCCTCATGCAGCTTGGGGGTCTGCAGGAAGATTTCGCGGGACAGTGACGTGATGATCGGCAGGACCATGACCGCCAGGACGATGCCCGCCGTGAGGATGGTCTTGCCGGTGCTGGAGGCCGGGCCCTGGAAGATGGGGAGCCAGCCCATGTTTGCCGCGAGCCAGCCATAGGCCGGGGCGATTTCCTTGGCCAGGAAGGCAGCACCCCAGGCGCCATAGACCACGGACGGAATGGCGGCGAGGAGATCCACCACGTAGCCCAGCCCGGAAGCAAGCCGGCGGGGTGCGAAGTGCGAGATGAACAGTGCCACGCCGATGGCGATGGGCGTGGCGATCACCAGCGCGATGACGGCGGCGATCAGTGTGCCGATCACGATGGGCCAGATGTAGGCGAAGAAGCCCTGGCCGCCCTGGATCTTGTCGGCGGGTGCGGTCAGGGCGGGAACTGCCTGGACCACCAGGAAGAGCGCGACGCCGAAGAGGACGGCGAGGATCAGGCAGCCGGCCGCCAGCGTGGCGCCGGAAAAGACTTTGTCGCCGGCGCGTCCGGCGCCCTGGGTACTGGTCAGGGTGGTGGCGGTCATTCGACGGCCCTTCGGTTCGTTGCTTGATGGAGGAAGCGGATGCAATGCCAAGTTCCCCGCGCTGCCTTCCGGCAGGCGGGGAACCCGGTTTTGCAGCGTTTGCTAGGACTTGACCTTGATCGAGTCGATGGCCTTGACGGCCTTGGCTGCCAGGTCCGAGGACAGCGGAGCAGACTTGGCCGAGTCTGCAGCAGCCTTCTGGCCCTCGTCGGAGACTACGTAGTGCTCGAAGGCCTTGACCAGGTCAACGGTCTCCTGCTTGTCGTACGTGGTGCACAGGACGTGGAAGGACACCAGGACGATGGGGTACGCCCCTGCGATGGTGGTGGTGCGGTCCAGCTTGATGGACAGGTCGTTGGCGGCGCGGCCTTCAACGGGCTTGCCGGCATCCACTGCCTTGGCGGCAGCATCCGCGGAGATCTTGGTGAACGAATCACCCACCTTGATCTGGGCAACACCCAGCTTGCCGCTCACTGCGGAGTCGTCAGCGTAGGTCACGGCACCCGGGGTGTCGGTGACAGTCTTGACGACGCCGGAGGTGCCCTTGGCATTTTCGCCCTGCAGGCTGGCAGGCCAGATACCTGCAGCCTTGTCAGTCCAGACACTGGGAGCTGCGGCAGCCAGGTAATCGGTGAAGTTCTGGGTGGTGCCCGAATCGTCGGAGCGGTTCACCGGGGTGACCTTCAGGTCGGGCAGCGAAACGCCTGCGTTCAGGGCGGCGATGGCGGGGTCGTTCCACTTGGCGATCTGGCCGCGGAAGATCTTTGCGACCGTGGTGGCGTCCAGCTTGAGGTCCGTCACGCCGGGAACGTTGAAGGCCACGGCGATCGGGGAAATGTAGACCGGGACGTTGATGGCGCCGTCGGGCCCGCAAACGGACTTGGAGGAGGCGTACTCATCGTCCTTCAGGTACGCGTCCGAGCCGGCGAACTGGGCCGAGCCGTCGAGGATGGCCTTGCGGCCTGCGCCGGAGCCGTCCGGGGAGTACTGCACGGTGGCACCCGAGTTGGCGGAGGCGAAGTTGGTCTTCCACGCGTCCATGGCGGCGCCCTGGGCGGAAGAGCCGATGCCGGTCAGCGTGCCGGTGACCTTGGGGCCGGCGGCGGACTGGTTGCCGGCAGGAGCGGTGCCCGTGGCGTTGTCTGAACCGCAGGCGCTGAGCGCGAGTGCGCCGACTGCGATGACAGCGATAGCCGCGTGGCGGCCGAAGCGGAGTGCCTTCACTTAGATGTACCCCTTCCAGGGTTATTCAGGTGCGGGACAGGGCCGGAGAACCCTGCTGCGCGATGCGTACGGTGTGTACCTTCCAGTAAGTTATGGGCCGCAGGTAACGGGATGGGCTGTCCAAAGTGAACGGAGGATGAACGACGGCGGGATATTGGCTGACATATGCCGGGTCACCATTGCGCGGATCACAGGTGCGGCCGTAGTGGCCTGTCCCGAACGCCCTGCCTCCACTGAATAGACTTGAACCCATGGCATTCGAAGCAGGACTCTCGGCAACCAGGCGGTTCCTGCGCAGCCGCGTCCGGACCGGTCTGATCCGGAGCCGCAACTCGTTCGTCCCCGCCATCCAGATGACCGTCTGCGCCGTGGGTGCCTACGCCTTCGCGGAATATGTCCTGGGCCATTCCGGCCCGCTGTTCGCCGCCACCTCGTCGCTGATTGCGCTCGGGTTTTCCCGTGAGCCGCGGCTGCGGCGGGTGATGGAGGTCGGCCTTGGCTGCACCATCGGCATTGCCGTGGGTGACCTGCTCCTGCACTGGCTGGGCGGCGACATCTGGGTGGCCGCCGTCGTGCTTCTCTTTTCCATCCTGCTGGCCCGCTTCCTGGACAGCGGGAACATCTTCACCACGCAGCTTGCCCTGCAGTCGCTGCTGGTGGTGCTGTTGCCGGCACCGTCCGGCGGCCCGTTCACCAGGAGCATCGATGCGGTGGTGGGCGGCATGTGCGCCCTGCTGGTGACCATCCTGGTGCCCAAGGATCCGCGCCGGGAGCCGCGCCGGGACGTCCAGAAACTGCTGCACGAGCTGGCCGAGGTGCTGCGCGAATGCGCGGGTGCCCTGGTCAACAGCGACTCCACGCAGGCATGGCATGCGCTCATCCGGGGCAGGAACTGCCAGCCCCTGGTGGATGCCATGCGCCAGTCCCTCCGCGCCTCCGGCGAAGTGGCCACGCTGGCGCCTGCCTACCGCAGGCACCGCGACGAGCTTGACCGGCTGAAGCAGTCGCTGGACTTCATCGACCTGGCGCTGAGGAACAGCCGCGTCTTCGCGCGGCGTCTGACCAGCGCCATCAACCACACTGCGTTGTCGGACGAGGCCACGGACAGCATCGCCGAGGTGCTTCAGGAGACCGCTGCCGCCATTGACGAACTGTCGCTGGGGCTCGCGGAAACGCACGACGGCGTCCGGCGCGCCCACCTGCGCACGGCCCGCCGGGACCTCAATGAGATTGCGCTACGGCTGCATCCAAAGCTGCTGCAGGTGCAGCGGCTGGAGGGTGAAACGGTGGTCATGCTGTTCCGGCCGCTGATGGTGGACCTGCTCGAGGCCACCGGCATGGACGCCGCCGAGGCACGGGATGTTCTGCCGACGCTGTAGTGTCGGTGCCCGCCACTAGGGTTGGACGCATGGCAACAAAGACTTCCCGCGCTTCCAAGGCGCCCGCGTACAAATGCGCCGAATGCGGCTGGACCACCGTTAAGTGGGTGGGCCGCTGCGGCGAGTGCCAGGCGTGGGGCACCGTTGAGGAAACGGGCACGGCGGTGGCGCGGACCACGGCCGCTACAACAGTGGTTGAACCGGCGCGGCGGATCGCGGACGTTGACGCCACCACTGCCGCGTTCCTCCCCACCGGAGTGGACGAACTGGACCGGGTGCTGGGCGGCGGGCTAATTCCCGGCGCCGTCATCCTGCTGGCGGGCGAGCCAGGCGTGGGCAAGTCCACGCTGCTGCTGGACGTCGCCGCGAAGTTCGCCCGGACCGCCCAGGACGTCCTCTACGTCACCGGCGAGGAGTCCGCCGCGCAGGTGAAACTTCGTGCTGAGCGGATCGACGCCGTCGCCGAATCCCTGTACCTGTCCGCGGAAACGGACCTGGGCCAGGCGCTGGGCCAGGTGGAGAAGATCGAGCCACGGCTGCTGATCGTTGACTCGGTCCAGACCCTCAGCAGCGCGGATGTGGACGGCAGCGCCGGTGGTGTGTCCCAGGTGCGCGAAGTGGCGGCCTCAATCATCGCCGCCGCCAAGCGGCGCAACATGACAACCCTGCTGGTGGGCCACGTGACCAAGGACGGTTCCATCGCCGGGCCGCGCCTGCTGGAGCATCTGGTGGACGTGGTGTGCCAGTTCGAGGGTGAGCGGCATTCGAGGCTGCGAATGCTCCGGGCCGTGAAGAACCGGTACGGCCCCACCGATGACGTGGGCTGCTTCGACCTCAACGAGAACGGCATCGAAGGCCTGGCCGATCCCAGCGGCCTGTTCGTCAGCCGCACCAAGGACCCGGTCTCGGGCACCTGCATCACCGTCACCATGGAAGGGCGGCGCCCCCTGCTGGCGGAAGTGCAGTCACTGCTCGCCGAAAGCCCCAACTCACAACCGCGCCGCGCTACCAGCGGCCTGGACAGTTCCCGCGTTTCCATGCTGCTGGCCGTTCTGCAGCAGCGCGCCGGGACACTGCTCCACAAGGACGATTCCTACGTCGCCACCGTCGGCGGGGTGAAACTCAGCGAACCGGCAACAGACCTCGCGGTGGCCCTCGCCGTGGCGTCGGCGAAAGCCCGCAAGCCCCTGCCAATCCGGCTGATCGCGTTCGGCGAGGTGGGCCTGGCAGGCGAGGTCCGGCCGGTGCCGGGCATCAACCAGCGCATCCAGGAGGCCCACCGCCTGGGATTCACCCACGCGGTGGTCCCTGCCAGCCACACCGGCCCGGGTCCTGTCCCCGCAGGATTTTCCGTCCGCGAAGTTGAGCACCTCACGGAAGCGCTGAGCCTGCTGATCGGTTAGGACGCTGGTGGCCAGTAGACATCCACCGTGACAAAGGGCCCGTCGCGGGTACTGTGTTTGCAGAGCCTTCCTGCAGCGGGAGGCCTGCTCAAATTCGGCACTGGGGGCCAATTTGGTAATTCGGGAACATTTTGGCAGGGGCCACGTGTCAGGCCAGACGCGCCTTCCGATGGCAGCTACGGTCGTGCCCGACCGGCTGGACGGGTTGTACGGCGGATTGGGGAGCCGCATGCGGGTTGTGGTCAGCCAGCTTCCCCTGACTATCACCGTCGGGCTGGTGGTTGCCGCTGCCGCCGTCTTCAGCCCGGATGCGTTTGGTGACAGCCTGTTCGCTCTGGCCCTGCTGGCCCATCTGGCCCTCTTCCTCATCTGCCTGGCAGTGCCGTGGAACCGGGTGCCGGAACATGCATTTGTCGTCATTCCGGTGCTGGACTGCCTCGCCGTTGGGTTCACCCGGGAAGCCGGCGGCCCGGCCTTCAATGTCCTGAGCCTCATGATGGTGTTTCCCGTGGTCTGGCTGGCGGCTCAACGCGCCCCGTACATGCCCGTCCTGGCCATACTCGCAGCCGTGCTCGGCACTCTTGTTCCGCCCTTCACCATCGGCGGCCCGCCCACCGGCGCTTCAATGATCCGCACCATCTTCCTGCCCCTTGTCATGTCGGCTATCGCTGTTACTGCCCACGTGGTATCCGGGACCCTGCAGGGGCAGCGGATCAAGCTGGTGGAAAACGAGCACGACCTGGCCAGCGCCCTGGATGAAAGCGTCCGCCGGCAGGGCCTTCTGGATGCCGTGCTGAAAGCGGTCGGAGTCGGTGTTTGGGTGGTGGACCGGCGCGGCAGGACGGTGCTGACCAACAGGGCCATGCAGGCCGAGGCCGCGTTGGCCGGGCTCACCAATCCGGGCCCCGGGCGTGGCCACCTCCTGGCAGCAGACCGTGCCACCCGGGTCCCGGCCGTCATGTCCCCGCCGGTACGCGCGGCCAACGGGGAGGCGTTCACCGACGAGCTGTACTGGGCGGGCCCCGAAGGCGGCCAGCGCGCCTACTCCGTGAGCTCGCATGGCTTCCCGGCCGCTGGCGGGCAGGAAGCCGGGGCGGTCATTACATTTGTGGACGTGACCTCGCTGATCGGGGCCCTCGCGGCGAAAGACAACTTCGTTGGCACCGTGTCGCACGAACTCAGGACACCGCTCACGTCCATTCTTGGTTACCTGGAACTAGCCATGGACGAGCCTG
The DNA here is from genome assembly GCF_052046035.1 of Paenarthrobacter sp. 22069. Classification (NCBI taxonomy): domain Bacteria; kingdom Bacillati; phylum Actinomycetota; class Actinomycetes; order Micrococcales; family Micrococcaceae; genus Paenarthrobacter; species Paenarthrobacter sp. 22069. The sequence continues at coordinate 102,216 of NZ_JBQEQF010000010.1, read as the reverse complement.
GACATGAGGATATCCGGGAGGAACTCCTCGTGGTCCGCCGGAACGCCGAACACCTGTTGAACCTGGTCAACGACCTCATTGCAGTGGCGTCCGAGCGCGTGGAACTGTCCCCGGAAGACACGGACCTCGCCCGGATTGTCACCGAGGCGGTGGACTCGGTGTTGCCCAAGGCGGCCGGCGCGGGGCTTGAACTGAAGCTGGACGTGGAGCGGCCGCTTCCCGCCCGGCTTGACCCGGCAAGGATCAGCCAGGTCATCCGGAACCTGCTGTCGAACGCCATCAAATTCTCGCCCCATGGCGGCCGTATCACTGCCACCGCCCACAGTACGGAAGCCGGATTGGTCTGTTCCATCAGCGACACGGGGATGGGCATGAGCTGGGAGGAACAAGAACAGGCCTTCACCAAGTTCTTCCGGTCGGCCCGCTCCCGTGAAACGGCTATCCCCGGCGCTGGACTGGGACTTCCGGTCAGCAAGACGATCGTGGAAGGCCACGGCGGTTCCATCAGCCTGGACAGCGAACCCGGCCGGGGCACGACGGCAACCTTCGTCCTCCCCCATCCGTAAATGATGGCGGCAAAGGCCGGATTCAGCCGCGGGACGCTACCGGGGCGCCTGGGGTCAGCCCCCTGCCAACCACCGCGAAACGTCGCTGCGCAGCACCAGAAGCGGGCCGCCAGTGGCGTTCACATTACCGTTTGCCACGTAATAGCCGCGGCCTGAACCCGCTCCCCCGGCGGCGCGGTCCAGGGCGTCCACCAAGTGCCGCGGGAGGTGGCCCTGCGGGCCAAGGCCGCGCAGCTCGTCGACTTCTTCCGGCGTCAGCCGTCCCAAAACCTCAGCAATGTTGGCCATGAGTGGTCCCATCCCTCTCGAGCAGAGTGCCTGAGGGAATAACCTAGAACAGCGCCGTGAACTCCACGTTAACGGCGGACTGCAATTTGACGATGGCCTGCAAGCGGACCACCGCGGGAGGATCAATGCCCATTCGAAGCGCCGGCATCCTGCTGTACCGCCGGGATCCGGATGCCGCTTCCGGCACCGCCGCCCGTGACGGGCTGCAGGTCTGGATAGCGCACATGGGCGGCCCCTTCTGGGCCCGCAAGGACCAGCACGCCTGGTCTATCCCCAAGGGCGAATACGCCGATGGCGAGGACCCCCTGGCGGCTGCGCTGCGGGAATTCGCCGAGGAGATGGGGACGCCTGCCCCTGAGGCCGGCTACCGGCTGCTTGGCGAATTCCGGCAACCCTCCGGAAAAGTCATTGCGGTTTTCACGGCAGACGCGGACTTCGCACCGGAGGAGATCAGCAGCAACACCTTTCCGCTTGAATGGCCCAAGGGTTCAGGCCGGATCCAGCACTATCCCGAAATCGACGACGCGCGGTGGTTCCCCAGGCAGGAGGCCCGCCTCAAACTCGTCAAGGGGCAACTGCCCATCCTCGATGCGCTGGACAGGCTTGTTGCCGGGGACGGGTTTGGGGCGGGGTCCGGCTTTGGAGCTGAGGACGGGGAGGCCTAGGAGCGGGCAGCCCCGGCCTTGACCGCCAGTACAGGCCGGTCCGCCTGCATGAGGATCTGCTGCGCGTGGCTGCCGAGGATGAACTTGCCCACCTGGGTCCGGTGACGGAGGCCGATCACGATCAGTGAGGCGTCCACCTCCCGCGCCACATCCAGGAACTCGTCAGCGAGGTCGTGCTCGTAAGGCGGCTGGATGACGGTGGCCGTGACGCCGGCGTCGGCGGCCTGCTTCGCGGCCTGCGCGAGGACATCCTCGGGCGCCACCGACTTGTCCACCGGCGCACCTTGCCGGGCCGAGTTCACGATATATAGGTCCTTCTGCCGGAGCTGTGCTTCGGCAATTCCCGCGGCGAGGGCTGCCTCGCCGGCCGGGGTGGGAACGAACCCTACAATGATGCTCATACCTTCTCCTTGATGTTCTGGTTGGTGCTGTTCCCGGCAGCGGCGGCTGCCGCCGTCGTGCCTTTACGCCTGGCCAGCATGCTCCTGATGCCCGGCAGCACAGCCACGAGGACAAAGACCGCCAGCAGTGTTGCCGAGATGGGGCGGGTGAAGAACCCTGCAGGGTCGCCGCCGAAGACCAGCAGCGAGCGCCGCAGCGAACTCTCCAGCAGCTCGCCGAGGACGAACGCCAGGACCAGCGGCCCCGGCTCGAAGCCGAACTTCTTCATCAGGTAGCCCAGCACGCCGAAGAACACCACCAGCGTGACGTCGAACATGCTGTTGTTGATGGTGCAGGCACCCAGCAGCGTGATCAGGGCGGTGATCGGTGCGAGGATGGCCGCGCGGACCCGGAGGATCCGGACGAAGATGCCCACCAGGGGCAGGCTCATGATCAGCAGCAGGATGTTGCCGATGTACATGGAGTTGACCACGCCCCAGAAGAGGTCGGGGTTCTGCTCCACCAACTGCGGGCCGGGTGTTACGCCCTGGATCAGCAGCGCCCCGAACATCAGTGCCATGGTGGCGTTGGCCGGAATGCCGAGGGTCAGCAGCGGAATGAAGGATGACGTCGCCGCCGCGTTGTTCGCTGTTTCCGGCCCGGCCACGCCCTCCGGAGCTCCCTTGCCGAAGCGCTCCGGCTGCTTGGCCCGCTTCTTTTCCATTGCGTAGGAGGCCATGGACGCGATGGTGGCACCGCCGCCGGGCAGGATGCCCAGGAAGAAGCCGAGAACGGATCCGCGGGTGATGGCGCCGGAGGCATGCTTTAGATCGGACCGGGAGGGCCAGACGTTGGAGACTTTCGACGGCGCCTTGGCGGCGCGGTGCCGCTCCTCCAGGTTGTAGAGGATCTCGCCCAGGCCGAAGAGCCCCATGGCGATGGGCACGAAGTCGATGCCGTCGGCCAGCTGCAGGCTGCCGAACGTGAAACGGCTTTCACCGGTGAAGACGTCGCGTCCCACGGTTGCGAGCAGGAGTCCGACGGCGGCCGCGATGAGTGCCTTGGCCTTGGAACCTCCGCTGATGGTCGCCACCAGCAGGATGCCCAGCATGGCCAGGGCGGAGTATTCGGCCGGTCCGAAGTCGAGGGCAAAGCCGGCCACCACGGGGGCCAGAAAGGTCAGGCCAATGATTGCTGCGGTTCCGCCTATGAAGGAGCCGATGGCTGCCAGGCCGAGGGCGGTCCCCGCCTTGCCCTGCCTGGCCATCTGGTACCCGTCAAAGACGGTGACCACCGACGATGCCTCACCGGGCAGCCGCAGCAGTACGGAGGTGATGGTGCCGCCGTACTGGGCACCGTAGAAGATGCCGGCCAGCATGATGATCGCCGTGACGGGTTCCACGCTGTAGGTCAGGGGCAGCAGGATGGCGATGGTGGCTGCGGGTCCAAGCCCGGGCAGCACGCCGATCAGCATGCCGATCACGACGCCGATCAGGCAGTACAGCAGGTTCATCGGTTCCAGGACGACCGAAAAACCGTTGATCACAGGATTGAGGAAATCCACGGTGGTCTCCTAGAAGAGGTGGGGGATGGAGGTGCCGAGCGCCAGGACAAAGATCCCGTAAAACGCGGCGACGACGATTGCGCTGACCAGGAGGGCCGAGCGCCAGGTTTCGCTGCCCAGGAATTTCATCCAGACGATGCACAGGAGGAGGGACGGGATCTCGAAACCGATCACGGGCATCAGTGCCACCATGGCGGCAAGCGTGGCCAGGCCGATAAATGGGGAGAGCGACATCCGGGTGAATTTCTCCGCATCCCGGTTATGCCGGCCCCATACCAGCTGGAAGATGGCCAGGGCCACCATGACGCAGCTGGTCAGGAAGGGCCACAGCCCGGGCTCGGGCTTTTCCGGAGTGCCCAGGCCCATGGCAACTGACAATGTGAGGGCACCGATCCCGATGGCAAGTACCACCAGGGAGGAGGCGGCGTTGGCCATCGGTCCGGCAGCCGGAGGCTTTTCCTCCTCCCACTGCGCGGCGAGCTCTTCGGGGGTCAGGGCTTCCGGAAGTTCTTCGTCCGGGCCGGGCAATGCGTCCCCATCCTGATGCCGGGTTGTGCTCCCGTTCCTTCCGGCAGCGACTGCTGGAGTAGTCTCCATGGCCGTTACTTGTTCCCGCTGAGGCTGATGCCGTACTTCTCCACCAGGGACTTGTACTTCGCGGCGTAGTCCTTCCACTGGGTGACCACTTCCTCGCCGGAAATCTCCTTGGGGGTCAGGAGGTTCTTCTTGTTGAACTCCTTGTAGGCATCGGAGCTGAAGGTGCCCTTGAAGGCGGCGGCCAGCTTATCCTTGACCTCCTGGGGCGTACCCTTCGGGGCCGCGACCGCACGGTACTGCGCCACCGGCACGTCATAGCCCGCTTCCTTTGCGGACGGGACATCCGGCAGGAAGCTGTTGCGCTCTTCGGAGAAGACCAGCAGCGGCGCCACCTTCCCGGCCTGGATCTGGGCCATAGCCTCGCCCAGCTGGACCGTGGCCAGCTCCACCTGGTTGCCCAGCACCGCGGTCAGGGCCGGCTTGCCGCTGTCAAACGGGACATCGGTGCCCTGCACGTTGGCTTGCTTGAACAGCACTGTCTGGGCGAGCTGGCTGCCGGTGCCCACGCCCGTGGTGCCGAAGGTGACGTTGCGGCCGGCTGCGGTGACATCCTTGAAGCTCTTGAAACCGGAGCCCTGGCTGGCCACGAGGACGTAGTCGTCCTGGGAGAGGCCGGTGATGATATCGAGGTCATCCAGGTTGACGGCCTCGTCCTTGCTGACGGCCAGGGGCGTGATGGTGATCAGCGAAGCGGTGAGGAGGACCAGTTCCTGGCCGTCGGCCGGCTTGCCCGAAACTTCCTTCGTGGCCAGCGCACCATTGGCTCCAGGCTTGTTCACCACCGGCATCGGGGCACCCAGGGTCTTGGCCGCTCCGTCGGCGAGTGCCCGGGCAATGAGGTCGGTGCTGCCGCCGGCGGCCTGGCCTACTGTCATTGTGACGGGGCCGGACGGGTATGTGGAGGTGTTGCCGGCCGCGGCTCCGCCGGCAACATTGCCGCCGCAGGCGGTCAGTGCCAACAGGGCGAAGAGGGACGCCGTTCCGAGGACGGCGCGGCGTGACGGGAAGTGCATCATTGGAACTCCTAGGGCAAGTGCAAGTGCGGGCTGGGGCGCCCGGAACAGCCGTGAAGGGGGTCACCCCGCTTCGCTTTGTCGAGTGTAGGGAGCCGCTATGATGCCTGTCTAAGCCCTTATCTGCATCATTTGATACCCGGAAGGCATCATGTTTACTTTCGACCAGCTGGCCGGCTTCATTGCCGTTGCCGAGGAACTGCATTTCGGCCGGGCAGCGGAACGGCTCAATATGACGCAGCCACCACTCAGCCGGCAGATACAAAAGCTGGAAAAGATCGTGGGGGCCGAGCTGCTGGAGCGTGACAACCGGAAGGTGGAGCTGACGTCCGCCGGCCGGACCTTCCTGGATGAGGCCCGCAGGCTGATGGCCCTCGCCGAAAGGGCCCCGGTGACAGCACGCCGGATCGCGTCCGGCAAGTCGGGCGTGCTGCGGATCGGATTCACCGCAGCCAGCGGCTTCAGCATCCTGGGCCCGCTGCTGGGCGAACTTTCGGGCATCATTCCGGATGTGGACATCGAGCTGCAGGAACTTGTCACCGGCGAACAGCTGGCAGGTCTGCTGACCGGCGAACTGGACCTGGGGCTGGCCCGCCCCCCGTTCGACACGGACACCTTCGACTCACACCTGCTCTACAGGGAGTCGATAATGCTGGCCGTCCCCGAAGGCCATCCCCTCACGGGCTTGGGACGGAACATCACCGCTGACGATTTCAGCGAGGAGCCCCTGATCATGCACTCCCCCACGCAGGCCCGTTACTTCTATGACCTGGTGGTGCGCATGCTGCCCATCCGGCACGCCAATGTTGTGCATACGGTCAGCCAGATCCTCACCATGGTGTCGCTGGTTGCCGCCAACCGGGGCCTGGCATTCGTGCCGCACTCGGCCACCATGCTGGGCATCCGCGGAGTGGAATTCCTGCCACTCGAGGGCGGCGACAGCGAGCAGGTCGAACTCCATGCCCTGTGGAACCGCCGCGTCACCAACCCTGCCCTTTCCCGCCTCCTAAGGGACCTGGAGTTCGCCATGGAGTAGCCTCGAATCCGCGCGAACCTTGATGCCGGGAAGGTATCAATACATACAAAAATGCACTTAGACAGGCATCAGGGTCCCTCCTACTCTGGAGAGGAACCATCAGCCTGCCGCCGCGCGGCGCACCTACCGAAGGACCACACCGTGGCTAAGTACACCCCCCAGGAACTCGCGGACACGCTCAAGGAAGGCCTGCTGTCCTTCCCCGTGACCTCTTTCGACGCGAACCTGCAGTTCGATGAAGAGAACTACCGCAAGCACCTGGCGTGGCAGGCGAGCTTCCCGGTTGCCGGCCTGTTTGCCGCCGGCGGCACCGGCGAAGGCTTCTCACTCACGCCGGCCGAATCGGAGCACGTGGTGCGCACCGCCGTCGAGGAAGTGGGGAGCCGGGTACCTGTCCTGGCATCGGCGGGCGGGTCCACCGCCCAGGCCATCGCAAACGCCCAGGCCGCGGAGGCTGCAGGTGCTGAAGGTATCCTCCTCCTGCCCCCGTACCTGACCGAAGCCGACCAGGACGGCCTGGTGGAGCACGTCAGCGCGGTCTGCAAAGCCACCTCGCTGGGCGTTATCATCTACAACCGGGCCAACGCCATCTACAAAGACACCACAGTGGCAACCCTCGCGGAGCGGCACGAAAACCTGATCGGGTTCAAGGACGGCGTGGGCGACCTGGAACACGACGCCCGCGTCTACGCCAAGCTCGGCGACCGGCTGTTCTACCTTGGCGGCCTGCCCACCGCCGAGACCTTCGCGCTGCCGCTGCTGCAGCTGGGGATGAGCACGTACTCCAGCGCCATGTACAACTTCGTTCCGCAGTTCGCGCTGGACTTCTACCAGGACGTCCGCAACAATGACCGCGCCGCCGTGAACAAGAAGCTCAATGACTTCGTCATTCCCTACCTGGACATCCGTGACCGCGTGAAGGGCTATTCCGTGTCCATCGTCAAGGGCGGGCTGGAGGCCATTGGCCGGTCCGCGGGACCCGTCCGGCCTCCGTTGCAGAACCTGGCCCCGCAGGACTTCGCGGACCTGAAGGCCTTGATCGCCACCGTTTCCTAGCCGTCACCACAGACCGCACCACTCCAACCACAGGAGGAACCCATGACCCTTACCGGACATTCACTCATCGCCGGCCGGACGGTTGCCGGCGCAGGCAAAACCACTTTCGGGTTCAATCCCGCCACCAACGAGGCCCTCGAGCCCGCGTACACCCTGCTCACCGGGGAGCAGCTCCAGGCCGCGACCGCAGCAGCGAAGGATGCTTTTGCGTCCTTCAGCACTCTTGACCCGGAGACCCACGCCGCGTTCCTGGAGGCCATCGCCGACAACATCGACGCCATCGGTGAGGAACTGATCACCCGCGCCGAACAGGAAACGGGTCTTCCTGCCGCACGGTTGCAGGGCGAACGCGCCCGCACCACCGGCCAGCTGCGCCTCTTCGCCGGCGTGGTCCGCCAAGGCGACTTCCGCGGCGTCCGGATCGATCCCGCCCTTCCCGACCGCACCCCGCTGCCCCGCGCGGACATCCGCCAGCGCCAGATCCCGCTCGGCCCGGTGGCGGTGTTCGGCGCCAGCAACTTCCCGCTGGCCTTTTCGACGGCGGGAGGAGACACCGCATCCGCCCTCGCCGCCGGCTGCCCCGTGGTCTTCAAGGCCCACAACGCCCACCCCGGCACCAGCGAACTCGTGGGCCAGGCCGTGACCAAGGCCGTCAGGGACGCAGGCCTGCACCCCGGCGTGTTCTCCCTGATCTACGGCCCCGGCGCGAGCATCGGCCAGGCACTCGTGGCCGATCCCGCCATTAAGGCCGTCGGCTTCACCGGTTCCCAATCCGCCGGCATCGCCCTGATGAAGACTGCCGCCGCCCGCCCCGAACCCATCCCTGTCTATGCCGAAATGTCCTCCCTGAACCCCGTCTTCGTCTTCGACGGCGCCCTCACCGGCGGCACCGAAAGCATTGACGCCATCGCCCAGCAGTACGTCGCTTCCGTCACCGCAAGCTCCGGCCAGCTCTGCACCTCACCGGGCCTGCTGTTCGCCCCCGCCGGCGAGCTGGGCGACAAACTCGCCACCGCCGTCGCACGCGCCACTGCCGCCTGCTCCGGACAGACCATGCTCACCGAAGGCATCGCCAGCTCCTGGAACACCGGAACCGAGGCACTCGGCTCAGCGGCCGGCGTCGAACTGATTGGCCAGGGCACCCCCGGCCCCACCCGCAACGCCCCCGCCCCCACCATCTTCGGCACCGGCATCCAGCAGTTCCTGAACAACCACGTCCTGCACGGGGAAATCTTCGGCGCCGCGTCCCTGGTCATCCAGTACAACAACACCGAGGACCTCCTCCAGGCCGCCACCCGGATGGAAGGCCAGCTCACCGCATCCCTCCAGCTCACAGAGTCCGACTACGCGATGGCAGCACCCCTCATCCCCGTCCTGGAACAAAAGGTAGGCCGGATCATCGTCAACGGCTGGCCCACAGGAGCGGAAGTAGGCCACGCCATGGTCCACGGCGGCCCCTTCCCCGCCACCTCCGACTCCCGTACCACCTCCGTCGGGACCCTGGCCATCCACCGTTTCCTCCGCCCCGTCGCCTACCAGAACCTTCCCCAGGAACTCCTCCCCGAACCCCTCCAGGACAGCAACCCCTGGCACCTCAACCGCCGCATCAACGGCGACGTGATGCCCGCAGCCGAGAAAGCAGAAGTCAGCGCATGAGCATTCAGCCCCTTATCGCGGGCATCGAGGTGGTGCCGGTCGCCGGGCACGACAGCATGCTGATGAACCTCAGCGGCGCGCACGGTCCTTTCTTCACCCGCAACATCGTCATCATCACCGACTCCGAGGGCCGGACCGGCCTGGGTGAAGTTCCCGGCGGTGAGAAGATCCGCACCACCATTGAGGAGGCCGGCGCGCTGCTCAAGGGCAAGCCGGTGGCGCGCTACCGGTCCCTGCTGCGCGAGGTTGCGGCGGCATTCGCGGACCGCGATGCCGGAGGCCGCGGGCTCCAGACCTTCGACCTGCGCACCGCGGTACACGCCGTGACCGCCGTCGAATCCGCCCTGCTGGACCTGCACGGACAGTTCCTGGGTGTCCCAGTGGCGGAACTGCTGGGTGACGGGCAGCAGCGGACCTCGGTGCCGATGCTCGGGTACCTGTTCTTCGTCGGCGACCACAAGCGCACAGACCTGCCCTACCTCGTGGAAGACAACCCGTCGGACCGCTGGGAGAAGCTCCGCCGCCAGGAGGCCATGACTCCGGAAGCCGTCGTCGCCCTCGCCGAAGCCGCCCAGGAACGCTACGGATTCAGCGACTTCAAGCTCAAGGGCGGCGTGCTGTCAGGCGACGACGAAGTGGACGTCGTCACCGCCCTGGCCAAGCGGTTTCCGGACGCCCGCGTCACGCTGGACCCGAACGGCGGCTGGCTCCTCGAGGAGGCAATCCGGCTGGGCAAGCGGATGCAGGGCGTCGTGGCGTACGCCGAGGACCCCTGCGGTGCCGAAGGCCGCTTCTCCGGCCGTGAAGTCATGGCCGAATTCCGGCGTGCCACCGGCCTGAAGACCGCCACCAACATGATCGCCACCGACTGGCGCGAAATGTCCCACGCGGTCCGGAGCAACGCCGTCGACATCCCGCTGGCGGACCCGCACTTCTGGACCATGCACGGCTCGGTCCGGGTGGCGCAGCTGTGCAACGAATTCGGCCTGACCTGGGGATCGCACTCGAACAACCACTTCGACATCTCGCTGGCCATGTTCACGCACACCGGTGCAGCCGCCCCGGGTGAAATCACTGCCCTTGACACGCACTGGATCTGGCAGGACGGCCAGGGCCTCACCACGGAGCCGCTGCAGATCAGGGACGGTGCCATCGAGGTTCCCAACAAACCCGGGCTCGGCATCGAACTGGACCGCAACGCCCTGGACAAAGCCCACCAGCTGTACCTGGAGCACGGCCTGGACGCCCGCGACGACAGCATCGGAATGCAGTACTACATCGACGGCTGGGCCTTCGACCCCAAGCGGCCCTGCCTGGTCAGATAACCAGCGTTCCGTCACGGACAGCTGCCGCGGCCTTCCCCGGCAGCTGTCCGGTAATTTCTCCGAGGCCCCGGCCTTGCCAGTCCCCACCCAAAGGAAACACTCAATGAAGCCTGTGGACAACGCCGTCCTGGACCTGGCATCCGCCACCAGGAAGTTTTTCAAGCGCGTGCTCCCGGTCATGCTGGTCATGCTGGTCTGCAACCAACTGAACCGCTCCAACATCGGTTACGCCCAGGACCACCTCCAGGCGGACGTCGGCATCGGCGCCGCAGCATACGGTTTCGGTGCCGGCCTGTTCTTCATCGCGTATGCGATCTTCGAACTGCCCAGCAACGTAATGATGGAAAAGTACGGCGCGAAAATCTGGTTGACCAGGATCATGGTCAGCTGGGGCATCGTTTCCTTCCTCATGGCGTTCGTGCAGAACGAAACCATGTTCTACATCCTGCGGTTCCTCCTGGGCGCTGCAGAGGCCGGATTCTTCCCGGCCGTGATCTTCTACTTCGCGCGCTGGGTTCCGGCAGGCCAGCGGGGCAAGGCGACCGCTGTCTTCATCGCCGGCTCCTCCGTGGCGGCCGCCATCTCCGGGCCGGTCGCCGGGATGCTCCTGAGCCTTCAGGGCGCTTTGGGCCTGCACGGCTGGCAATGGCTGTTCGGTTTCGAAGGCATTGCCTCCGTGCTGGTGGGCATCGTGGTCTTCTTCCTGCTCGACGCCAGGATCCAGGACGCCAGGTGGCTGTCCCCGGCCGAAAAAGCCGCCCTGGCCCAGGCGATCAGCGCCGAGGATGAACAGCACCCCACGGCGGACACCGGGAAGGTCAACCGCTGGAAGATGCTCCTGAACCCGCAGATCCTGCTTCTGTGCGGTATCTACTTCGCCATCCAGCTGTCCATCTACGCCAACACGTTCTGGCTTCCCAGCATCGTCAAGCGGATTCCGGGGACCACGGACCTCTCCGCCGGCTTCCTGTCCTCCATCCCCTGGATCTGTGCCGTCGTCGCCATGTACTTCGCCGCGAAGTGGCAGGACAAGGCCAAGTCCAGGAAGCCCCTGCTGGTGGTTGCGCTCCTGGTGGCCGCGGCCGGCACGTACGCTGCTGCCGTGGCATCCCCGGTGCTGGCGCTGGTGTTCCTGGCCATCGCCGCCATGGGTTTCAAGAGCGCATCTCCGCTGTTCTGGACCATCCCCCAGTCCGGCCTGCACCCGCTGGTCCTGGCCCCCGCCATCGCCATCATCAACTCGCTGGGCAACCTGGGCGGCTTCGTGGCACCCTTCGGCTTCGGCATCATCAAGGAACAGACAGGCAGCGTAATTCCCGGGCTGTTCGCCCTGGCCGCAGCGTCCGCAGCGGCTGCCGGACTGGTCTACTTCCTGAGGGAGCGCCGCACCGCGGAACCGGCCGGGAACGCAGCGGACGCCTCCGGGGCGGCGGTTCCCAGCCGCGCCTGACGAGCCGGGTCCTCGAAATCGCCGGAACGGGGCCGGGACGCCGGAACGGTACGGCGTCCCCGGCCCCCTTCCGGCGTTCTGGCGGTAGTCAGGCGCCCGTAATCACCAGGGCCACGCTGTGGCCGCCAAAACCGAAGGCATTCACCAGCCCTGCCGGGGCAGACTCCGGGGGCAGCTGGTGGGTGCCTTCGGTGATGACGTTGAGGTCCACGTCGGGGTCCAGTTCCTCCACGTTCAGCGTCGCGGGCACTTTTCCTTCGCGCAGGGCTTCAAGGACCACGACGGCGGCCAGCGCGCCGGCCCCGCCCAGCAGGTGCCCGGTGTGCCCCTTCGTGGAGGTGACGGGGACAGCCGCGCCGAAGACGGCGTTGATGGCCTGCCCTTCCAGCCGGTCGCCCACGGGGGTGGAGGTGGCATGCGCGTGGACGAACCCGATGTCCGCGGGCTGCATCCCGGCCGAGTCCAGCGCCTTCTGCATGACCCGTCGCTGCATCGCGGGGTCGGCGGCCACAATGTCGTTCGCGTCGGACGTCACTGCACCCCCGGCCACCGCGCCGAGCACGGCGGCGCCCCGGGCGCGGGCGTGCTCCTCGCTCTCCAGCACCACCACGGCGGCGCCTTCGGCAAGCACGAATCCGTCACGGGCGCCGTCGAACGGCCGCGATGCCCGCTGCGGCTCACCAGGGTAGGTGGACAGGGCACGGATCTGCGAAAAGCCGCTGATCACCAGATCGTTTACGGAGGCATCCACACCGCCGGCAATCACGACGTCGGCTGCACCGGAGCGGATCATCTCGGCTGCCTGGACAATGGCCTCAGCCCCGGATGCGCAGGCGCTGACAGGCGTCCGGGCGCCGCCGCGGGCGCCGAGGTCGATGGACACCCACGCGGCAGGGCCGTTGACCATGAGCCGGGTGAGGGTGTGCGGCGAGACCTTGCGGGGGCCTGATGCGGCGAGCGCCCGGTCCTGCTCGAGGGTGGAACCGAGGCCGCCGTAGGCCGAGCCGATCACCACGGCGAAGCGTTCGGGATCAACCTCCGGGCGTCCGGCCTGCGCCCAGGCTTCGCGGGCCGCAACCAGCGCCAGCTGGCCGCACCGGTCCATCCGCTTCATCTCGCGCGTGCTGAGGTGCTGCGAAAGCTCTGCCGTGACCTGCCCCGCGATCCTGACCGGCAGCTGCGCCGCCCAGTCATCCTCGAGCGCCCCGATACCGGAACGCCCGTCAAGCAGTGCCTCCCAGGTTTCCTTGACTGTGGAACCCAGGGGGTTGATTGTGCCGGCGCCGGTGACCAGTGCGCGGGATTCGATGCCAGCCATAAAAGCCCTACTTTGCGGGGTTGTGCGTGCCGATGGGCACGAGCGTGAGGTCGGGGTGGTTTTTCTCGATCCGCCGCAGCGCCCACACGTCGTTGAACAGGGCGAGGTACTCGCCGTCGGACCGCAGCAGCACCTCAGCGCCGGGCACGTTGGCCAGCGCGGGCATGGCATCCGCCGTCGAAATCCGGGCCAGCGAGTACGGTAGGCGTTCCAGGCGCATGGGCGCGCTGAAGTCGTGCGCCATCCGGTCCTCCACCACTTCGAACTGCATGGGCCCGACGGCGGCAAGCACCGGCGCCTGGTCACCGCGGAGGTCGGAGCGGAGCAGCTGGATGACGCCCTCGTGTTCGAGCTGCTCGATGCCGCGGCGGAACTGCTTGAACTTGCTGGGATCCTTGGACCGGGCAACCTGGAAGTGCTCGGGGGCGAACAGCGGGATGGCCGGGTACTCCACCGGGTTTTCGAGGAACAGGCTGTCGCCCACGCGCAGGGACGACGCGTTGACCAGGCCCACCACATCGCCCGGATAGGCCTCGTCGATGACTTCGCGTTCGCGGCCGAACACCTGCTGGGCGTACTTGGTGGCAAACGACTTTCCGGTGCGGGTCTGCGTGACCACCATGCCACGTTCGAAGACGCCGGAGCAGACGCGGATGAAGGCCACGTGGTCGCGGTGTGCCTTGTTCATGCCGGCCTGGACCTTGAACACGAAGCCGGAGAACGGCGATTCCACGGGGCGGGGGTTGCCGTCGATGTCCGGCCGGGGGGCTGCGGGCGGGGCGAAGTCCACCAGTGCGTCCAGCAGTTCCTTGACGCCGAAGTTCAGGGCGGCGGAGCTGAACAGGATGGGGGTGGCCTTGCCTGCGTGGAAGGCGTCGACGTCGAACTCAAGGTTGGACTCGACCACCAGCCCCGCTTCGTCAACGGCGTCGGACCAGTTGCTGCCCTGATCTTCCGCGGCTTCCTCCGGGGTGAAGTATTCAGTGATGGCGATCTGGGCGCCGGCGTTGTTGCGCTGGAACCGGGCGAAGCGGTCATTGCGCAGGTCCCAGACGCCCCGGAAGTCACCGGAGATGCCCACGGCCCAGGTCAGCGGCATGGGTTGGAGGCCGGTGCGTTCGGTGATTTCGTCCATCAGTGCCAGCGCATCCAGGCCGGGCCGGTCCCACTTGTTGATGACGGTGATGATGGGCAGGTTCCGCTGCTTGCAGACCTCAAAGAGCTTCATGGTCTGGGTTTCCAGGCCCTTGGCGGCGTCCACCAGCATCACGGCGCAGTCCACGGCGGCGAGCACCCGGTAGGTGTCCTCGGAGAAGTCCGCGTGCCCGGGGGTGTCCAGGAGATTGATGACGGTGTCGCGGTAGGAGAACTGGAGGGCGGCGGAGCTGATGGAGATGCCGCGGTCCTTTTCCATCTGCATCCAGTCGGAGACCGTTTCCTTGCGGTTGGCCTTGCCGCTGGACGCGCCGGCGGTGCCGATGACTTTCGCGTGCAGGGCCAGCGCCTCGGTGAGGGTGGACTTTCCGGCGTCCGGGTGGGAGATGACGGCAAAAGTCCTGCGGCGGCCCGCTTCCTTGTGAATCTCGGAGATCCGGGCGGGGGTCAGGACATCTTGGGACACGGTGCTACCTTCGCTGCGGTTTGTGGCTGCCCAGGGGCCTGTCGGATACTGCGCTGCGACTCAAGGGCGGGGAATGCAATTGGCAAACGGCCAAAGTACAAGTTTATCGCAGGGCCGCAAACCGGCCGGGTGGCGCTTAACGTGGGCGAAACCGGACGTTCAAGGCCGCGAAATGCCATGGCGTTAGCTTGGGCGCATGATGCATGGCGCCACCTTCTCCGGGAACCTCTTTTTCGACCCGCTGGCCACCAACCTGGGTTCCGGCACGGGCAGCGGCACAGCAGAGGCAAAGGGGCCAGCGCACGAGCAGGCGGACCCGTCCGGCCCGTCCCGGAAGCGCGGGATGCAAACGCCGGCAGAGCATAATGCGCTCCGCGCCGCATCCCTTTCGAAGCTCAGCCGGGACCTGGAACGGATGCTCCGGGAACGGAAGCGCTGATGCACGACGGCGGGGCGGCGGCACCAGCCACCCGGCATGCAGGTGCCGCCCAAGCACCGCGGGCCCGGGACCGGAGACCGGCATGATGTTTCCATGCGCAGCATCGAGTTGGTCTTTGACAGCCTTACGGATTCCCTGGTCAGGGACGACTGGGCCCGGCTGGAGGCCGCGGGCCTTCCCAGCCTGGCAGCGCACACCTCCCCCAGCAACGCCCCGCACGTCACGCTCGCCGCCGGCCCGGAACTGCAGGTAGGTGGCGATGGGCCCTGGCACCGGCTGCCCATGGACATCGCACTGTCCGGAGCGGTTGTCTTCCCGGCAGGCACCGGAAGGTACGTCCTCGCCAGGGCAGTCCTCCTGGCTGCACCCCTCCTGGACCTGCACCGCGACCTGCACGGGGCCCTCTCAGGCGCCCTGCCCATGACGGCCCCGGGAGCCTGGACCCCGCACGTGACCATCTCGCGCCGGATCCGCGGGGACCAGCTGGGCGCAGCCATGGACCTGCTGAACCTGCGCTTGGACGGCCGTTGCACGGCGGCGCGGCTCTGGGACGGCAGCACCAAAACGCTCACGCCCCTGGGCCGGCCCGCCTGACCAACAGCGGAGCCATGGCACAACGGACCAAAAGTGGCTACCGGGCCCAAGTGGCCGGCGGGCATTTTTCCGGCCCTTCCGCGCACCCCCTAATGGGGCACTTTGGGGCTTGCCCGTGCGGAAGTTGCGTTTCTTGCCCCTATCATGGAGCTTGCGGGAATCACAGCACTTTTTGATCCTGCCGGCCAACTGCGGACGCCGGCATTCCTGCGGGTGGGAGTCCGCACCTTTGAAGGGAAACACCTATGGCGCGGAGCCCCGAAGAATCGCTGAGGGCCACTCTGGGCAGGGTGGCACCCGGAACGCCCCTTCGCGACGGCCTGGAACGGATCCTGCGCGGCCGCACCGGCGCACTGATCGTCCTGGGCTCCGACCGCACCATCGATTCCATCTGCTCCGGCGGATTCGACATCGGCATCGAGTTCTCGCCCACCAGGCTGCGGGAGCTGGCCAAGATGGACGGCGCCATCATCTGCGACAGGGACGCCGGCAACATCCTGCGCGCCGCCGTCCAGCTGGTTCCGGACTCCAGCATCGAGACCCAAGAGTCGGGCACCCGCCACCGCACGGCGGAACGGGTGGCCAAGCAGACCGGCGTCCCCGTCATCTCCGTGAGCCAGTCCATGCAGATCATTGCCCTCTACGTGAATGGCCTGCGGCACGTCCTGGAAGGCTCGGAGAACGTCCTGGCCCGCGCCAACCAGGCCCTGGCCACCCTTGAGCGCTACGTGGCCCGCCTGGACCAGGTCACCAGTTCGCTGTCCGCGCTGGAAATCGAGGCCATGGTGACGGTGCGGGACGTGGCCGTCACCCTCCAGCGGCAGGAGATGGTCCGCCGCATTTCCGAGGAGATCTCGCAGTACGTCCTGGAACTGGGCGAAGACGGCCGGCTCCTTTCCCTCCAGCTGGATGAGCTCACGGTGGGCCGGGGTCCGGGCAGCGACGTGATCATCCGCGATTACGCCAGCCCCAATGCTTCCGCTGAAGACATCGACAGGGCCGTCAATGAGCTGGTCAGCCTCGGTCCGACCGAGTTGATCGATCTCGGAAGGATTTCCGCGATCGTAGGGTTCGCAGGCGGTGAGGCCAATCTCGATGCCGTCGTCCAGCCCCGCGGCTACCGGCTGCTGTCCGGCCTGAAGGCTGTCCCCAAGGCCGTGGCCGACCGCTTGGTGGACCACTTCGGCGGCCTGCAGTTCCTCATGGCGGCCACCATCGATGACCTCATGACGGTTGACGGCATCGGTGACCAGCGCGCCCGCACCGTGCGTGAAGGCCTGAGCCGGATGGCCGAGGCAAGCCTCCTGGACCGCTTCCTCTAAAGTCCTCATGCGTGGGACACCGCTCATCGAGTGCTCCGTAGTTGTCGTTATGAAGCCTGAAAACGACAATTAGGCAGCAATCGATGAAGCAGCAGCTCAGTTCAACTGGAAGACGGCCTTGGGGCTGGCGCGCGAACCCAGCTTCGCGGTGAAGATGTAGTAGGCCCCGCCGCCGCCCGGAGCTGCGGCCACCGCCTTGCACCCGTCGGCACTGCGGTTCCGGCTCCACGGGAAGTTGGCCGTTTCGCCGGCGCCGGGCGCGATGACCTTGACCAGGTCCTCGCTGGACGCCTGGCAGTCCTTGGACGAGAAGATGCGGTCCGATCCGCTGGTCACCAGGAACTCCATCTGCGAGGTCCCGATGTTGACCTCACAGGGAACCGTGCCGCCGTTGGTCACCTTCAGGGTGAGCAGCGGGTTTTCCCCCGGGCCGTAGGCGGGCTTGTCCGTGGACGCCGATACGGTCACCAGGTTCTGGTTGCAGGCAGGGGTGGCGGAGGCAGTGGGCGACGGCGTGGCGGACGGGGTTGCCGACGCGGACGCCGAGGGGGTGGCGGCAGCAGACGGGGAAGCCTGGGAGGTGGCCGGATCGGTGGAAGACGGCTGGGTGGAGGACGCCTGCTGCGAACCGCCCTTGAAGGCCCCCGCCAGGGCGAATCCGCTGATCACCAGCGCGATCACCAGAAGCAGCGCACCGCCGGCCACCAGCCTCCGGCGGCGGTACACGGCGGCGCTCGGCTTCCGGACGCTGCTGGAACCCGATGCCGTGCCGCGTGCTGGTGAATTGCCTTGCCTGCCCATCCTCCTAGGCTAGGGAACACTGCCTGTTCTGCCTTGCCACCACGCCGCCGGACCCCCGTCACTCTGGTCACAGCCGGTTTGCAGCCCGCCGGAAGGCATCCATTACAGTGTTGGCATCGACACTCAAACCTCTCCCACCCCGGACCTTGCCGTGGGCCCCGCCAGCCTGGAGCTGCTCCACCAGCAGATCACCTCCTGGTTCGCCGGCATTGCCCGCGACCTGCCCTGGCGCGAGCCTGCCTGCTCCGCCTGGGGCGTGCTGGTCAGCGAGATCATGCTGCAGCAGACCCCTGTGGTCCGGGTGCTCCCCGTCTGGCACGAATGGCTCAAGCGCTGGCCCTCCCCCGCCGCCCTGGCCGGGGAACCGGCAGGCGAAGCAGTCCGTTCATGGGGCAGGCTTGGCTACCCGCGCCGGGCGCTGCGGCTGCACGCCGCGGCAACGGCAATTGTGCAGGACCACGGCGGCAAGGTACCGGACACCTACCCGGAGCTGTTGGCCCTGCCCGGTGTGGGCAGCTACACGGCCGCGGCGGTGGCTGCGTTCGCGTACGGCCGCCGGGAGACGGTGGTGGACACCAACATCCGCAGGGTCCACGCCCGGCTTGTGTCCGGCGTCGCGCTTCCCGCCCCGGCGCTGACGGCGGCGGAGATGCGCCTGGCCGCCGCCCTGTTGCCGGACGACGACGACACCTCGGTGCGCTGGAACGCTGCGGTCATGGAGCTGGGGGCGCTGGTGTGCACGGCCCGGGCGCCCAAGTGCGCTGCCTGCCCGGTGAAGGACTCCTGTGCCTGGCGTGCGGCAGGCGAGCCGCCGCCGTCGTACGTCCCCAAGGGCCAGGCGTGGCACGGCACCGACCGCCAGGTCCGCGGCGCCGTGCTGGCCGTACTGCGGCTTGCGGATGCACCCGTGCCACCGGACATGTTCCAGCGCGAACCCGCCGATCTCGGCTACGCCCCGGAAGGAATCGGGGTTCCCCTCGCCGCGCTGCACCGGCTCAATTCCGCCCCGGAGCAGCTGGAACGGGCGCTGGCGGGGCTGCTGGCCGACGGGCTGGCGGAACTGCACGACGGCGGTTACCGGCTCCCGGCTTGATCCGTTGCGGTGCGGGCGGATGGCATACTTCTTGGTGACTGGAACCGGGGGAAGCCATGAGAACCATCCTCTACATCGTGTGGGCGCTGTTCGTTGCCGCCGCGATCTTTTCGCTGCTCTACGCCGCCCGCAGGACCAGGCGCCAGGAGCGGCTCATGTCCGCCTGGCCCAAAGCCCAGGCCACGGTCACCGGCAGCGCCACCGGGTGGACCAGCGGCGTGGGCGGCGCCAACCGCAACCTCCGCTACTACCCCACCTACCAGTTCGTGGATCCGCAGGGCACCCTGTTCATGGGCAAGTCGGAGGTCTCCACCGTGGAACAGCCCATGCCTGGCTCCCTGATCGAGGTGGCGTACAACCCCGCAAACCCCGGGGAATCACTCCAGGTTTCATCGGAGCCGCGCACCGCAATGGGCTGCCTCATCGCGTTTTTCGCCGTCTTCGCCATCGCCCTGTTCTGGTTCATCGGTATCTTCCCCGTGGATTAGGCCTCCGGCATAACGATGCTGCCGCCAATTGGGGCCGGCCCGGGTTGGGGCGCCTGGTGCGGACGTAGCCTGAAGGCATGCGCAAGCCCGGACTGCTCCTGGCGTTACTGACCACCGCGTCGCTCGTCTCGGCCTGCGAGCCCGCCGGCAGCGCGTGTCCGGCGATTGCCCAGGCCACCGCCGTGGCCGTGACGGTCACCGCCGGGTACTCACCCCGGGTGGCGACACTGCACCTCCGCGCCTGCCAGGACGGGGCCTGCACGGAGGGCGGCGTCGAACTGCGCCCGGGCAGCTCCTCCATCGATCAGGGATGCAGCCCCGAGGGCGCCTGTTCGGCCACTGCCTCGCCCGATGGCACCAAGGTGGGGACCCTCATGCTGGCCGCCCTGACCGAGTCGCCCATAACGGTGACCGCCTCCGGCACGGCAGCGGATGGCGGCGCGCTTCCGGTCCGCACCCTGGAGTTCCGCCCGAAAGCGCTGTATCCGTTCGGTGAGCAGTGCGGCAAGGTCCTGTCGGCGGCTGTCGTGCTGGACGACGCCGGGCTGCACCAACAGCCTGCGTCCCGGTAAGGTTCGGGGCGGCGGCTAGAACAGGGCGGGCTGGGTGAAGGTTTCGCCGTCGGCTGCGCCGGCCGCCTCGGCGCCGTAAACGGGCTCGGCGCTCCAGTCGAAGCCGAGTTCGGCAAGCAGTTCCTCCACGGAAATTTGACCGTCCAGCACTTCGATTTCCGGTGTGTTGTCTGCTTGCGGCCGTTCCATGGCATCGAGCTTATTCGCAGCAGGCTCCCACCGGGTCAGGGCTCGCCGAAGCCGGCCTCCACCAGGCCGCCCACGTACTCCACCGCCCGTTCGGCGTCCACGCCCCACGCCTCCACGTGCAGCACCGTCCCCTTGCCGGCGCCCAGCGTCATCAGGCCCGTCATGGACGCGCCGTCCACGCCGTTGATGGTCACTTCGGCGTCAAGCGAGGCCAGACCGCCTGCCACCTTGGCGGCTGGCCTGGCGTGCATCCCGGCCTGGTTGACCAGCTCGAAGTCGCCGGTGCAGTCGGGCGGCGCGCTGCTGACCGGCTCCGGCCCCGGCCCCTGTCCGTCCGGTCCGGGCTGGGCCGCCGGCGAGCGCACGCCTTCAGCCGCCCGCCGGACCGCCTGTACGTCCGCTCCGCCCTGGGCGGCCACCGCGGCGGCCACCAGGCCTTCCACCAACGGGGCGTCGGCGATCAGGACGCCTCCCGGGTTCTCCAGGAATTCGAGCGCCGATTCCGCTGTCATCACGGCCGACCCCAGGTCGGTAAGGACCACGGTGCCGTCCGGACCGCCGGCGGCACTGCGCCGGCCGCCGGACTGATGGCCAGCCTGGCCTCCGGACTGGTCCCCGGCTTTGGCCCTGGCCTGCTCAAGGGCGCCGAGGACCTTCTCGAGGCTGGTGCCGATCCTGCCGTCGTCGGTGCCGCCGGCGGGCAGGATGACGACGTCGGGTGCCATTTGGGCGGCCAGCTCGACGGCGCCGTCGGCAATCTTTTCGCTGTGGGACACCACCACGATGCTTACCGTCACGCAGCCGCCCCAACGGCCGCACGCAGGATCAGCGCGCTGGACGCGGCGCCCGGGTCCCGGTGGCCGGCGCTGCGTTCGCCAAGGTAGCTGGCCCTGCCTTTCCGCGCCACCATCGGATCGGTTGACACTGCCCCGGCCTCGGCGGCTTCTGCAGCCGCCACCAGGACACCAAAGACATCGCCGTTGCCACCGTCGGCGGCGGCCCGGGCCGCATCGACCGCCGGCGCCCAGGCATCCACCATGGTCTTGTCGCCGGGCTCGGCCTTCCCGCGCGCTACGATTCCGTCCCGGGCAGCCGCCAGCGCTCCGGCCCACGCCGCTGCATCAATCTCAGCGGAATCACCAAGGGCGGTGGCGGCGCGAAGGAATGCCGTTCCGTAGAGGGGGCCGGCGGCGCCGCCCACCTTGGACATCAGCGTCATGGCCGTCATCTTCAGTGCGGCACCGGGCGTCTCCGGCTCGGCCTCGCCGAGCTTGGCGAGCACAGCCTGGAAGCCCCGGTCCATGTTCTCGCCGTGGTCCGAGTCGCCGATGGCGCGGTCCAGTTCAATGAGTTCAACACGGTGTTCGGCCATGGCCTGCGCGCACAGCGTCAGCCATTTCACGGCCCAGTTCACATCCAGTGCCACAGTCACACGCCCCAGCGCAGGGCGGCGGTGTGGACGGGCGCGTCCCACAGTTCCGTGAGTTCGTCGTCGAGCCGCAGGACCGAGATGGAACAGCCCTGCATCTCCAGCGCGGTGATGTAGTTGCCCACCAGGGACCGTTCCACCGTGGCGCCGGCATCGGCAAGCACCTGCACGGCCCGCCGGTACACGATGTAGAGCTCGCTGAGCGGGGTGCCGCCCATGCCGTTGACGAACAGGAGCACTTTGTCGCCGGAGCTGATTTTCAGGTCGGCCAGGACCGGTTCCAGCAGGCGGTTCGTGATGCTGTCGGCGTTTTCCATGGGGATTTTGTGCCTGCCCGGCTCACCGTGGATGCCGATGCCGATCTCGATCTCGTCCTCGGCCAGGTCAAAGCTGGGAGTGCCCGCATGCGGAACAGTGCAGGCCGAGAGCGCAACGCCCATGGTCCTGACATTGGCATTAACCCGTTCGCCCATGGCGGCCACGGCATCCAGGTCGTCGCCGCGCTCGGCGGCGGCACCGGCGATCTTCTCCACCAGGACAGTGCCGCCCACTCCGCGGCGGCCGGCCGTGTAAAGCGAGTCCTCCACCGCCACGTCGTCATTGACCAGCACGGTACGGACGCTGACGCCTTCGGCCTCGGCGAGTTCGGCCGCAGTCTCGAAGTTCAGGACGTCGCCGGTGTAGTTCTTGACGATATGCACGACGCCGGCACCTGAGTTGACTGCCAGGGTGGCCGGAAGGATCTGGTCCGGCGTAGGCGAGGTGAACACCGCCCCCGGCACGGCGGCGTCGAGCATCCCCTGCCCCACGTAGCCGGCGTGCAGGGGCTCATGGCCGCTGCCGCCGCCGGAAACCAGGCCCACCTTGCCGGCCACCGGCGCGTCCTTGCGTGTGACGTAGATGGGGTCCTCGCTGACGTTGACCAAGCCGGAATACGCCAAGCCAAAGCCCTGGACCGCTTCCTGGACAACGGATTTGGGATCGTTGATGAGTTTCTTCATGGCGGTGCTCCTGGCTGTGCTCCTGAAGGATGTGTTTTCCGACCCTACTACCGGGATAACCGCCCACGGTAGGTTCATCCAGCCCCGGTTTTGACAGTTCCCGCCTGGGCCCTGGTTCCGGATGCAGCAAAGGGACAGCCCCCAATGACTGTCCCTTTCCTGAGGCCCCCCACATCCCGGCCTCCGGTAGTTTATCCATCAATTCTAGTAAAGCCAATACGCGTCTTCGCAGGTGGGACCGCTGAAGTGCCTAAAGGGTGCGGATCATGCGGGTGTTGCCAAGGGTGTTGGGCTTCACGCGTGCCAGGTCCAGGAATTCGGCCACGCCTTCATCGTGGGAGCGGAGAAGCTCAGAGTAGACCTCCGGGTCCACTGCAGACTGGTCTGCCATGACCTCGAAGCCGTGGCGCTTGAAGAAGTCCACCTCGAACGTGAGGCAGAAAACCCGGCTCACGCCCAGGGCGCGGGCCTGTTCCAGCAGGCTCTCCACCAGGACGTGCCCCACACCCCTGCCGCGCCACTCTCCGGACGCTGCAAGGGTGCGGATCTCGGCCAGGTCCTCCCACATGACGTGCAGGGCCCCGCAACCGATCATGCCGCCGTCGCTGGACTCGGCGATCAGGAACTCCTGGAGGCTTTCGTAGTAGGCCACAGTCTCCTTCGCCATCAGGATGCGCTCCTCGGCCAGGGGCGCCACCAGCTTCTTGATGGCAGGGACGTCGCTGGTGCGTGCTGGGCGGATGTGGAAGGAGTCGGTCACAAAGCCATCCTACGAGGCGCGACGGCTGCTATTGGTTGCGGACGGGCTGGGGCGTTCGGGTACCGGCGCCATTTGCCGCTTGCTGCTCCTTCGTCGCTCTGACGCAAGCTACACAAATAGCCCCGGCACCCTCACTTCGCTAAAGGTGGGCCGCCCACAAGCGTCGGTGGTCAGGCATTTGTGTAGGCGCCGTCAAAGCGAGGAACGAGCAGGCGCCGGCAAATGCCTCGGCCGACGGCGCAAAGCCAACCAACCTAGAGGCCCAGTTCGGGCGGCAGGTCGGTCTCGGCGCCCAGGACGTTCCGTGCCAGGAACCACTCCACCACCTGGTACCAGAGCTTGGCGTGCTGGGGCTGGAGCACCCAGTGGTTTTCGTCCGGAAAGTACAGGAACCGGTGGGGCGTCTGTCCGTCCTGGTCCGCAGCGAGCCGGGACTTGGACAGCAGCTCGTACCAGAGCCGCAGCCCCTCGCCGATGGGCACCCGGTAGTCCTTGTCCCCATGGATTACCAGCATGGGGGTTCCGATCTTTTCAGCGTGCAGGTGCGGGGAATTTTCGAGCGCCATCTCTTCTGTCATTTCCTTGAGCCAGTACTGGGAGGCGTCGGTGGTGGGCCCGAACTGGTCGAGGGCCCAGAGGCTGGCGTGGGTCACTATGGCCTTGAACCGGTCCGTGTTGCCGGCTACCCAGTTGGCCATGTAGCCGCCAAACGAGCCTCCCATCGCCGCAGTCCGGGTCTGGTCGATGTCCGGCCGTTCCACAGCGGCGTCGGTGACGGCCATGAGGTCCGTGAACGGCGCCTTCCCCCAGGAGCCCCAGCCGCGCTGGATGCAGGACTGGCCGTAGCCGGTGGACAGGGCAGGGTCCGGCAGCAGCACCGCGTACCCCTTGGCCGTCAGCAGCCAGGGGTTCCAGCGCCAGGTCCAGGCGTTCCAGGACCCCAGCGGGCCGCCGTGGATCCAGAGGAGCAGCGGCGCAGGCTTTTCGGCGGACGCGTCCCCGGGCAGGGCGAGGTAGGCGGGCACCCGGGATCCGTCGGCGGCGGTGGCGGCGATTCGCTCCAGCCGCCCGGGACGGGTGGGACGTTCGGCGGGGGCTGGCAGCCGCGTGGTTTCCCCGCTGGCGAGGTCGATCCGCACGGCCTCTGCAGGGAACTCGTAGGAGCTGCGCAGGGCATAGGCGGTCCGCCCGTCGGGAGCAATGACGACGTCGGAGTAGGCCGCCGCGTCCTGCGTCACCCTGGTGACGCCCACTTCAGCGGCAGCCGCCAGGACGCTGACCCGGAAAACCGGCGACGCGCCGTCGTCGTCCGCCGTGACCAGGATGGCCGAGCCGTCCGGGAGCCAGGCGGCGGGTTTGGGCCAGCGGTCCCAGTCGTGGGCCAGGGGGTGCAGGTCCGCGGAGTCCCCGCCGTCACGCCCGGCACCGCCGGAAACGTCCAGCAGGTGCATCCTGATTTCGGGAGCCCGCAACGGGGTGGAGTCACTCTCGCTGACCACCACCAGGGTCCTGCCATCAGGGCTGACGGGCCCAGGGAAGAAGCTCATTCCTTCCTGGTCCAGCAGCACCTTGAGACTGCCGGATGCGACGTCCACCGCCACCAGGATGGAACGGCTGTCCGCCTTGGCGAGGGGCTTGGTGCAGCTGCTGTAAATGGTCTTCCCGTCCGGGCTGACCACCGTTTCCGCCTCCCGCAGCCTCGGTCCCACCTCCGGGGTCAGGTTGCGCAGGACCAGGGGCGCGGTGGCGTCAACGGTCGTTGGCTTGCCGGCTCCTCTGTCCTCCCCTGGTTCCACGGCGAAAATCCGCGGTTGGCCGGGGCCCAGGTCGGCGTCCCAGTAGCGGACCGGATATTCGCTGTGCAGGATGGCCGAGACTTTCCCGTCCTTGCGGGACTTGCGCCGCGCGGCGTCGTCCTCCTCGTCCGCCGAGCCTGCCAGGACGTCGGCCGTGACGAACGCCGCGTCGGCGTCCCGGGCCGCCATGACCCTGCTGACGCCGCCGGGGCGGCTCAGGACCACGCGCGCTTCGCCGCCGTCTGCCGGGAGCAGCCACAAGGCGTTGACGGGCTCCTCATCCGGGCTCTCGGGGTCGGGGCGGGCGGAGGTGAAGTAGACGTCCCCGTTGGCGGCGAAAGCCGCACCGGCCTCGCCCTTGGCGCTGCGCGTGATGCGGCGGGCGTGCTTCTGCCCGGCCGGGTCCAGTTCCCACAGGGCAGAGGCGTACTCCGTGCCTTTACCGTTCAGGGTGCTGACCGTGGTGACCAGCCGTGAGCCGTCGGGGCTCAGGGCCAGGCCGCTTACCCGCGGGATGGAGAGGTAGTGGTCGAGGTCGTGGAAGGGTGTCTGCGGTTGCTCATCCGGGATCGCCGGGTTCTGATTAGCCATGGCCCGATTCAACCCGAGTTGTGTCTCCCGTCACAACCACTTCACTAACGGCGGAACGCCGACGGCACATCCGTCGCTTCGTGGGTCGAGGGTGCGGGGCCGGGTTGGCGCCGTCGGCCGAGCCATTTGCCGGCGCCTGCTCGTTCCTCGCTTTGACGGCGCCTACACAAATGCCTGACCGCCGCCACCCGCGCGAGGTGCGCCTTCGCGTGAAGCGGAGGGGCCGGGGTCATTTGTGTAGCTTGCGTCAAAGCGACGGAGGAGCAGCAAGCGGCAAATGACTCCGGTGCCGCAGCGTGGTGACCGTGGACGCGCATGCCAACGCTTTGACGGGACGGAGGGCAAAGCGAAAGCCCCGCCTCTCCTTGCGGAGGGGCGGGGCTTTGGCTGTGGAGGCTAGACGCTCGGGGCGATCTCCGGGATGCGGGGCTTGGCGTTGCCGGCGAAGGTGAACTTCGCGTCGTCGCCTTCGCCTTCGACATCCACCACGACGATGTCGCCGGTGTGGATCTCACCGAACAGGATCTTCTCGGAGAGCTGGTCCTCGATCTCGCGCTGGATGGTGCGGCGCAGCGGCCGGGCGCCCATGGCGGGATCGTAGCCGCGGGTTGCCAGGAGCACCTTGGCGGCCTTGGTGAGCTCGATGCCCATGTCCTTGTCCTTGAGGCGCTTCTCCAGGCGGGTCACGAACAGGTCCACGATCTCGATGATCTCGTCCTGGGTGAGCTGCGGGAACACCACGACGTCGTCAACACGGTTCAGGAACTCGGGACGGAAGTGCTGCTTGAGCTCCTCAGTGACACGGGCACGCATGCGGTTGTAGCCGGTCTGCGTGTCGGTGCCGGACTGGAAGCCGGTGGCAACACTCTTGGAGATGTCCCGGGTACCAAGGTTGGTGGTCATGATGATCACGGTGTTCTTGAAGTCCACAACGCGGCCCTGGGAGTCGGTCAGGCGGCCGTCTTCCAGGATCTGGAGCAGCGAGTTGAAGAGGTCAGCGTGGGCCTTCTCCACTTCGTCGAACAGCACCACGGAGAACGGACGGCGGCGGACCTTCTCGGTCAGCTGGCCACCCTCTTCGTAGCCGACGTAGCCCGGAGGGGCACCGAAGAGCCGCGAGACGGTGTGCTTCTCGGAGTACTCGGACATGTCCAGCGTGATGAGGGCGTCCTCTTCACCGAACAGGAACTCCGCCAGGGCCTTGGCGAGCTCGGTCTTGCCGACGCCGGTGGGGCCGGCGAAGATGAACGAGCCGCCGGGGCGCTTGGGGTCCTTGAGCCCTGCACGGGTGCGGCGGATGGCCTGGGACAGTGCCTTGATGGCCTCGTCCTGGCCTACCACGCGCTTGTGCAGTTCCTCTTCCATCTTCAGCAGGCGCGAGGATTCTTCCTCGGTCAGCTTGAAGACCGGGATGCCGGTGGAGTTGGCCAACACTTCGGCGATGAGGTCCTCATCCACCTCGGAGATGTCGTCCATGCCGCCGGACTTCCAGTGGCGTTCCTTCTCCGCCCGCTCCGAGATCAGCTTCTGCTCCTTGTCGCGGAGCGAGGCTGCGCCTTCGAAGTCCTGGGCGTCGATGGCGGATTCCTTCTCCATCTTCAGCTTGGCGATGCGCTCGTCCATGGCCTTGAGCTCCGGCGGAGCGGTCATGCGGCGGATGCGCAGCCGGGCGCCGGCTTCGTCGATCAGGTCGATGGCCTTGTCCGGCAGGAAGCGGTCGGAAATGTAGCGCTCGGCCAGGCTGGCGGCGGAGGCCAGGGCACCATCGGTGATGGTGACTCGGTGGTGTGCTTCGTACCGGTCGCGCAGGCCCTTCAGGATCTCGATGGCGTGGGCCACGGAGGGTTCCTTGACCTGGATCGGCTGGAAACGTCGCTCAAGGGCGGCGTCCTTTTCGATGTGCTTGCGGTACTCATCGAGCGTGGTGGCACCGATGGTCTGCAGCTCGCCGCGGGCCAGCATCGGCTTCAGGATCGAGGCTGCGTCGATGGCGCCCTCGGCGGCACCGGCACCAACAAGGGTGTGGATCTCGTCGATGAACAGGATGATGTCACCGCGGGTGCGGATCTCCTTGAGGACCTTCTTCAGGCGCTCTTCGAAGTCACCGCGGTAACGGGAACCTGCCACCAGGGAACCGAGGTCCAGGGTGTACAGCTGCTTGTCGCGGATGGTCTCCGGAACGTCGCCGCGCACGATCGCCTGGGCCAGGCCTTCGACGACGGCCGTCTTGCCGACGCCGGGCTCGCCGATGAGGACCGGGTTGTTCTTGGTGCGGCGGGAGAGGACCTGCATGACGCGTTCCATTTCCTGCTCACGGCCGATGACCGGGTCCAGCTTGTTCTCGCGCGCCGCCTGGGTCAGGTTGCGGCCGAACTGGTCCAGGACCACGGAACCGGCGGGCGCGCCCTCCGGCTGGCCGCCGCCGACGCCTGCGCCGGTGGTTTCCTTGCCCTGGTAGCCCGAGAGGAGCTGGATGACCTGCTGGCGGACCCTGTTGAGGTCGGCGCCGAGCTTGACCAGGACCTGGGCGGCAACGCCCTCACCCTCACGGATCAGGCCGAGCAGGATGTGCTCCGTGCCGATGTAGTTGTGGCCCAGCTGCAGGGCTTCGCGCAGCGAGAGCTCCAGCACCTTCTTGGCGCGGGGGGTGAAGGGGATGTGGCCGGAGGGAGCCTGCTGGCCCTGTCCGATGATCTCCTGCACCTGCTCGCGAACGCCGTCGAGCGAAATGCTCAAGGACTCAAGAGCTTTGGCGGCAACGCCCTCACCCTCATGGATCAGACCCAAGAGGATGTGTTCGGTACCGATGTAATTGTGGTTCAGCATGCGTGCCTCTTCTTGGGCAAGCACAACTACGCGACGGGCACGGTCCGTAAATCGCTCAAACATTTCGCCACACTCCTAGCTACGACGTACTTTGATGCTACGTGCCAGCTCCGGAGTTGTGGAGCGTGTTCGCCACAGGGGAAACCGGGGCGCTTGCGGGAATAAGCGACCGGGAGGAGCTGCGGACCCGTCCGGCCGCCGAATCGGTCGCTGAATCCGGACGGCACCTCAGCGTACTGGCGCATTCCCGGGGTATCCGGCCAAACGTTTACCCGGGCTGCCTGCCGGGGCGCGGAAACCGCAAAAAAGCCAAATTTGGGGCGGTCAACGTGCCGGCGCGGCGCCCGTTATTCGGGAATAGAGAAACCCCGCCCCGCCTGGCGGCGGTAAGCGGGGTTTCGGTGGAGCTAAAGCCGGCCCTAGGAATTTGCCTTTTGGTAGGCTTCCTGGATTTCGGCCTGAATTCGGCCGCGGCTGTTAACTGTGTAGCCGTTGTCCCGGGCCCATTGCCGGATTTGCGCCGAATCATGGCTGCGGCCCGCGGCCGGTGCCTTTGCCCGCTGCGGGCGCCCACCGGACGCCTTGCGTGCAGCGGTTATGAACCTCTCCAATGAAGACCGGAGTTCAGCGGCATTGGCTGCGGACAGGTCAATCTCGTAGTTGGCCCCATCGAGGCCGAACTTCACATTCTCGTCTGCGGATCCCCCATCCAAATCATCAACGAGGATGATGTTTACTTTCTGTGCCATTAAGGTCTTCCTCTTGCTGGAAAGTCGGTTTTCAGAAAAGCAGGATGTTTCCCAAAAAAAGTATGACTCTTATCTTGGCAACGCGTCAAAGCGCCTAATGGTTCCTTGGGGATAAAGGCGGAAAGTAGGGGGTTTTATCTATTTGGGTTCCGGGCCGGGGCCGTCCGTGGGCTGCCCTGGCTGGGAATCGGCTTCGGCCTGGGCGCGGGCCTCCGCCTGCCGCTCGGCCTTGTCCGCGTTGAAGATTGCCTTCATGGCGAACCAGAAGATCAGGCCCACCACCAGGGAGGGAAGAATGACTGCGACGTATTCCATGGTCAGTGCCCCTCGGGCTTCAGCAGGGGGAAAAGGATGGTTTCGCGGATCCCGGCGCCCGTGAAGAGCATCACCAGCCGGTCGATGCCAAGGCCGATGCCGCCCATGGGCGGAGCACCGTATTCCAGGGCCCGCAGGAAGTCTTCGTCAAGCTGCATGGCTTCGACGTCACCGGCGGCCGCGTGCAGGGACTGCTCGGTGAGCCGCTCGCGCTGGATGACGGGGTCGATCAGCTCGGAGAAGGCAGTGCCGCGCTCCATGCCGCCGATGATCAGGTCCCAGGCCTCGATCAGCCGGCCGTCCTCGCGGTGCGGTCGGGCCAGCGGCTGGGCGGAGGGCGGGTAGTCGTAAACGAAGGTGGGGTTCAGCAGGGTGGGTTCCACGATCTCTCCGAAGAGCTCGACCACGAGTTTCTCGGCGTCCCACTTGGGGTCCACCTTGACCTCGTGCTTGGCAGCAAGATCGCGAAGCACCTCAACGGTCGTGTCCGGCGTGATCTCCTGCCCAACGGCGTCGGAAAGTCCGGGGTACACGGGCAACCAGGCCCACTCGCCGTCGAGGTTGATCTCCCCCGCCTCCGTCTGGATGGTGCGGCCGGCACCCACGACGTCCGCGGCGTCGAGGATGATTTCCTTGATCCGCTCGGCCATGACGAACTGGTCCGCCCAGGCCTCGTAGCACTCAAGGGTGGTGAATTCGGGGCTGTGGGTGGAGTCCACACCCTCGTTGCGGAACACGCGGCCCATGTCGTACACGCGGTCGATGCCGCCCACCACGGCGCGTTTGAGGTAGAGCTCGGTGGCGATGCGCAGGGTCATCTTCTGGTCGAACGCGTTCATGTGGGTCTCGAACGGACGGGCCAGGGCGCCGCCGTGGACCAGGTTCAGGATGGGCGTTTCCACCTCGACGTAGCGGTGGCGGAACAGCGTCTCCCGGATGGAACGGGTGATGGCGGCACGGGTGTACACCATCTCACGGGCCTCGTCGCGGACCATCAGGTCCACATAGCGCTGGCGGACACGGGTTTCCTCGTTCAGGTCCGCGTGCAGGACAGGCAGCGGCCGGAGGGCCTTGGAGGCCATGGACCAGGAGTCGGCCATGATGGACAGCTCGCCGCGGCGGGAGGAGATCACCTCGCCCTTGATGAACACGTGGTCGCCCAGGTCAACCAGGGCCTTCCAGTCCACGAGCGCTTCCTCGCCGATGTTGGCCAGACTCAGCATGGCCTGCAGTCGCGTTCCCTTGCCGTCGGTGCCGCCCTCCTGGAGGGTTGCGAAGCAGAGTTTGCCGGTGTTGCGGACAAAGACCACACGGCCGGTAACGCCCACAATGTCACCGGTTGTGTCGTCCGCCTCGAGATGCGCGTACTTTTCCCGGATCTCGGCCAGCGAATGCGTGCGCTCCACACCCACGGGGTACGCCTCCGCGCCGCGCTCAAGAAGTTTGGCGCGCTTTTCCATGCGGATCCGCATCTGCTCGCTGGCGTCGACGGGCTCTGGGGAGTTCTTGGGCGCGGGGGTGTTTTGGGAAGTCACAATCATCAAGTTTACCGGGCATTGGGTGGCCGGGTTCCCAGTTGGCGAGCAGGTGTGCACCCTACGATGGGCTGGTGAAAGAACGCATACTTCCAACGCACGACGGCGGCAGGCTGGCTTTGTACAGCTACGGCACCGACGATGCGCCGGGCGAAAAGCGGGTGCTGCTGATCGGCGGGGCGTTCCTCACGGCGCTGATCTACCGTCCGTTTTCGATTGAGCTGGCCAGGGGCCTGGGTGAGGGCTGGGCGGTGGATGTCTACGACCGCCGCGGCCGCGGCAACTCGTCCGAACAGCCGGCGGACTATTCCATGGCCACCGAGATCCAGGATGTCCGGACGGTCCTCACCGCCACCGGGGCCCGGAATATTCTTGGCCACAGCCTGGGCGGCGCGGTGGCACTGAACGCTGTCCAGGAGTTCACCGGGACCTCGTTCGTCCCGGACAGGCTGGCCGTGTACGACGCAGCGGTGAATATCGACGGCAGTATCGACACCACATGGCTTGACGGATTTGAGGATGCGGTCAACAACGGCAGGGTGGGCCACGCCCTGGCGCATATGAAGAAGGCCACCAAACCCGGCTCGGCGATGGCCAGGATCCCCGAGCCGGTGCTGGCGGGCCTGATGGCGGTGTTGTCCCGGACGAAGATCAACAGGATGTTCCGGCAGGTGATGCCCAGCGGAGTGGGCGAACTGCGGGCCGCGTACGACGAAAAGGACCACGCCAGGGACTTCAGCGTGCTTCCCGCAAACACCCATTTCATGGCCGGCGGCAAGAGTCCTGCCTACTACAAGGAAACAGCGCAGCGGCTGCACCAGGCAGTACCGGGCAGTACCTACCGGCTCTCCCCCAAGTGCTTCCACGGGTCCATCCCGGCTGCCGTGAAGGAACTGGTGACGGACATCGCGGCATACTTCAAGGACGAAGGTCCGGACGGGAATCGCCGCCCGGACACCCCTGACGCTATCCCCGTTCGCCGCGGCTGAAGCCGGCCAGGGCCGCCTTCCCGAGGCCCTGCCACATGGTCCGCGGCTTCGGCTCCACGCTCCCGTCCGCGCCGCAAGCCAGGGCCTCATGGAACGCCTGGCGTAAGTTCCGCAACGCCGGGCGCCGGGATGCCCCGCACAGTTGGCTCGGCTAGGCTCGGAACATGACGCGAGAGAACATCAGAACCCCCGGCGGCGGCACTGTGGAGCTCTTCACCACAGGCGCGGAACTGGCTTCGGCAGGTTCGGGCGTGGTGGTTGTTCCGCCCTCCATGGTGACGGCCGCGGACTACACCAAATTCGCGCAGAAGCTGAGCGCATCACTGGGCCGCCCGGTGCACACCTTCAACCGGCGCGGGCGGGGATCCTCGTCCCCGCAGCCGGAGGATTACACCCTCGACGTGGACATCCGGGACCTGGACACGGTCATGAAGCACACCTCCAGCACGGACGTCTTTGGCCACAGCTTCGGCGGCGCCGTTGCCCTGCATGCCGCGCGGACCCTTCCTGTGGAACGTCTGGCCGTCTACGATCCCGCGGTCTCCGTGAACGGCAGTGTCACGGCCAGCTGGATCGCCGAGTACGAACGCGCCATTGCTGCCGGTGACGACGACCGCGCCCTCGCCGTCATCCAGCGGGGCCTCGAGGCCGGCGGAACGTTCTCGTCGCGTATGCCGCTGTCCATGCTGACACTGGCGAACAAGCTCACCGCGGGCACCACGGAAGGGAAGCAGCAGCGTGAGCTGATGCGGACCGGCGTCCGCGAAATCAAGGCCATTATTGCCGCGGACATGCCGGCCGAGCCGTTCCAGGCACTCCCGCTGGAGACGCTGATCGTGGTGGGCGAAAAGAGCCCGGCCTACTTCGGCATCGCCTGCGGCCAGATCCACGACGTCCTCTCCGGGTCCAGCTACACCATCCTGCCCGGCTTCGGCCACGACGGCGCCATCAAGGCCCCGGACAAGCTGATCAAGGAACTGAGTGACTTCTTCGCCGGCTGAGTACGGGTGGTACGGCTTGGGCTAATGCCCTGCGCCGTGGCCCGCGCCGGCGCCTTCGGTCTTGCGCATCATCGCAGAGAGGACGACGGCGGCAAAGGCTATGACGGTGGCCGTCATGAAAGCGGCACTCATCCCGGCAACGAGTCCGGACGCCGCACTCACAACGGCGAAGATGGACACCAGGAGTGCCGTACCCGCGGCGCCGGCCACCTGCTGGGTGGTGCTCATGATCGCAGACCCGTGCGAGTAGAGGTGCGGCGGCAGCGGGTTAAGCCCCGTGGTGAAGG
This sequence comes from Paenarthrobacter sp. 22069, assembly GCF_052046035.1. NCBI lineage: Bacteria > Bacillati > Actinomycetota > Actinomycetes > Micrococcales > Micrococcaceae > Paenarthrobacter > Paenarthrobacter sp. 22069. The sequence goes on along the minus strand of NZ_JBQEQF010000010.1, from coordinate 68,903 downwards.
CCGGAGTGAACAGCAGCGCCAGGCCGAAACTCAGCCCCACGTGCAGGGTGATGATCCACCAGACCGGTGTGCCGGCGTCGAGCATTGAAAACTGCCAAAGTGTGACCACCATGAGGATGGACCCGGACACGGTGAGCGGCAGCGGGCCCACCTTGTCGAAGGCGCGGCCGATGACCGGGCCCAGCAGCCCCATGGCCAGACCTCCGGGAAGCAGGGCAAGGCCGGTCTCAAGCGAGCCGAGACCGCGGACCTGCTGGAGGTAGAGCGGCAGCAGGATCACGCCGCCGAACAGCGCCATCATGGCCACTACCATCAGCAGGACCGAGACCGTAAACATCCGGAAGTTGAAGGCCCGCAGGTCCAGCAGCGGTGCCGCGGCCTTCTGCAGCCGGAGCTGGCGGAACACGAAAACGGCCAGTGCTGCGACGCCGATGGCAAGGGCTGCGATGGCGCCCGCGCCGGGACCCGCCTGCCCGCCGTGGCCGCCGCCGATCTGACTCAGGCCGTATACCAGGCCGCCAAAGGCGGGAACGGTCAGGATGACGGACAGGAAGTCGAGCTTGCCCTTCTCCGCTTCACCCACGTTGGTGAGGTATTTGGCGCCGATGGCCAGCGCTGCGAGGGCTACGGGCAGGACGAAGACGAACATGAAGCGCCACGTGAAGTGCTCCAGGATCAGGCCGGAGACGGTGGGGCCCATGGCCGGCGCAACCGAGATGGCAATGCTTACGTTCCCCATCACTGCGCCGCGCTTAGCCAGCGGCACCAGGGTGAGGATGGTGGTCATCAGCAGTGGCAGCATGATGGCAGTGCCGCCCGCCTGGACGATGCGGGCCAGGAGCAGCACTTCGAAGCCGGGGGCCGCCGCGGCAAGCGCGGTTCCACCGGCGAAAAGGCCCATGGCCAGCATGAACACAGCCCTGGTGGTGAGCCGCTGGAGGATGAAACCCGTGGTGGGGATGACCACGGCCATGGTGAGCATGAAGCCGGTGGACAGCCACTGGACAGTGGGGGCGTCCACGCGGAGGTCCACCATGAGCCGCTGCACGGCGACATTCATGATGGTCTCATTGAGGATCACCACGAATGTCGCCACCAGCAGCGTGCTGATGATGGTTACTGCCTCCCGGGACATCTTCTCCGGGGCACCGGACTGGATTTCCTGTCCGGGTGCTTGTACGGACTGGCCGCCGGAATTGGGCGAGGTCTCGGTAGACATGGGTGTTCCCCCAGGGGTTTTAAGAGTGATGCGCGGTCAGCCGCTGCAGATGCCAACACTCTACCCGCTGGAGTAATTCCTCCATACGGGTATTTCTTAACCGTGGGGGAACATTGGGGGGTTAGGCCGTCTGCCCCGCATGCTGTCCTTCGGAGATTTCCTCCACCAGCTTGTTGTTGAAGGCCGGAAGGTCGTCGGGGTTCCGGCTGGTCACCAGGCCCTGGTCCACCACTACTTCCTGGTCTGTCCAGTTGGCGCCGGCGTTCTTCAGGTCGGTTTCGAGGGTGAAGTAGGACGTGACGTTCCGGCCCCGGACCACGCCGGCCTCGATCAGCAGCCACGGTCCGTGGCAGATGGATGCCACCGGCTTGTGCTGTTCAAAGAAGCTGCGGGTGAAGCTCTGGGCGTCCTTGTCCACCCGCAGGTGGTCAGCATTCACCACGCCGCCCGGAAGCACCAGGGCGTCGAAATCGGAGGCATTCGCTTCGGCGACGGTGAGGTCCACGTCGAAGGTATCGCCCTTCTCCGTGCCGTTGTAGCCCTGGAGCTTGCCGCTCTTGGGAGCCACCAGAGTGGGCTGGCCGCCGGCGTCCTTCACGGCCTGCCAGGGGCTGGTGAGCTCCACCTGCTCCACGCCATCAGTCAGCAGGAATGCCACCTTCTTGCCTGCGATGCTGTGCTCTGACATTGTTCCTCCTCATCCTTGCGGTTGCGCGCTTTTGGCACGCGGGGGTCCCGCTCGAGAGTTGATTGCCTGACCAGTCCAGCCTAGGAAATGGAAAAGTAATAAGCAAGCTGACTATCTTACTTGCGTACGACGACGGCACGCAACTTGCGTGAGCGAGGGACCTTGGGCGGCTGGTGGCGTTGGAAGTAGCGGCTGGCCGTCCGGCGCCTGGCCCTGCCAGGTCAGAATGTCGGACCCTCGTTGGATGATGTGGGTATGGGAATCGGCGGTGGCGTTGGGGCAGTGATGGAGGGTGTCTGTGCCTCTGTTGCTGTCCTTGATGCGCTGGGCCTTGAAGATGCTGCTTTGGCTTCGGACGCTGCTGTTGGTGCTGATGTTGATGTGTTGCAGCGGCGGTACGAACTGCGGCTGGAACGACTCGAGGTGGTGAAACGGCTCGAGGGCCAGCTCGCCGCGGTGAAAGCCCGCGATGTTGCCGACGCCGTGCAGATCCAACACGCCTTGCTTGCCCCGAACGCCCCCGTACAGGAGCGGACCTACGCGGAGATGTCCGCCGTGGAGGAGATCGCCGGGATCCTGGCCATCAGCTCCCGAGCTGCCAGCGCCCTCGTGGACCAGTCTCGCCGGGTCTGCTCCCTGCCGCCGGTGATCGACGCGTTGGCCGCCGGGGCCATGTCCTGGCAGCACGCCCGCATCGTTGCGGACGAAACCGAGGGCCTCACCCCTGCCGGCGCTGCTGGTTTGGTGGCGCACTTCTTCGACCCCGAGGCACCCAGCCGGGCCCGCGGCGCCACCCCCGGCGATCTCGTCCCGTCCCGGTTCCGGGCCAAGGTCCGTGGGTGGCGCGAACGCCACCACCCGGAATCGATCGAGAAGCGCCATGCAAAGGGGGTCGCTGACCGGCGGATGGAATACACCCCCGACAGGGACGGCATGGCCTGGCTCTCCCTCTACCTGCCCGGCGACTCCGCGTCGGCGATCTGGAACCGCACCACCGCCACCGCCCGCGGCCTCCAAGGCCCCGACGAACCCCGCACCCTCACCCAACTCCGCCCCGACATCGCCGCCAGCCTGCTCCTGGGCGCCGGCACCGCTGGGGGCGAAACTGACGCAAACACGGCCGAGCTTGGAAAGGTCCCCACCCCGCGCGCAGATGTCCTGGTCACGATTCCAGTGTTCGCACTGCTCGGCCTCACGGATGAACCCGCGGAACTGGACGGGTACGGTCCCATCCCGGCATCGATGGCCCGGACACTGGTCGCGGACGGGGCGGATTCGTTTTACCGGGTGCTGGTCGACCCCCGCGACGGGGCGCCTTTGGAGATCGGCCGCACCCGCTACCGGCTGACCGAGGCCATCAAACAATGGATCAGGATGCGGGACCGGAAGTGCACCTTCCCCGGCTGCAGCAACCACACCCCGGACAACGACATCGATCATGGGACCGCCTGGGAACACGGTGGCCGGACAGACGTCCGCAACCTGGCACAGCTCTGCCCCAAACATCACCGGCTCAAACACAACAGCCACTGGACCCCGGATGCCGCAACCCCAAACGAGCCACCAGGCTGGACCTCACCCACCGGCCGGCACTACACACCCGAACCCCCCACCCCCGAACCAACCCACTGGGCACCAGGCATCCTCGCGGGAAGTCATGCTGCGCTGCCCGCCTGCTTCCATGGCGAAGACGCCTGCGTCGAAGACCTGCCGCCGTGGGAACCGGACGACGACACCCTCATCGACCTCGACGACCTCCCACCCGACGACCCCCTCTGGGCAGAATTCCTCACACAGGCCTTATCCCTGGCACAGCCCTTTGCCCTCTCGCCGTAACCACACTTGTGCGGACGCCACCCACGTGTGATCCGGCACTCAATAAGCGCTGGGAGGAGGCAGCGGCAGGCTTCCCAGGCTCGTGGCCTAGCAGGCTCATTTGTCGCCGAATCCCTTGAGCCGCGGGCCCTTGGTAGCGGACGGAGCCTTCTGGATCGGAGCCTTCTGGATCGGAGCCTTGGCAGCGCGGAGCGTCATGTATCGAGGATTGTTGATTCCGCCGTATCCCTTGCATCACGCGGTTCTGCCAGCGCTGACGCGGTGTTGCAGGCACCTACTTCCTGTGGTGCTCGATCAACCAACCCGCCATCTGCTGTGCACGTTGGGCCGCCTGCAGATCCCCCTCGGTGGCAGCAATGATGGAGCCCTTCATGAGAAGGTGCCAGGACCGCGCGAAGTCCTCCGCACGGGCCAACCCGGCTTCTTCCGCAAGCCCCTGGACGTGCCTACGCATCTTGGCCAGGTAGTCCTTGCTGGCCTGGCCCAAGGGATGGGACGGGCCCATCTCCAGCAGGACATTGATGAAGGCGCTGCCCTCGAAATCGTCCCGGCCAAACCAGTCGCTGAAGACGTCGAAAATCGCCAGCAGTTGCTCCACCGGCGTGCTGCCCCGCTGCCGCGCCTTCGAGATGATGCTGTCAATGGTCCATTGTTTGTCCCTCTGTTCCAGGAACGCCAGCACCAAGGAATCCTTGGAGGGGAAGTGGCGGTAGAAGGTGGCCTTCGCAACGCCGGAACGCTCAATGAGTTCGTTTACACCAACGTCCCGGATCCCCCGCCGCGAGAACAATTCATAGGCCACTGACAGGATCCGCTCCTCCGGGTCCAAGTGGCCGCAGGAAGGCGTGGACTGCTGTGCGGACGCCTCCGGGGACCCGTCGTTGGACTTCATCCCCGACCCCGGATTCATCACATCCATAGGGTAATTCTGGCACGAGACAGACTTGTCTATCTCGCTGTAGTGTGGTTTCCACGTGCAGTGCATTCGAACGTCGCACGGCCGCGTGGCTGTTGGGCATTGATGCAAGGAGGCCTCTATGACAAGCAGAGCAGCTCGCCCCGGTGCCCCCTGACCCGGAGCCATGGCTTCCCAGTGACACGCCCGCCGAGATCCGCGAGTTCGCCATTGAGTCCCTCCGATGGCAGGCGCAGGAAATCATCGATGAACTGCTTTCCAGCACAGACCCAGCTGACGAAATGGCCAAAGCCCGCGTCCGGCGCTTCCTGGCACAAAATCCGGGGCAGCCGGAAAAGGCACTTCTGGAACAGCTCATGGCAAGGGAGGATGGACCGGGCCTCTAACCGGCCACCTTTACGCCGGGCTCAGCAATGCCGGGCCCAGGAATCCAGGGCCGTGCTCAGGAGTCCAGCGGCATATTGTCGATCAGCCGGACCGGACCGACTTTGGCCGCGATCAGAACCAGGGCTTCGCCCCGGAAGGGGGTTTCGCGGCAGTTCTCGGCCAGCGGCTCCAGGGTGCCGGGATCCACTACCTCAAAGTAATCGAGTTCCACCAGGGGCTGGGACTCCACCAGGGCCAGCGCCGAGTCAAAGTCCAGCGGCTCATGGGCATCAGCCCGCTCCTCCAGCAGCCTCAGGGCCCTGGATAAGACCAGCGCAGCGTCCCTCTCCTCGTGGGACAGGAACCGGTTGCGGCTGGAAAGCGCCAAACCGTCAGCTGCCCGGACGGTCGGGACGCCAATGATCTCCACGGGGAAGTTGAGGTCGGCAACCATGCGCCGGACCAGCGCCAACTGCTGGGCGTCCTTTTGCCCAAAGTACGCGCGGTAAGCCGGCAGGTTGCCGTTGAGGGACGAGGCGTCGCCGGCGGAACCAGCGGGAAGGCCCGCCGCAGGCATCCCGTAGTGCAGCAGCTTGGCCACGACGGTGAGTGCGCCGTCGAAGTGTCCGGGCCGCGAGGCTCCCTCCCACTTCTCCCCCAGCCGGCCGGAGGTAACGCGTACCAGGGGCTCACCGCCGGGGTAGACCTCCTCCACGGAAGGTGCGAACGCCAGGTCCACGCCCTGCTCCTCCAGCAGCGCAAGGTCAGCCTCAAGCGTCCTCGGATAGCGGTCCAGGTCCACGGCGTCGCCGAACTGCAGGGGGTTGACGAAGATGCTTGCCACTACCACGTCGTTCTGCTCGACGGCGGTCCGGGCCAGGGCGGCATGGCCCTCGTGAAGTGCGCCCATGGTGGGCACCAGCCCCTGGGAAACGCCTCCCTTGGCGGCCAGGAGCCTGGCGCTTTCGGTCTTCAGGCCGGCCACTGTGGTGACGAGTTGAATGGACACTCAGTCCTCCTTTTGGTCGAGGGCGTCGTGCAGCCCCTTCAGCTGGTCAGGTTTCAGCAATCCGCGCCCTTCGGCCCGGAGCGCCGTGGCTCGCGCCATCGCAAGGTAGGCCGCCAGGACGTCGCCGTGCCCCCCGCCGTCGAACTCCCGCAGCGCCTCGGCGTGGGCACGCACCGTTCCCACATCTCCGCGGGCCACGGGACCGGTGAGTGCCGATTCCCCGGATGCCAGGGCATTCTCCAGCGTGGCCCGCAGGAGCGGACCCAGCATGCGTTCGGGCAATTCGACGCCCACGTCACGCAACAGTTCCGAGGCCTGTGCCACCAGGGTGACCAGGTGGTTGGACCCGTGCGCCAGGGCTGCATGGTAGAGGGTCCTGTCTGCTTCCGCGATGGCAACGGGCTCGGCGCCCATCTCCACCACCAGCGCCTGCGCGATGGGCAGCATGGCGGCATCGGCGGTCACCCCGAAAGTGCAGTCCAGCAGCCGGGTGAGGTCCAGGCTCATGCCCGTGAAGGTCATGGCAGGGTGCAGCGCCAGCGGGATGGCGCCGGCGGCGCGGACCGGATGCAGTACCCCGACGCCGAAGCGCCCCGACGTGTGCGCCACGAGCTGGCCCGGCTGCCAGGCGCCAAGCTTCGCCAGTCCCTCCACCAGCTCGGGAAGCGCGTCGTCCGGGACGGCGAGCAGCACCAGTTCAGCCCGCTCCACGATGTCCTGCACGTCAAGAATTGGCACGCCGGGCAGCAACGCCTCAGCCCGTTCCCGGCTCGCGTCGGACACGGCCGAGACCCCGATGACGGCGTGTTCGGCCGCGCGCAGGGCGGCGCCAAGCACGGCTCCCACTTTGCCCGCGCCGATAATTCCGACGCCGAGGCGTCCTGGCTTAGCCATGCTGCTGGCCTTCCTGTTGGTGTTGGGGACGGGCGTCACCGGCTGCCGCCTCCGGCAGCGGCGCCGCAACCCCCGCCGCCCCGGTCACGGCGTTGGGTGAAGTTGCCGGAACAACCTGCCGCAACCATTGTTCGGTGGTTTGCCTCTTCCGTGCCAGCCGGGCGCGCGCTGACTGCTCGTCAAACAGTTGCCGGGCCTCGTCCAGACCAGCCTGGGTCAATCTCGGCGCCACGGGACCGGCGGTGGTGTGCAGGACCAGGTCGGCAACGCGGAACCGGCGGGCCAAGGGCCCCTGGTGGAGCGCCATCGACTGCGTCCGCTGGTGCGGCACCACCACAAGGTGCCGCCACCAGCGCCCCGAGCGGATCAGCAATGCCGTGCCAGTGGCCGCATAGCCGTTCCGCCGCCAGGTTAGGGGTGCAAGCAACCGCGCCCGGCGCGGCGTGGTGACGAAGCCGCCGTCGGAATCCCTGCCTGAAAGCCCCGCGGCGAAAACGGCCGCGGGCACATCCGTCCCGGGGTCCGGCAGCACCAGCGACAGCATGGCGAGGACGTCGGAGAATGTGCCCACCGGCAGGAGGATGGTCCTGGTGTTGCCCTCAACGGCGTTGCCGGAAGCCCCGTAGCCGGCAACATTGACCTGTATCCGGTACCAGCCGAGCGGACGCCACAATGGCGGCTGGGAGACCTTCACCGCCTGGATGCGGCCGGGCGGCAGGGTCTGCGCCTGCGTGTCCAGCAGTCCGTACCGGAGCCGGATCCCGTTGGGCGAGACGGCGGCCGTGAAGTTGTAGCCCTTGTTGAAGAAGTTCCAATAACCGGCGGCGAGGCCCAGGGCAGCCGGCACGAGGTAGAAATAGAAGGCGCGGTTGTCCGTCACCGCGGACAGGACCACCGAAGCGGCGCCCCCCACCACGATGACGAAGCTTTGCTCGCTCAGCAGCAACGATCCGATAAGGCGCGACGGCGGCACGGCAAGTACCGTTGCTTCCGGCGCCTCGCGTGCAGGCCGGGCAGGGTGCGCCCCTGGGTACAGCTCCCCCGAAGCTGTTCCGCCGACGGTCCCAGTGCCGCCGATAGTCCCGTTGCCGGCGATAGTCCAAGTCCCGGGGACGGAACCGGTGCCCGCAGCAGGGCCGGATGCGGGGCCAGTGCCGGCCCTGNCCGGACGCCAGGGCCAGGATGGTGGCGCGCAACTGCCGGGCATCCCCAATCTTGAGATAGGCCAGGCGCACCGCGGACTCACCGGCGTCGGCAACCTCGAACTTGAGCTCCGCCAGGCCGAAGATCCGGGCCAGCAGCGGCTGAACGATGTCGATGGCCTGCACCCGGTCCAAGCGTGCCTGCCGGTGCTGGCGGAAGAGGAAGCCGGTGTTCACTCGGACATAGCCGCCGGACACCTGGTATTTGGTGAAGTACCAGGTGAGGACGAAACCCAGCACTGCCACGGCCAGCACCAGCGCACCGCCGCCCAGAAGCCACGGCGCGCGCCGGGCGAAGCCGTTTTCAAACACCGCCTGGCCCTGCAGCATCCGCTCCAGGAGGTCCCGGCCAAAGAAGAATATGATCGCGGCCAGGGCGAACCAGCCCCTGACAAAAGGTGACGCCGGATGCACACGCCGCCAGTCGCCGTCGGACGTTTCGGTGCTGTCCGGGACTGGAGCAGGGGGTGCGGGGGCAGTTGGTGCGGGGGGCTGCCCAGGCAAGTGGCCGTCAGCCGTCACAGCCCTGCCAGCCTGGCCTCGCCGCGTGCTGCCAGCTGTTCACGCAGCCGCGCACCTTCCGCTGCCGGAAGGCCGGGGATGCGGGCGTTCGTACTTGGGGAGGCCGTGTGCAGCTTCACGCTGCACAGGCCCAGGGCCCGTTCCACCGGTCCCACGGCGATGTCCACGTACTGCATGCGGCCGTAGGGCACTGCCATGGTGCGCTGGAAGAAGATGCCGCTCCTGACCAGCAGGTCGTCGTCGCGCTCGGCGTAGCCAATGGCCCGCACCTGCCGCGGGATGAGGACCAGCCGCCACAAGGCCGCCAGCAGCATGACTGCGGGAACGGTGACGGCCAGCCACAGCGGCGGCCAACGCCACCAGCCCAGGAGGACCATCACCAGCGGCGCGGACAGGACCAGGACGGCGGCCAGGTTGGCAACAGCCCATTCCACCAGGCGGACGGTGACATATTTTGGTGACACCCGCTGCCAGTCGATACCCGGCGGGTCAATCGCCTCGGTATGCATACTCGCCTTCCCCTGCGGCCTCGCCGCGGGCAGGCCGGCCCTTCCCGTCGACGCCCTTGGTGTCACCGTCCTCCGGGGGAATCTTGCAGAAACGTTCCACCAGGAGCCCCACCACGATCATCACCAGGCCGCCACCGGCCATGGCAAGGGCCAGCCAGGTGATGCCCTGGTCGCTGCGCAGGCTCCAGATCCGCAGCTGGTCCAGGAAGATGCCGATGTGCCATCCCAGCAGCACCGTTCCGGCATACGCGCAGGCCTGCGCCAGGACCAGCGTCCGGGCGGCCAGCAGCGGATCCAGCTGCCTCTTCTGCGCCTTGCTGTTCGGTTCCTGGCTGTTCCGCCAGCGCAGGACCCGGATCCCCAGGACCAGCGTGATAATGACGATGACGCCCATGGTGGCCAGCGCGGTGGCAGGTAAGACAGGTGTGGCCATGCTGTAGCGGCTGGTGACAACGGTGGCTGACCAGCCCGCGACGGCAAGGATGACGCAGATCAGCAGCAGCCGCAGCGGGTTGATGGGCTTCATCGTTCCTCCACCGCTCCCGCCGTCGGCATGCCGTCAAAGTCACCGAAGCCGTCGAACGGTGCCAGGTCGGCAAAGTCCTCCGCCTGCACGGCGAGGGTGCTGATCCGCTCCCCGTCCAGGGTGGCTGCGGGTTCAATGAGCGACCAGGGGTAGAGGACGAACGCCCGGGACGCCGCCCGGGGATGCGGGAGGGTCAGGGCGGGGTCATCGCTGTGAAGGTCGCCGTAGGTGATGACGTCGACGTCGAGCGTCCGCGGCCCCCAGCGGACCTCACGGACGCGGAGGTGCTTGTTCTCCACCGCCTGGCAGTGTGCCAGCAACTCCTGCGGGGACAGGCTGGTTTCCACGGTGATGACCATGTTGAGGAAGTCCGGCTGCCCGGCGGGGCCGCCCACGGCCTTCGTCTGGACGATGGGCGAGACGGCAAGGAGCCGGACCTCGGGCGGGTCCACCAGGTCCGCGACGGCCTCCGTCAGGGTTTCGTTCCGTTCCCCGAGGTTGCTGCCCAGGGCAAGCACGGCCTTGGTGTAAACGCCGTTCACGGCCGTACCCCGTTCATGCCTGGGCTCCAGCCAGCGCAGCATCGGCGGGCTTCCGTTCCCGGTGGACGCTGACAGCCACGTCGCCAAACGGGACCTCGATGGGGGCCTGTGGTTTGTGGACGGTGATGTCCACGGCCTCCAGCCTGAATTCAGCCAGGAGGCTGTCGGCGATCCGCACCGCCAACGCCTCGATGAGGTTCAAGGGTTCCCCGGAAATCCACTCGGTAATACGCTGCGCCACCTCGCCGTAGTGCGCGGTGTCCAGGACGTCGTCGGATTGCGCCGCTTCAGTGAAGTCGAGATACAGCACCGCGTCCACGACAAAGGGCTGGCCCTCCCGGCGTTCGAAATCGAAGACACCGTGGTGACCCACTGCGGTCACTCCAGTCAGCGCAATCCTGTCCATGGGGTCCCCGGCCCTATTGCGTCTTGGGTACGGCTTGTTGTGCCGGTCCTGCAGCCATGCGCGCAGCGACTTTGACGGCGTCAAGGCTGGGCCCGACGTCGTGCACGCGCACTGCCCAGGCGCCGCGGTACGCGCTGATGGCGGTGATGGCCGCGGTGGCACCGTCCCGCTCTTCGGGCGCGGCGGACTTGCCGGCCACGGTGAGCAGGGTGCCCAGGAAGCGCTTGCGCGAGGCACCCACCAGGACCTTGTGGCCAAGGCTGTCCAGCTGGTCCAGGTTCTGCAGCAGCTCCCAGTTCTGGGCGTCGTTCTTGGCGAAGCCCAGGCCCGGATCAATGATGATCTGCTCCTGGCTGACCCCGGCGGCGTAGAGCTTGTCCCGCACTCCTGCCAGCTCGGACACCACTTCCCCCGCAACATCCGCGTATTCGGCGAGCGAGTTCATGGTCCGGGCGTCCCCGCGACGGTGGGTGAGGACATAGGGCACCTTGGAGGCCGCCACGAATTCGGCCATTTCGGGCTCGATGCTGAGGCCGGAGATGTCGTTGATGATGGCGGCGCCGGCCTTGACTGCCGCTTCGGCCGTAGAGGCGTGCGTGGTGTCGATGCTGACCAGGGCTCCGGCCTTCACCAGAGCTTCGATCACGGGCAGGACGCGGCGCTGTTCTTCAGCGGGGGTGACATCGTCCGCGCCGGGCCGGGTGGACTCGCCCCCCACGTCGATGATGTCCGCACCGGCGTAGAACATCCGCAGGCCGGCGGCGATCGCGGTGTCAGCCGTTGAGTGCTTCCCGCCGTCGCTGAACGAGTCAGGGGTGACGTTCAGGATTCCCATGACCAGGGTACGGGCGGTGGGGAGGTCTTCGAAGCGTGCCGCCGGGCGGGGCTTGCGCAGGATGGGCAGCGGGGAGGTTGCGGGCCCCGTTCCTGGGGCTGCAGCGAGTGAATCCATGGTCTGTTGTTACCTTCCGAGGATGAGGCTCATGGCTTCGGCACGGGTGGCCGGGTCATGAAGCTGCCCGCGGACCGCGCTGGTGACGGTCTTCGCTCCGGGCTTGCGGATGCCGCGCATGGACATGCACATGTGTTCGCATTCAACAACGACAATGGCGCCACGGGGCTTGAGGTGGCGGACCAGCGCTTCGACGATTTCAGTGGTGAGCCGTTCCTGCACCTGCGGGCGGCGAGCGTAGATGTCCACCAGACGGGCCAGCTTGCTCAGCCCGGTGACCTTGCCGTCGTGGGACGGGATGTACCCCACATGGGCCACTCCGTGGAACGGAACCAGGTGGTGCTCGCACGTGGAGTAGAACGGGATGTCCTTGACCAGGACCAGTTCCTCATGGTCCAGGTCAAAGGTGGTGGACAGGACGTCCGCGGGATCGTGGTGCAGCCCGGCGAACATCTCGGCGTAAGCCTTGGCAACCCTCTTCGGGGTGTCGAGAAGGCCGCCGCGGTCCGGATCCTCACCGATGGCAAGGAGGATCTCGCGGACGGCCGCCTCGATCCTCGGCCGGTCCACCTTTTCGTGTTTCGAAGGGTGGGCACCGCCCTCCGCAGGGTAGCCGGCGGAGGCGGGAACGTCGTCGTCGTCGAAAGAAGTCACAGGGAAAGCTTAGCCGCGAAGGGTGTCAGGCCCCGATTCGGGGGTGCCTCCGTGAAATGGAGCGTCTTCTGGAACGCCCTGCGAATGCGGGGGCTGGGCGTCCAGCGGCTCGTCCAGCCGGGCTTTCTTGGCTTCCTCCTGCGCTTCGCGCTCTGCCCGCTCCCGGCGGCTCTCCACCGGGCCGTTGAGCTGCACGGCACGGGTCTCCTTCGACAGCCACACCTCGCGGAAGTCACGCTTGCGCACGTCGCGGAAAATGTCGGCAATTTCGGCCTGGTTGAGGGTTTCACGCTCCAGCAGCTCAAGGGCCAGGATGTCCAGGATGTCCCGGTTCTCGGTGAGGATCTCGTAAGCCTCATCGTGGGCCTGCTCGATCAGGCGGCGCACTTCCTCGTCCACAACATACGCGATCTGGTCCGAGTAGTTGCGCTCGTGCCCGGCGTCGCGGCCCAGGAACGGCTCGCCGCCGCCCTGGCCCAGCCGCACCGCGCCGACGCGTTCGCTCATGCCGTACTCGGTAACCATCTTGCGTGCGGTGCCGGTTGCCTTCTCAATGTCGTTGGACGCACCGGTGGACGGATCGTGGAACACAATCTCCTCGGCAACGCGGCCGCCCATGGCGTAGGCCATCTGGTCCAGGAGTTCGTTGCGGGTCACGGAGTACTTGTCGTTATCCGGCACCACCATGGTGTAGCCCAGGGCCCGGCCGCGGGGCAGAATGGTGATCTTGGTGACTGGGGCGGAATTCCGCAGGGCTGCTGCCACCAGTGCATGCCCGCCCTCATGGTATGCGGTGATCTTGCGCTCGTGTTCCTTCATGACGCGGCTGCGCTTCTGCGGGCCGGCCATCACGCGGTCAATGGCCTCATCCAGGGCGCGGTCGTCGATGAGGTTTGCATTGGAGCGCGCGGTGAGCAGGGCGGCCTCGTTCAGGACGTTGGCGAGATCGGCACCCGTGTAGCCGGGAGTTTTCTTGGCCACGGCCTTCAGGTCGACGCCGGGCGCCATCGGCTTGCCCTTGGCGTGGACCTGCAGGATCTGGTCGCGGCCAATCATGTCGGGCGCGTCCACCCCAATCTGGCGGTCGAAGCGTCCCGGGCGCAGAAGGGCCGGGTCCAGGACGTCGGGCCGGTTGGTGGCGGCGATCAGGATGACGTTGGTCTTGACGTCGAAGCCGTCCATCTCCACCAGCAGCTGGTTGAGGGTCTGTTCACGTTCGTCGTTGCCGCCGCCGATGCCGGCGCCGCGGTGGCGGCCGACTGCGTCGATCTCGTCCACAAAAATGATGGCGGGCGAGTTGGCCTTGGCCTGTTCAAAGAGGTCGCGGACGCGGGATGCGCCGACGCCGACGAACATCTCAACGAAGTCGGAGCCCGAGATGGAGAAGAAAGGCACCCCGGCCTCCCCGGCGACCGCGCGGGCCAGCAGGGTCTTACCGGTGCCGGGTGGGCCGTAGAGCAGCACGCCCTTGGGGATCTTGGCGCCAACGGCCTGGAACTTGGCCGGTTCCTGCAGGAATTCCTTGATCTCCTGCAGTTCCTCCACGGCCTCATCCGAACCGGCGACGTCGGCGAAGGTCACCTGCGGCATGTCCTTGCTGACCATCTTGGCCTTGGACTTGCCGAACTGCATGATCTTGGAGCCGCCGCCCTGCATGCGGGTCATCAGGAACCAGAAGAGGGCGCCCAGCAGGATGACGGGGATCAGGAGGGAGAGCAGGCCGGAGAACCAGTTGCTTTCGATCGGCTGGTCCGTGAAGCCCTGAGCCGGCTTGGCGTCGGTAACGGCCTTGACCACGTCCTGTGCGCGGGCATCAACGAAGAAGAACTGGACACTCTTGCCCTTGTCCTGCCCGTCCAGCTGCAGGTTGTCCTTCAGCGTGAGGTCAACGCGGTTTTCACCGTCGAAGATCTTGGCCTGCTCCACCTTGTTGCTGGAGAGCAGTTCCAGGCCCTTGTCCGTGTCGATCCGGGCCGCACCGCCGGGGGCGAGCGTCGCAAAAGCCACCAGGAGCAGACCGACCACAACGACGATCCAGATGCCCGGGCCTTTGAAGAAGTTCTTAGCTTTCATCTGTTCGGGGGCTGGCCCCGTCCCTTCCGGTAGTGCTTCACGGCGAGTAGTCTGCGCGCGTGATGGTGCTGCGTCAGCTTCTAGCTATACACCGTCCGGAGTACATCACGCATAGCGAAAAGCAAAAGTTCCCTGTGGGCGTAGCATGCCACGCGGTACGCCGGCTGGCATGCTCAGCGTTGGTCCCTGGGCGGCGCCACAGATCCCCGGGTCACCAGCGGGCACTCCAGCAGCACGGGCTCCGGGCGGTCATCCGGCCCGGGCCCGGCGTCTCCGGGCTCTCCGGCTTCCACCGTGTCGATCAGCCGGTTGGCGGCCCAGGCGCCCATTTCGTAGTGCGGGAGGGCCACGGTGGTGAGCCCGGGGTGGAGGCTGCCGGCGATCAGTTCCTGGTCGTCGAAGCCAACGATGGACAGGTCGTCCGGGATGGACAGGCCACGTTCCGCCGCGGCCCGGTAGGCTCCCATGGCCATCCTGTCGTTGTAGCAGAAGAGGCCCGACGGGGGGTTGGCACCTTCCAGCATCCGTCTGGCGGCCGCGTACCCGCCCAGGGCATCGGACGACGCAGTCCCTACAGGAGCGCCGCGGGCATCCAGTCCCGCGCGGGAAAGTGTGTCCCGGAAACCCTGCAGGCGCTGGTGGGTGGAGGGAACATCCTCGGTGTTGTTGATGAAGCCGATCCGCGTATGGCCGGCAGCGAGCAGCGCCTGCACTGCTGCGGAGGCGCCGCCGTGCTCGTCCGGAACCACGGCCGGAAACGTCCCGGCATCGGTGACGGCGTCCACCAGCACCGACGGCACCCTGGCCAGGTTGGCGGGCGGCTCCACGCTGCGGTGGTACATCGTTGCGTAAAGGATCCCGTCCACCTGGCGCTCCAGCAGCGATTCAACGTCCGCCTGGCGGGAGGCGGTGTCGGCGTCGCCTGCGGTGTTGATGAGCATCAGGGTGTAGCCGCGGGCGCGGGCGGCCTGGTCTGCGCCCAGGATGATGCGGCCGGCGTGCGGGGTGGTTGCCACGTCCTCGCTGACCAGGCCCAGCACGCCGGACCTCCGGCTGCGCAGGGCCTGGGCCAGGCGGTTGGGGCCGTAACCCAGCTGGTCCGCCGCCGCCCTCACCTTCTCGCGGGTGTCCTGGCTGACGCGGGCGTACGGGGCATCGTTGAGCACGTGCGAGACGGTGGTGGCGGAGACGCCGGCCGCCCTGGCAACGTCCCGGATGCCCACATTCCTTGGCAAGATGCTGCGCGGCAGCTTACTCGTAGACGTGCGGGGCCAGGGTGCCCACGAAGTCCAGGTTGCGGTACTTCTCGGCGTAGTCCAGTCCGTAGCCGACAACGAATTCGTTGGGGATGTCGTAGCCGACGTACTTGACGTCGATGTCCACCTTGGCGGCGGTGGGCTTGCGGAACGCGGTGCAGATTTCCACTGACGCGGTGCCGCGGGATTCCAGGTTGGTCTTGAGCCAGGACAGGGTGAGGCCGGAGTCGATGATGTCCTCGACGATCAGCACGTCCTTGCCCATCAGGTCCGTATCCAGGTCCTTGAGGATGCGCACTACCCCGGAGGACTGGGTTCCCGAGCCGTAGGAGGAAACGGCCATCCAGTCCATCGAGATGTGGCTGTGCAGTGCCCGGGCCAGGTCCGCCATGACCATCACGGCGCCCTTGAGGACGCCCACAATGAGGATCTCGCGCCCTTCATAGTCCTTATCGATCTGCGCTGCGAGTTCTGTGATCCGCTGCTGGATCTGTTCCTTGGTGTAGAGAACGTGCTTGAGATCTGCCTGGACGTCGTTTGAATCCACCAATGGCTCCTGTGTAGATGCGGGGTGCGACTATTTTGTGGGCGGCTTGGAAGGCCGGAATACTAGCTTCCCACAGCGTGCCCGTTCGCGGGGAACGGGACCGGGGCTGTCGGGGGCTGCGGGGACGGGTTGGCCCGGGGATCCTTCCAGCTGTGCCAGCGACAACCGGTAGGCGCTCACACCGCCGGGAAGCTGCACCGGGCCAGCCGAGCCGTGCCGCCGGAGCAGGGCTTCGGCGGCTAAGAGGCGCTGGTAGCTGGGCTGCTGCCCACCGGCCTCCGCCGCGGCCTTGGCAATGACCCGGTATCTGATGGCCGGCGGCAGTCCGCGCAGGGCCTCTTCCGGAAGGGCAAGGCCGGAGCCGTCCCGCTCCACCAGGGAGGCGTAGGTGCTTTCCGCCACATCCTCCAGGTAGTCGGCGTCCAGCTGCAGGATCGCGGCCGTCCGGGCCAGCGATTCCGCGACGCCGGGGCCAAGTTTCTCCTCCAGGTGCGGGAGGACCTCCACCCGGGTCCGGGACCTCGCGAAGGCGGGGTCCGCGTTGGTGGGATCGTGCCAGGGGTCAAGTTCCTCCACGGCGCAGATCTCCTCGGTGTCTGCCCGGCGCAAGCCAAGGAACGGGCGTAGCAGCACGGTGTCTGCTGCGCCTGTGCGGGCCGGGCGCATACCGGCAAGGGAACGGGTTCCGGAGCCGCGAGCCAGGCCCAGCAGTACCTGTTCGGCCTGGTCGTCCAGGGTGTGGCCCAGCAGGATTGCCCCGGCGCCCTGCCCACGGGCGGCGGCTTCCAGGGCGGCATGGCGGGCCTCGCGGGCAGCAGCTTCGGGGCCCATGCCGGTGCCGGCCACTGTGACGGTGCGGATCTCCACAGGTTTAAGGCCCAGCTCTGTTAGCACTGCTGCCGTGCCGGCTGCCACCTCGGCGGAGCCGTCCTGAAGCTGGTGGTCCACCACTACCGCGCCCACAGTCAGCTGATGGCCGTCCACGTGGCCGCGGCGCGCGAAGTAGGCCGCGACGGCGGCGAGCGCAAGGGAGTCCGGCCCACCGCTGCACGCCACCAGGACGTGACGCGGGTAGCCGGCGCCGGCCAGGGCCTTCTGCAGCATTTTGCGCGCAGTGCCGACGACGGGAGCCAGCCTGCCTGGCCGGCGCCGTCCGCTGGGGACAGCGGCCGGCGCGGGAACGTCTTCAGGCAACTACAGGCCCATCCGCTCAAGCCACAGCTTGGCGTCGTGGATCTCCGGCTCGGTGGGAAGGTGGTCCACCGAGTCCCAGACCTTGTTGAAGCCTTCCATGCCGGCCACGTCCACCACGGCGCGGACGAAGCGGGCGCCGTCGGAGTATTGCCGCATCTTGGCGTCCAGGCCCAGGAGGCTGCGGATGAACTTCTCGATTACGCCGCGGTCCTTGCCGCGGTCGTTGAACCGCTGCCGGATGGTCTTGACGGAGGGGACGATGCTGGCGTCCACGGCATCCATCACCACGTTGGCGTGCCCTTCGAGCAGGCTCATGACGGCGGTGAGGTGCGAGATGGCGGCCTTTTCCTCGGGGTCCTGCAGAAGGTCAAGGATGGCACCGCGGCCCGGCGTGTTTCCGCTGGCGGAGCGGTCCTTCAGGGAACGGGCAGCGGCCGAGGCACGCTCCATCAGCGAGTCGACGTTGCCCAGCAGGTGCCCGCTAAGGTTGTCGATCTGCTCCAGCATGTGGTGGCGCAGCCAGGGAGCGGCCGCGAACTGGACCCGGTGGGTTTGTTCGTGCAGGCACACCCAGAGCCGGAAATCCTCCGGCGTGACGTTGAGTTCACGTTCCACGGAGATGATGTTCGGCGCCACGAGCAGAAGCCTGCCGGCTGCGGGGGCGGAGGAGTTCTCAGCCAGCGCCGCGAAGGGATCGTACTGGCCCAGGACCTTGCTGGAAAGGAAAGCGAGGACAGCACCGAGTTGGGAGCCCGTAATGGCGCCGCTGACCTGCGCGGCAGCGGGGCTCAGGTTTCCGCTGCGGCTGTCCAGCATTTTCTGCATGGCCGGTTTGAGCATCACCGCGAAGCTTTGGGTGTTGGCTTTGGCCCACGACGCCCGGTCCACCACCAATACAGATGAGTCGCGCAGATCGCGCGCCGCTTCCAGTCCGGTGATCTCATGGACGTGCGGAACGGAGGCGTCCGCGAGCCGGCGCAGGCTGTCCACCGCCCCGCCAATGGCTGCTTCGTCCAGCACCGGGCCGGCCGGAGCCAGCCGCGCCGCAGCGGAAGCGGCAAGGTCCCAGTTGATCAGGGACTGGGCAGTCGGGGACCCGGCCTTCGTGGACACAGTCGGTGCGGACTCGCGCGCAGTGGACTCCATGGTTCCCATCAGAACACAGCAGCCCCGGGATCGTCCTTAAGTTCGCTCACCGGCGAACTTACACAGTCCAGGAGCGGCCCTGACCCGCACAACCGTTGCTGCCCCGCACCGCTTATGCGGGGCAGGGCCGCCCATGCGGTCCCGGCCAGTCATGCGGTCCCGGCCGGTCCGCGCTAGCGGCAGCCGCAGCCGGCCAGCGCGGTGGCGGCACGGTCCAGGGCTTCCTTGTTGCCGGCCGCGCCGGGCGTCAGTCCGTTGCCGATGAACGAGAACACCAGGAGCCGGCCGTCGGCGTCCACCACGTAGCCGCTCAGCCCAAGCACAGTGTTCAGCGTTCCGGTCTTGGCGCGCACCAGGCCTGCACCGCCGGACGTGGTGGCGTCCCCGTACCGGGCATCCAGGGTGCCGGACAGGCCGGCCACCGGGAAGCCGTCCAGCGCGGCCCGCAACCTGGTGTCGGTGCCGGAGGTGATGGCCCGGAGCACGTCCACGAACACACGCGCCGGGACCTGGTTGCCCATGGCCAGACCGCACACATCCGCCAGCTTGAGGGTGTCCGCGGGGATACCCGCAGCCCGGACCTCGGCCGCCACCACGGCCATGGCGCCGTCGTGGCTGCCCGGCCGGCCCGTGGCCACTGCGGCCAGCCGGCCCATGGTTTCCGCCAGGTAGTTGTCCGATACCTGCAGCATCAGGTCCACCTGCTCCGCCACGGTGGCGGATTCGACCGCGGCCAGGGCTGCGGGGTTGGCCTGGGAAGCGCCCGCGGAACGTTCGACGCCGGCCGCCACGGTCAGTCCCGCGCCGGCGCCAGCCGCCCGGAGCTGGGCTGCGAACGCTTCCGCCGCGGCTGCGGCTGAATCCTGCGGGCGGGGACCGGTGGTGACGGCGGGATCGAAACGGGCCGAGTTGAGGGCCAGCGGGTACAGGGGTGCTATCTCGCCGGCCTCCACGTCGCCGGACTGCCAGTTGGGATTCAGCGCCGGTCCCGTGAACAGGGAGTCGTCCACCAGCACCTTGATTTCGCCAGTGGTGCCGGCGGCCTGCAGCGCCTGCACAGTGCGGGCTGCGAGGGTGGCCAGGCCGGCATGCCCCATCACCTGGTCCGGCTGCGAGCCCCCCGAGGCCAGGAGGACGTCGCCGCCGCCCACCAGGACCACCTGTCCGGCAGCAGGGCCGGGAACCACTCTGGTGGTGAACCGGTGGTCGGGCCCCAGGGTGCGCAGCGCGGCCACCGCCGTGAGCAATTTGAGGTTCGACGCCGGCACCCGGCCCTCCGCGCCGCCCCGGTCGAAGAGGACCTGGCCCGTCAAGGCGTCCTGGACCATGCCCGTGAAAGTACCGCCGCCGTCGGTCTTCAGCACCGGCTCAACCTGGGCCGACACCGCTGACGGAGCCGGCACCGGGGCGGATTGCTGAAGCGGCGCCAGCACCTGCGGGGCGGCAATGGTTGCCGGGGCCTGCTGCCAGGCAGGGGGCGCCGGGGCGGGCGGAGGGGCTTCCGGGCCGGTGAAGCCGGGGGCCACCAGCAGGGCCGCCGGAATGGCAAGGACCAGCAGGAGCAGTGCTGCGAGCGCCAGGTGCCAGGGGGTGCGCGGTTCTTCCCCAGAGACCCGGCCGGGGGTGCCGGGGTGCCCGGCCCGGCGGGCGCGGAGGGGTTCCTGCCCGGTTGTTTTGGTCATGCTGGTGCTGGTCCTCAAGTCCTGAAATTTCCCCACAAGTTCCTGATTCCAGGGCCTCTCGCTATATCCTCAATACTAGTCGGCGGCACCGACACTCTTTTTTGTGGGCCCGTCAAGTGTGCCGCGCACCCCCTGCAATTGCCGAGGAGCATTCCATGAAGCACGATGTGACCATCGAGATCCCCAGGGGATCACGCGTCAAGTACGAAGTTGACCACGAGACCGGCCGCGTCCGCCTGGACCGCGTCCTCTTCACCTCCATGCAGTACCCCACGCACTACGGGTACTTCGAGAACACCCTCGGCGAGGACGGCGACCCGCTGGACGCGCTGGTGCTCCTGCAGGACTTCGACCTCCACCCCGGCGTCATCGTTGAGTCCCGCCCCATCGGCGTGTTCAACATGACTGACGACGGCGGCGGGGACGCCAAGATCCTGTGCGTTCCCGTGGACGCCCGCTTCGACAACATCCAGGAAGTCAGCGACGTCAA
This sequence comes from Paenarthrobacter sp. 22069, assembly GCF_052046035.1. Classification (NCBI taxonomy): domain Bacteria; kingdom Bacillati; phylum Actinomycetota; class Actinomycetes; order Micrococcales; family Micrococcaceae; genus Paenarthrobacter; species Paenarthrobacter sp. 22069. Next base: position 48,274 of record NZ_JBQEQF010000010.1, on the reverse strand, counting down.
CGAGTTCCTGATCAAGGAAATCGAGCACTTCTTCACCCGCTACAAGGACCTGGAGCCCGGCAAGTGGGTCAAGGCCGAGGGCTGGGGCGACCGCGCCGCCGCCGAAGCCGAGCTGGAAGCTTCCATCAAGCGCTACGTGCCCACCGGACACTAGTCACCACCGGCGGTTGACCGCCACCAGTCCGACGGCGGGTGCCCCGGCTTTTCGAAGCCGGGCACCCGCCGTCGTTGTTCCAGGAAGTTGTGGCATGGTGGGGCTGTGAGTTCCGAGCCCGCCCCGACGTCCCAGCTTTTGTTCCAGCCGCCCTGCGGCCCCGTCACCGGCTGGCGTGACGGCGACGTCCTCCGCGCGACCGGCATCCCGTACGCCACGGCCGGGCGCTTCCAGCCTCCAGTGCCGGCGCCGGACTGGACCTCGGAGTTTTCCGCCACCTCACTCTCCCCCGCCTGCCCGCAGGCACCGGTTCCCTTCCTCGACGATGTCCTGGGCACCAGGTACGGCGAGCTGCCCGGCAGCGAGGACTGCCAAAACCTTTCCATCACCATGCCCGGCGACCTCAGGCCGGAAGAACGGCTGCCGGTCATGGTCTGGATCCATGGCGGCTCCTACACCACGGGTTCGGGCGACCTTGCAATCTTTGATCCGGCCAGGCTGGTAGCCGAAAACCGCGTCATCGTGGTGTCTGTGACGTACCGGCTCGGCCTGTTCGGGTTCCTGGCTACTCCCACGGGGCGGCCCGGCAACCTGGGCCTGCTCGACCAGCTCGAGGCATTCCGCTGGGTGCGGCGGAACATTGGCGGTTTCGGCGGAGACCCCGCCCGCGTCACCGCCTTCGGCCAGTCCGCCGGCGGCGACGCCATCGCCCACCTGATGGCCGTACCGGAAGCACCCACCCTCTTCCAGCGCGCCATCATCCAGAGCGCACCGCTTGGCATCACCCGGGGCCGGGCGAAGATGAACCACGCCATGGGCATTGCCGCCGACGGCGTTACGGAGCAGACGCCCGCCATGGACGTGGTGGCGCTCGAAACACAGGTCACGCAGGTGGCCAGGAAGTTCGGCATGCTGGCTGCCATGCCGTTTGGCACCCAGTACGGCCATGATCCGCTCCCGGAGGAGTCCGGCATCGAAGCTGCCTGGAACCGTTCAGCGCCGGCCATCGAGGTGCTGATCGGCCATACGTCGGAGGAAGCCCGCCTGTTCCTTCCCCGCAGCCGCCGCCTGATGCGCCTGGCAAGCGTCCCCCTGGTGGGCCCTGCGGCCGTGCGCGCCATCGACTGGGTGGTCACCGAAACCGTCTACGGCAGGGCCGCCCGGAAGTTCGCCCGCCGGCACGCGACCGCGGACGGACGGGCCCACCGCTACGTCCTGGACTGGCACGCCCCCGGCAACATCTTCGGCGCCGCCCACACAGTAGACCTGCCGTTGCTGCTGGGAAACCGGAAGACCTGGGACGGGGTGGGGCTGATTGCCGGCGCCCGCTGGGAGGATGTCGACGCGGCAGGACGCCGGATGCGGGCCCTGTGGGCTGGCTTCGCCTCCGGCCGGGACCTCGGGGAATCGGGCAGCGTCCCCGGCGTCCTGCACTACCGGGCAGTCTGACGCAATGCCGTCTAGCCGCAGGGTTGGTGGGCAGCCATGAGAACCCTTGGCGTGGACCTCGCGGCCGCGACCAAAAAGACTGCCGTCGCGGTCATCGAGTGGAGCGATGACCGGGCCCGGCTCACCCACCTGGCCCTGGACGTAAACGACCAGGAGATCGTGGATCTCTTCGGCACCTGCGATATGACCGGCGTCGACTGCCCCGTGGGCTGGCCGGACGCCCTGCTCCCGTTCCTCACCGGCCACCTGAACAACGATCCTGCAGCCGTCCTTGACCACGACGGCATCGCCGGCCGGCGACTCCTCGCCTACCGGGACACGGACCGGTTCTGTACGGCGCAGACGGGCCTGATTCCGCTCAGTGTCTCCGCCGACCGGCTGGCGCACCCGGCCATGCGCTGCGCCGTCATCCAGGCGAAGATCGCCGCACTGCACGGCCGGCAGCCGCGGGACGGCTCGGGCCGCCTTGCCGAGGTGTACCCCGCGGCGTCCCTGAAGATCTGGGGGCTCAATGGCCGCGGCTATAAAGGCCGGGGCACTCCGGAAGCCGGGCGGCTTGGCGTGCTGCTCGACGCGCTCCGCGGGCAGGCCCCGTGGCTGGACCTGGCCGGGAACGAGGCGCGGCTCGCGGCCTCGGACGACCTGTTCGACGCCGTTATCGCCTCGCTGACCGCACGGGCCGCCGCCCGCCGTCGTACGCTCGCGCCCGATGAGGCGCACGCGGAAGCCGCCCGCAGCGAAGGCTGGATCCACCTGCCCTCCTGCACGCTGGACGAACTCCCGCTGTAGCGAGTCAGCCGCCAAGCCTCCAGTTCCGGATCTCCTCCGGGTCCTCGCCATGGGTGCGGGTGTGCTCGCGGGCACGGTTGCGGCGGTCCTGCAGTTCCTGGCGCAGCAGCGACTGCTTCTCCGCAAGGCCCGGCACGCGGTCGATCGCGTCGATGGCTAGGGTGAAGCGGTCGATGCCGTTGAGCATCGCCATGTCGAACGGCGTGGTGGTGGTGCCCTCTTCCTTGTACCCGTGCACGTGCAGGCCCTGCTGGTTGGTGCGCCGGTACGCCAGCCGGTGGATCAGGGCCGGGTAGCCGTGGTACGCGAAGATGACGGGCTTGTCCGCAGTGAAGATCCCGTCGAAGTCGTGGGCAGGAAGGCCGTGCGGGTGCTCGCTTTCGTCCTGCAGGCGCATCAGGTCCACCACGTTGACCACCCGCACCTTGAGGCCGGGCGCGCCCTCGCGAAGCAGTTCCGCCGCCGCCACGGTCTCCACGGTGGGGACGTCGCCGGCGCAGGCTAGGACGACGTCGGGCTCCTCACCCGGCACCTCCGAGCCGGCAAACGTCCAGATGCCCAGGCCGCGGTGGCAGTGGTTGGCGGCATCGGCCGGACCCAGCCAGGTGGGTGAGGGCTGCTTGCCGCTGACCACGATGTTCACGTAGTCCGTGGAAGCCAGGCAGTGCTCCATCACGGACAGAAGGGTATTGGCGTCCGGCGGCAGGTACACCCGGATGACCTCGGCCTTCTTGTTGATCGCGTGGTCGATGAAGCCCGGGTCCTGGTGCGAGAACCCGTTGTGGTCCTGCTGCCACACGTGGGACGACAGCAAGTAGTTCAGCGAGGGGACCGGCTGGCGCCAGTGCAGCTTGCGGGATACTTTCAGCCACTTCGCGTGCTGGTTGAACATCGAATCCACGATGTGGACGAAGGCCTCGTAGCAGTTGAAGACGCCATGGCGGCCGGTGAGGAGGTAGCCTTCCAGCCAGCCCTGGCACAGGTGCTCACTGAGCACCTCCATCACCCGGCCGGACCGCGCCAGGTGCTCGTCGACGTCGTCAATCCGGTACTGCCACACCTTGTCGGTGACCTCGTAGACGTTCTGCAGCCGGTTGGACGCCGTCTCATCCGGGCCGAACAGGCGGAAGTTCTCCATGTTCTGTGCGATCAGGTCCCGCATCCAGGAGCCGAGGGTGATCATTGGGCTGACCCTGTCGATTCCCGCGTTGGGCACCTCCACGGCGTGGTCCTGGTACGCGGGCAGCTTGAGGGCGCGCCGGAGCAGCCCGCCGTTGGCGTGCGGGGTGGCGCTCATGCGGAATTCGCCGGTGGGCGCCCCTTCGGCGACGTCGGGCCGGAGCCGGCCGTCGCCGTCGAACAATTCCTCCGGCCGGTAGGACTGCAGCCATTCCTCCAGCTGCTTCAGGTGTTCGCCGTTGGTGCGCACCTCGGACAGGGGCACCTGGTGGGCCCGCCATGTGCCTTCCACCTGCAGCCCGTCCACCATTCGCGGACCGGTCCAGCCCTTGGGCGAGCGCAGGACGATCATGGGCCAGCGGCGGTTCCCCTCCCCCGTCTCTTCCGAAGCTCCGTCCTGCCGGTGCAGGTCCTGGATGGCCCTGATGTCCGCGAGGCAGCGGTCCAGGACGGCGGCGAAATCGCGGTGCGCCTGCTCGGTGCTGTCCGGGTCCGTCACCGTCACGAAATACGGTTCGTGGCCATACCCTCGCAGCAGCTGCTCCAGCTGGTCTTGCGGCATTCTGGCCAGGATGGTGGGGTTGGCGATCTTGTAGCCGTTCAGGTGCAGGATGGGCAGCACGGCGCCGTCCGCGGCTGGGTCCAGGAAGTTGTGCGAGTGCCAGCTGGCCGCCAGCGGCCCGGTCTCGGCCTCGCCGTCGCCAATCACGACGGCGGTGACCAGCTGGGGATTGTCGAGCACCGATCCGTAGGCGTGCGCCAGCGCGTACCCGAGCTCCCCGCCTTCGCTGATGGAGCCCGGGGTTTCCGGGGCCGCGTGGCTGGGAATGCCGCCGGGGTAGGAGAACTGCCGGAACAGTTCGGCCAGGCCGGCCTCGTCATTGCCCACGTGGGCATAGATTTCGGAGTACGTTCCCTCCAGCCAGGCATTGGCGACGACGGCGGGACCGCCATGGCCCGGACCGGCGACAAAGAGCATCTCAAGGGAGTCGCGGCGGATCACCCGGTTCAGGTGCGCATAGACGAAGTTGAGCCCCGGCGTGGTGCCCCAGTGGCCGAGCAGGCGCGACTTGGTGTCTTCTGCCTGCAGCGGTTCACGCAGGAGAGGGTTGGACCGCAGGTAGATCTGCCCCACCGAGAGATAGTTGGCAGCCCGCCACCAGCGGTCAACGAGGTCGAGTTCTTCCTGCCGCAGCCCGTTCTGCTGCACGTCGTCCTGCTGCTTCGCGTCCTGCCCTGCGCTGCCGGCCATAACCATCCTTACGTCGGGTGTGCCGCTGCAGGCGGCAGTTCCCCCATGGCAACAGATGGAGGGGTACGGAGGCAACCCCCGCCGTCGTACCTTGCCTTCTGGACCTTGGGCACCTGTAGGGTCCTAAGCAAGCTTAGCTTTCGTCGCGGCGGACGCTGGGAACATCGAAATGTGGGGAGATCAAGACATGCCAGCCGAAGACGACGTTGTAGTTCCCGGGGTGCCGGCCAGCGAGCCGCCGGCACTTGAAGAACCCGCTGCCCCGCGGGAGCCGCTGCCGCCCAAGCCGGACCAGCGGGGTCCGGAAGCCGTGTCGCCCACCGGAAGCCCCACCGGCGCACCTGCCACTGCCCGGGCCCAGTCGGGCCAGTACCTGACCACCGCCCAGGGTCTTCGCCTGCAGGACACGGACCATTCACTGAAGGCCGGCGCACGCGGCCCCATCCTGCTGCAGGACCACCATCTGCGCGAAAAGATCACCCACTTTGACCACGAGCGGATTCCGGAGCGCGTGGTCCACGCCCGGGGCGCAGGCGCGCACGGCGTCTTCCGCTCCTACGGGACCGCCTCCAACGTCACCCGCGCCGGTTTCCTGGCCGCGGATGTTGAGACTCCCGTTTTCGTACGGTTCTCCACGGTGCTGGGCTCACGGGGATCGGCGGATGCCGTCAGGGATACCCGCGGGTTCTCCACGAAGTTCTACACCGATGAAGGCACCTACGACCTGGTGGGCAACAACATTCCGGTGTTCTTCATCCAGGACGGCATCAAGTTCCCTGACGTCGTCCACGCGGCCAAGCCCCACCCGGACCGGGAAATCCCCCAGGCCCAGAGCGCGCACGACACCTTCTGGGACTTCGTCTCGCTCCACACCGAGGCGCAGGCCCACACCATGTGGAATATGTCCGATCGCGGCATTCCCCGGTCATACCGGACCATGGAGGGCTTCGGTGTCCACACCTTCCGGCTGGTCAATGCCGACGGCGACACAACGTTGGTGAAGTTCCACTGGAAGCCCAAACAGGGTGTCCACTCGCTGGTCTGGGAAGAAGCGCAAATCATCAACGGCATGGATCCGGACTTCCACCGCCGTGATCTGGCCGATGCCATTGAAGCCCGCGCCTACCCGGAGTGGGAACTCGGCATCCAGACGTTCCCGGACACGGAGGACCAGATGTTCGAAGGCATCGACCTCCTGGACCCCACTAAGTTCGTTCCCGAAGAACTCGCTCCGGTGCAGCCCATCGGTTTGATGACCCTCAACGCGAACCCGACGAACTACTTCGCAGAGACCGAGCAGGTGGCCTTCCACCCGGGGCACCTGGTGCCGGGCATCGACGTCACCAATGATCCCCTGCTGCAGGTCCGCCTCTTTTCCTACCTGGACACCCAGATCTCGCGCCTGGGCGGGCCCAACTTGGCCCAGATCCCGATCAACCGGCCGCAGGCCCCGGTGAACGACATGCTCCGTGACGGCATGCACCAGACGGCGGACCATGCAGGAGTTGCCCCGTACCGGCCTAATTCCCTGGACGGAGGGTGTCCGTTCCTGGCCGGACAGGACATGGGAGCGTTCGTGGACGTGCCTGCCGCAGTTGCGGAGTCCGTCAAGGAACGCCGCAACCCGGCCTCGTTCGATGACCACTACAGCCAGGCCCGGCTGTTCTTCCGCAGCCTGAGTGCCGTGGAGCAGGACCATGTCATCCAGGCGTACACGTTCGAGCTCGGCAAGTGCTACGAAAGCGCCGTCCGCGAACGCCAGCTGCAGGCCCTGGCGAATATTGACGCCGCGCTGTGTGCCGCGGTCGCCGCAGGCCTGGGAATGCCTGCCCCGGAGGCCAGCGAGCAGGTGGCTGACCATCACCGCAGCCCTGCGCTGTCCCAGGTTGGCCAAACGTGGCCGGTGGCCGGGCGCGTGGTGGGCATCATCGCCGATCCGTCCAGCGACCTGTCCCAAGTAGACGTTGCCCGCAAGGCGCTCGACGACGAGGGCATCGTTCCGCTGGTCATCGCGCCCACGGGCGGCGCGCTTTCCTCCGACGGACTTTCGGTCACGGTGCAGCGGACCTTCCTCACGGCACGGTCCACGGAATTCGACGCGCTGCTTGTTGCCGGCGGACAGCATCCTGCCCCCGACGCCACGGCCGGGCGCGACGCCAAGGCCGGGGAGCCGGCCGGAGCCCCGGATCCGCGCATCGCCCTCATGCTGTCCGAGGCATACCGCCATGCCAAGGCCATTGGCTTCTGGGGTTCTGGTTCCGCCGTCCTGGACGCGGCAGGCATCCCCCAGGCGGCGGTGGGCGTAGCTGCAGGAGACGACGCAGCGTCGGTAACCTCCGCGGTTTCTGAACTCCTTGCCGCCCACCGCGCCTGGGAGCGTTTCCCGGCAACGGGCGCAGCTCCGGACCAGGCAAGCTGACCAGGCAGGTTGGTCCGCCGGTTTATGGGCTGAGGGTCCGCGTCACCGTGATGCGGACCCTCAGCCGTATTCCCTGTGAATCAGGGGCGCTGACCAGTCGTAACATGCCGGTTCCACTGTTCCTACTTCCGGGTAGTGTGGACCCAGAATGTTCACCCTGACCATCAACCAGACGGACAGCCGGCTCGACGGAGACCAGGTCCCGCAGCTGCTCAAGGCGTTGCGGCACATCCCCGCGCGCCTGGACTTCGACCGGTCGGTGGAGGACGAAGTGCAGGGAATCGTCGATTGCCCGCAGCAGGCCGTGGATGCTGCGCTGATCGCACTGCGCAGCGGGCACTGGTATGTGGGGATCGGCGCGGGGCCGGTGAACGAGCCGTTGCCCAACCAGGTCAAGGACGCCTCCGGCCACGGCCTGGTCTACGCCCGCCGGGCGGTGGACCGGCTCCGCAGCAGCAAGGAGCGGGTGCCGGTTGCCGTGGAGGGTCCGCTGGCCGATGTAGCCCACGACGCCGAGGCCATCCTCCGGCTGCTGGGGCACATTGTGCGGGACCGCTCAGAGGCGGAGTGGCGGGTCCTGGACCTGCTAACGCCCGGGGTCCGCGGGCAGCAAAAGGCCGTAGCCCAGGAACTGGGGATCACCACCCAGGCTGTCAGCAAGGCGGTGGCACGGGCCCAGTGGAATGAGGAGCATGCTGCCAGGCCGGCGGCCGCCAGGTTGCTCACGCTGATCCTGGCGGTGCAGTAACCGGTTCAGCTGCTGGTGGCGGCCATAACGGGTTCGCCGTTGAAGTACTCCAGGTTCCACCCGTCGACCTTGTGGTGGTGGGCCAGATTGAGGGCCGCGTTGTCCACGCTGGTGAGGGTCTGGCCGATGGCGCGGCTGAGGGTGACGCGCAGCAGGGTTCCGTGGGTGACCACCAGGAGCCGCTGGCCGCGGAACTCCTCGGCGAGGGCTTCCAGGGCTGCAATGCCGCGGTCGGCGGCCGCGTCTTCGCTTTCGGCACCCTTGAAGCCACCCGGAACACGCAGCGCCTCCAGCTCGGGGCCGGCCTGCATCCCTTCGGCGGGGCCGAAGCTGCGCTCGATGAGTTCGGGGACGCGGCGGGCGACGCTCAAGCCAAGGCCTTCGGCGATCAGGTCGGCCGTCTCAGCGGCCCGGCTCAGCGGCGAGGACACGATGGCATCCCATTCGTACGGGGCAAGGATTCCCACCGCGGCACGCGCCTGGCCGCGCCCCACGTCGTTCAGGGGGATGTCGGTGGATCCCTGCAGCCGGCGCTCGGCATTCCAGTCGGTCTGGCCATGGCGGACGAGGGCGAACGTCGTAAGGGTCATGCTTCTATTCTGCCTTGGCGCCGGCCGCGGCCCGGAATCGCGGCAGCGGACCCTGCCCTGCGCAGCTCAAAGGAGGCTGCGCAGCACGTGGGCCGCGCCGTCGTCGTGCACGGAGTGGGTGACCTCATCCGCTGCGGCCACCACTTCCGCGGGAGCCTGCCCCATGGCCACACCCCTGCCGGCCCAGGCGAGCATCTCGATGTCGTTCCGGCCATCACCCACCGCAACCGTCAGGTGCTCTTCGAAGCCAAGCCGGACCCGGAGGTTTTCCAGGGCGCTGGCCTTGGTGACACCGGCGGCGGCGATGTCCAGCCATGCGGTCCAGCCCACCGAGTAGGTCACGCCCGCAAGCCCCACGTGGTTGATGGCCTCGTTGAACTCCTCGGGCGTGTTCTCGGTACTGAACACCACCACGCGCACGGCCGTGGCCTCCAGCATGGTGTGGAAGTCAACGCCGATGGCCTCGACGCCGAAGCTGGCATCCTGGAACCGCTCGGTGGAAAGGAAGTTACCGTCGGCGTCCTCGAGCGCGTATTTGGCGGACGGCAGCCGCTCCCGAAGCGCACGGAGGGCAGGCGCTGGGTCGAACGTGGCCTTGTGGATCACCTCGTAGCCGTTGTCCAGTTCAGGGTGGAGCCGGAGCGTCACGCCGCCGTTGCAGCAAATGGCGTATCCGCGCTCGATGCCGATCTTTTCGATGATGGGAAGGGTGGCATTCAGGGAGCGGCCGGTGGCAATCATCACTTCATGCCCTGCCGCCACCACCGCCTGCGCGGCCTCCCGTACTCCCGGGGACATGTGGCCGTCGTGGTTTACCAGGGTGCCGTCCACGTCCAGGGCGACCATGAACTTACGGTCGACACCGGTGAAGCCGGCGTTGTCCTGGTGGTTGTCTCGATTGGTGTCTCGCCGGTCATCGTTGCCGGCGACTGAGGTTTCAGTCAGCGTTGTCATCCACATAGTGAACCAGACGTAACTGACAGGCGCTAGGACGCGGACCACAGGTTTATTGAACTGTTGGTAAACACGGTGGATTTCCACACGCGGCGGCAGTCCTGACCTTGTTCGCTCATCCGCGCCTTCACGGTTCTGATGTGCGAACAAGGTCCTGATTCATGGCCGACGGCGCGCCGCCGCCCGGCCTGAGTCCGGCGGCGAGGAGCTTGCGCCGCAGTTTGTCGGGGTCCGTGAGGTCAGCCCACCGCCATCGGAGGAAGCCGTGGCCGAGCGCCCGGATTCGGTCCTCGCGGAGCTTCTCCCTGTACACGGCCTCGTCAGCGGTAACCCCGTCACGCAAGGCGGCCTGCACGTACTTCCCCTTGCCGTCGAACTCCCCCACCACACCTTGGGAAGGCCACCAGAAGTCGCTCCTGCCGATGAAGCCCCTGCCGTCGCTAAAGACCTGTTGCAGGACGGGCTGTTCGAAACCAAGCAACTCTATGACGGCCCGACTGTAGGACTCACCAACAGACTCAGGCTGTGGGCTGGCAAGGGCAGCCGCCCTTTCCGCCCGGCGGCGGGCGGCCGCAGACGGCAGGCCTGCTATGCCGTCCGCCATACCTGGCACGGACAGCAGGCTGGCACCATGCTCCAGAACACCGTCCGCGAGGAATTTGCGGGCGGCCCCGTCCGCGAGTACCAGTGCCTGATTCAGTTCCGCAGAGCCCAGGACGTCAACAATGGTCTGGATGGGCCCCGTACACAGGAACTCACCGAAGGGCACGGCTTCGAACCCCGTGATGAGGCGGTACCGAAGCGGATACGAACGCGTGCGGCGCACTTCCTGGGCGGTTCCGTTCCCGCCCAGGACCAATAGCGGCGACTTCCGGACGCCACTGCGCCCGCGAAGCGTCGTGGCGAGCTCGACGCAGGGTGGCGTCCCCAACGTCGGCAGCCCACTTGCCGCCGCTGCCGTTTGCCCGCACAAAACCGCACCTTTGACCGACCTGGAGACTGCCGTCGTCGTCCATGCGAACCGCTCCGAAGGAAGCGCACGCAGCCAGTCCTCCGTAGGCACGTAAAAGCCGCGCCGGATCCGGACGAGCTCTCCTGTCTTGAAGGCGCGATGAAGGTTATCGGTGCTGGCCCCGGTGCGCAGGATGGCAGCGGAATCGATCAGGCCCGGCGGTATCTCCATGCCAACAGGATGCTGGACCGCGGAGGCCGGGTCGTGGGTCAACGACCCGTATGTGCACAAGCCCCAGCCAGGCCTAAGCATGTTCGCGGATCAGGACCATGAAGGTTCGGATCCGCGAACAAGCTTATGAAAGGAACCCCTAGAGAACCGGGAGGACCTCGAGGCCGCCCAGGTACTTCTGCAGTGCCTTGGGGACGTTAACCGATCCGTCCGGATTCTGGTGGTGTTCCAGCAGCGCCACGATCCAGCGGGTGGTGGCCAGCGTGCCGTTCAGCGTGGCCACGGCGCGGGTGCCCTTGACGACGCCCGCTTCATTGACCACACGCTCCCGGATGTTCAGGCGGCGGGCCTGGAAGGTGGTGCAGTTGGACGTGGACGTCAGCTCGCGGTACGCACCCTGGGTGGGAACCCAGGCTTCGCAGTCGTACTTGCGCGCGGCTGAGGTGCCCAGGTCGCCGGCGGCGGTGTCGATCACCCGGTACGGGAGCTCGCACTTGGCCAGCATCTCCTCTTCCCAGGCCAGGAGCCGCTGGTGTTCCGCGGCGGCTTCCTCAACGGTGGTGTAGATAAACATCTCCACCTTGTTGAACTGGTGGACGCGGATGATGCCGCGGGTGTCCTTGCCGTGCGATCCGGCCTCACGGCGGTAGCAGGAGCTCTGGCCCGCGTACCGGATGGGACCTGCCGAGAAGTCCAGGATCTCGTCCGCGTGGTATCCGGCGAGGGCCACCTCCGAGGTGCCCACCAGGTACAGGTCGTCCTCGGCCAGGCGGTAGATTTCGGCGTCGTGCTTGACGTCGAAGCCGGTGCCCTGCATGGTCTCGGGCCGAACCAGCGTGGGGGTGATCATCGGAACGAAACCGGCTTCGATGGCCTGGTCCATGGCCATCTGCAGCAGGGCCATCTCCAGGCGGGCGCCCACGCCGCGCAGGAAGTAGAACCGTGCGCCGGAGACCTTGGCCCCGCGTTCCATGTCGATGGCGCCGATCAGCTCACCGATCTCCAGGTGGTCCTTCGGCTCGAAGTCCCGGAATTCACGCGGCGTTCCGACAGTCTTGACCACCACGTAGTCGTCCTCGCCGCCTTCGGGAACGCCGTCCTCGATGAGGTTGGGAATGGTGCGCAGCAGCTCTTCCTGCTTGGTCTGCGCGGCATCAGCCTCGGCGGAAGCTGCCTTGACGGAGTTGGCCAGCTCCTTGACCTCGGCGAGCAGCGCCTGCTTTTCCTCGCCTTTGGCCTGCGCCACCTTCTTGCCGAACACGTTCTGTTCAGCCCGGAGGTTTTCAAAACGGAGCAGTGCGGTACGGCGGGCGGAATCCGCGGAGATGATCGCGTCCACCACTGATTCGTCGGCCCCGCGGGCACGCTGGCTGGCACGGTACTTGTCCGGGTTTTCGCTGAGGTCTTTTACGTCGATCACCAGACAAGGGTATCCAATTCAGTGCACGACGGCGGGCGCCCGGCTGCGTGCCGCCGCCCGCCGTGCGCCGGGCTACTGTTGAACCACCATGAGCGACTGGATTCTCTACCTGCTGATTGCGGTGGCGCTTGCCTTCGCCACCTCAAGCTGGTGGGGCGTGCGCCGCCTCAAGGCACTGCATATACGCAGCACGGTGGCCGGTGATTCCTACGACTCAGGGCTGGCGCAGCAACGGGTGGCCGTGGTCCTGAATCCCATTAAGGCCCGGGCCGACGAAGCCAGGGGAATGATCCACAGGGCTTGCCTGGCCGCGGGGTGGCAGGCGCCGGTTTTTTACGAGACCACCGCGGAGGACCCCGGCTTTTCCCAGATCAAGGCCGCGCTGACCGGCAAACCCGACGTCGTCCTGGTGGGTGGCGGTGACGGCACGGTCCGCGTGGTGGCTGAGGCGCTGGCGCACACTGAGATCGCGATGGGCCTGATCCCGCTGGGGACCGGAAACCTGCTGGCCCGCAATGTGGACTTGGACGTTGGTGACCTGCATGCAAGTGTCCAGACCGCCTTGTTCGGCCGCCAGCGCTACATCGATACCGCACGGATGGCCATCGAGAACTCACGGACCGGCCACTATTCAGAGCACGTGTTCCTGGTCATTGCCGGGATCGGCATGGACGCCGAGGTCCTGGCCGACACCAACGCAGGGCTGAAGAAGGCCGTAGGGTGGCTGGCCTACACGGAAGCCGGCGTCCGCCACCTGCCGGGCCGGCGCAAGAAGGTATCCATCTCCCTGGACGACAGTCCCGAGCAAATCCGCAACATCCGCAGTGTACTTTTTGCCAACTGTGGCCTGGTGCCGGGAGGCATTGACTTCATTCCGCAGGCCATGATCGATGACGGAATGCTCGACGTGGTGGTGATGAGTCCCCGCAGCGTGATGGGCTGGCTGCTGATGTACGTGAAGATCATGTTCAAGCACAGCGGAAAGCTCCCGATCATGACCGTGTACCGGTCCGGCCGGGTGATCATTAAGTGTCCCGAGCCCATGCCGACACAGCTCGACGGCGACACGTCCGGGGAGGCGACAAAGCTCACCGTTCAGGTGGAACCACGGTCGCTCCTGGTCCGCGTGAGGGGGCAGGCACACGGCAGCAGCGCCGTGATGCGGTAGATGGGAGAGGCGGCGGCAGCAAGGGCTTCGGCGCCACGTTCGATGGCGCCGGTCCCCACTGCGGTCAGGCGCTGGCTTTCTTTGCAGCCTCTGCGGCGGCTTTAGCGGCGGCGCGGGCCTCGGATTGCTCACGGATCATCGCCTGCTCCTCTTCGAAGCGCAGGCGGTCGGCGCGGTCGGCATCATCCCCGTCCCAGTCCTGGTTGTCCGCGGCGGGATTGGGGTTGACGATCATACCCTGGCCGTCATTGTCATCGCTGCTGGTCATGACCCTCTCCCTTCATTTGGGGCCATACCCCTTGTGGATCAAGCAAGCATACGCATTGTCCACACGCCGGGGAAGTGGTCCGGACCGTATTCACCTACGCTGTGGGCGAAGCTGCGGAACCGTTTTCACCTGCAGCTGATGCGGCACCAAGGATGGAGCGGACCCATGATCCAGCAGCCGAAAATGCCGCGTCAGAGGTGTGTTCCGGAACAGGTGTGGCTTGCCTGTCGGCCCTCGCATACGAACCCAGGAAGCGGATACCGGGACTGATGCGGTGCAGCCCGGCTAGCGCATCCGCCACCCGGGCCTCTTCGGCGTGGCCGTCCGCGTCGATGCTGAAGAAGTAGTGGCCCAGGTACTGGCCGGTGGGGCGTGACTCGATCCGGCTGAGATTGACCCCGCGGCTGGCAAACTGGTCCAGGATTTCCATCAGCGCGCCGGGACGGTCCTCGGGAAGCGGCACCACTACGGTCGTCTTGTCGGCGCCGGTCCGCTCCGGCAGCGGGCCGGGCCGGCTCACCAGGATGAAGCGGGTCACTGCGCCCGTGTTGTCCCCGATGTTCTCTGCGAGTACGGCCAGTCCGGGGTTCTCGCGGGCCACGAGCGGGGCGCAGATCGCTGCGTCATAGGGGCAGTCTTCCGCGAGCAACCCCACAGCGGAGGCGGCAGTGGAAGAGCCCGGGACATATTCTGCATGAGGAATGTTGCTGTCCATCCATCCCCGGCACTGGGCCCAGGCATGTCCGTGCGTGGAAACCTGGCGCACGTCTGCCAGCCGCGCTCCGGGCCTGGCCGCCAGGACGAAACTGATGGGCACCAGGACTTCCCGGACAATCCGCAGTTCGTGGCCAGTGGCAATCGCATCCAGGGTGGCAGTAACGCCGCCCTCCACCGAGTTTTCAATGGGAACCATCGCGGCGTCGGCCGACCCTCCGCGGACCATCTCCAGGGCCGCATTAACGTTCGACGCCGGGACGCGGGTGGCCTGCAACGCGCCGGGCACCTGCAGCAGCGCTGCCTCCGTGAACGTCCCCCCGGGTCCCAGGAAGGCGTACACGGGGGAGTTTGCGGGCACTAAAGCACCAAGGGCTTCAGCCCGTTGTCCGAGACCAGAGGCTTGCCGGATTCCAGCCACTGGTCCATGCCGCCGGAAACGTTAATGGCAGTGTAGCCCTGGCCCGTCAGCCATTGGGCAGCCCGGAAGGAACGCCCGCCGGTCCGGCAGATGACGTAGATGTCCTCGTCGGGGTCGAGCTCGTCCAGCCGGGCCGGGATCTGGTCCATGGGGATGTGAAGCGCGCCCTCTGCATGGCCGGCCACCCACTCATAGTCCTCCCTGACATCAAGGATGACGGCGTCGGCGGGGACGTCCTGGACGGGGACGGTATCGAAATCACTCATCGGGAGTCCTGTCTTGGCGGATTACAGTCAGGATTAAGCCTAGTAGGTCCGGCTCCCGCCGGCGGGTGTGCGGGCAAGGCTAGGCTTCAGGATGAAGTTGGAGGCTTCCTCTTGCCTGGAAGCCACAACCCCCGCAGCCCGGCTCCGCCCGCACCTGCAGTCCGGAAACCATTCACACAGAGGGACAGGAGCACCGCATGGCTGAACTTCACGAACTGCCGGCGGTGGCACTGCGGAACCTGCTGCACAGTGGAGAGGTGTCCGCCGTGGAGGCCGCCGCCCATTTCCTGGCCCGCATCGAACAGCGCAACCCCCTGCTGGGCGCCTTCATCACAGTCACCAACGAGCAGGCAATGGAGCAGGCCGGCGCAGCTGATGTCCTCCGCTCCCGCACCGACGGCGGCGATCTGCCCCTGCTGCACGGCATGCCGCTTGCCTTCAAGGACCTCACCGACGTCGCCGGCGTGGTGACCACCCACGGCAGCGCCGCCCTGGACCACAAACCCGCCCCGGCGGACGCCCCGCTGGTGTCCCTCTTCAGGGACGCCGGCGTGATTTCGCTGGGCAAGACCCAGGTGCCCGAATTCGGACTAACGGCCTACAGCGAAAACCGCATCGCGCCGCCGTCGCGCAATCCCCACGCACCCAGCAGGAGTTCGGGCGGTTCCTCCGGAGGCAGTGCGGCCGCCGTCGCGGCCGGGCTGCTCCCCTTTGCCCCGGGGACCGACGGCGGAGGGTCAGTCCGGATACCAGCTGCGGCATGCGCACTCGTCGGGTTGAAACCGGGCCGCGGGCTGGTGGCCGCCGGGGAAAGCGCGGGAGATCCTGCACGGTTGGTGGTGCCCGGCCCGCTCGCCCGGAGCGCGGAGGACGCAGCGCTGATGATGGACGCCATGGCGCCCGGCGGTCATTACCTTGGGGCGCTTCGGGAGGAGCCGCCGCGGCTGAGGATCGGCATCACGCTGGACAGCCCCTGGTCCAGCACGTTCCCCTTTACACCGGAGCAGGAGGCCCTGGACGCGCTGCACGTGGGCGAAACCCTCCTGGAGCACGCGGGCCATAGCCTTGGCGACGCTTCCGTCCGTTACGACAACCGGTATCCGGACGCCTTCACCACCGCCTGGACGGCCGGGGTGGGCGCTGCCCGGATCAGCCCCTCACGCGAAGCATCGCTGGCACCCCTCACCCGGACCTTCCGGCGGCGCGCCCAGCAGCGCAGCCCGGCCAAGCTTGCCGAGTCGCTGGCATTCCTGCGGCGGTTCCAGCACGACACCCTGGCCCAGTATGGCGAGTGGGACCTGATGCTGATGCCCGCACTGGCGCAGACCCCGCGTCCAGTGGGGTGGTTCACCGGCACCGCCCACGGCAGTGACCGCTGGCCGTCCGCGCAGTGGCCCGGGGATGCCGACGGCGACTACCGGAAGCAGTGCGAGTACGCGCCGTGGTCGTCGATGGTGAATGTCTGCGGGCTGCCCGCCATCACCATTCCGGTGCACTGGACCGGCGGTTCCACCGGCAGCGGACTTCCCATGGGGATCCAACTGGTGGGCCCGATGGGTTCCGAAGCCCTCCTCCTGCAGGTGGCCCACCAGTTGGGCTTCTAGGAGCACTTCTTCCAGGAGCACCGCGGCCCTTGCTGTTGACCTGAACCTAACGGCGGCTTAACCCGGCCGTAACCTGGCCTGCCCAGACTGGTAAGGCGCCACCACTGTTCCTCCACCATCAATGCTCCACGAGGAGTTGTCCTGCATGAACGCTGAAACCAACGCGACCGGCGCCGAAGCTGACGCAGCGGCCGCCGACGAGCGCCCGGACCTGAGCAACACCAACGTCCGGGAAGACCTGGCCATGACCGGCCGGTGCGCCCTGGTCCACCTGCCCACCGGCAGGACCTGCCTGCTTCCGCTGCGCCACCAGGGTCCGTGCGACTTCCATGGCCCGCAGGAGGCCCAGGACGTGGTGGCTGCCGGCGGCTAGAGCGGGGCGATTCGAGCGCGCAGGCAAGTTCCCGGCGCTCCCGATTTCCACGGAATGAAATGTCCAAGCACAGGCATTTCCGCTGACTGTCGACTCCTGGAGGGATCAGGAGGACGATTAATAGGCAGTCACCATAAGGAGGTCTGTGATGTGCTACGCATCAAGCAAGGACTTTGGGTGGGGCGCCAGGAAAGAAACCACGCGCCGGCCTGAAGCGGAACCGGAAACCCCTGCGGAGACGCAGGAGAAGCCGGTCAAGGCACCGGATTTCACGTTCTGGGCCTTCCCCAAATGGCGCAGGACGCCTGCGCCAGGCGCCCCCTCCGCTGAACGGAGCAAGGAGCGGGTTTGACGTCCGGCCGGGCAACCCGGACTGGAGTCTACGGAGGGGTCCCCGGCCGGGGCCCCTCCGCCATCCGCACCTTTTGCAGCCGCCGGCGCCCGCCGTCGTTCCGGTCGTTGTGCTGCGCAGACCAAGGCGTCTATGGTTGAACAATAAGCATGCTTAGCATTCGGGAAGAGGACGACTATGAGCGCAGGACAGAGTACGCCTACACCTGACAGGCAGCCGGAAACCGAACCTGGCACGGCACAGCCCATTCCCACTTCAACATCCCCGGTACGGCCGGCGGGCTACGGCAACGCGCCCTCCTACCCGGTGGATGGTCCGGAAACCACAGGCACCGGGCCGACGGCGGGGGCTACTCCCGAACGCAAAGTCACCCGTGCCGGGGTCATTTGGGCCGCGGTGGTGGCCGCCCTGGTGCTTTTGATCTTGCTGATCGTCTTTATCCTGCAGAACCAGGAGCAGGTCCTGGTGAAATTCCTGGGCTTTGAGGGCTCCGTCCCGCTGGGCATGGCACTGTTCATCGCCGCCGTGACGGGCGGAGTGCTCGTAGCCGTGGCCGGCGGCGCGCGGATTCTGCAACTTCGCTCCAACGCCCACCGGGACAGGGCCCGGCAGCGCAGGTAGCCGCAAGCTGTCCGACCGGCGCGGGAAAGGCTGGCAACAGTGGGCAAGGTTGTGGTGGCCAACCACGTGACGCTCGACGGCGTGATGCAGGGACCCGGCCGGCCGGACGAGGATACCCGCGGCGGCTTCAGCCATGGCGGCTGGGCGGTTCCCCATGCAGACCAGGCCACCGTCCACAAGATGGGCGAACGGATGGGCCCGGAGCACGCCTTCCTGTTCGGACACCGCACTTACGGACAGCTGCTGGAGTCCTGGAACCGGCAGGGCGGCCCCTTCAAGGAGGCCCTGCTCAATACGCCCAAGTACGTCGCGTCGAGGAATCCGGAAACCCACCTCGAGTGGCCCAATTCAACCCTCCTGCACGGTGACGTTGCCGCCGCCGTGCAGGAACTCAGGGCAGGCACCAGCTCAAACCTGGTGGTCATGGGCAGCGGGGAGCTGATCCGCTCGCTCATGGCCGCCGACCAGATCGACGAGTACCTGCTCATGATCCATCCCGTCGTCCTGGGCACGGGCCACCAACTCTTCGCCGGCGGCACCCGCACCGCGTTGCGGCTGTTGGAAGCAGAACCTACTGCCACCGGCATCATGGTGGCCCTCTACACTCCCGACCGCCGGTAGGCGACAGCGCGCGGCCCGAACCGCCGTCGACCCCCAAACACTCCGCACCGCGGTCCACCCCAGGGCCCCAGTGAGACCCGTCAGCTGGCTCCCAGGGTGGCGAACTTGTGGGCCCGTGCGGCAACGAGCTCAGGCACCGGGGTGGAGGCCACCGTTGCCAGTTCATACTCGATGGCACGGGCCATCCGGGTGCAGAACTCACGCGGCTCAAGTGAGGCATCCCCGCGCTCGTCCACGATGTGGTCCACCAGGCCGTTGGCGTACAGGGCGGCCACGTTGACCCCCTGCGCCTGTGCCATGGCGGGCGCAAAAGCCGTGGTCCGGTGCACGATGGCACTGGCGCCCTCCGGAGGCAAAGGTGAGAGCCAGCTGTGCTGGGCGGCGATGGTCCGGTCCGCGGGCAGCAGCGCCAGCGCTCCTCCGCCGGCGCCCTGGCCAAGCAGCACGGAAACCGAGGGCGATTCCAGGCCGATCAGCTCATGCAGGGAGCGGGCAATTTCCCCGGCAAGTCCGCCCTCCTCCGCCTCCTGCGACAAGGCGGCCCCGGCGGTGTCAATGACGGTGAGCAGCGGCAGCCGCAGTTCCTCCGCCAGCTTCATGCCCCGGCGCGCCTCACGCAGTGAACCCGGCCCCATTCCGGCGGCGTCCTTCCGCAGCGGGCGGGCGTGGCCCAGCACGATGCACGACTGGGTGCCAAAGCGCGCCAGCGCCAGGAGCAACCCGGGGTCCTTCTCCCCCTGCCCGGTCCCGTTCAGGGGAAGGGCGTCCGTGGCGCCGAACTTCAGCAACTGGCGCAGGTCGGGCCGCCGCGGCCGGCGGGAAAGCTCTATGGACGTCCAGGCATCCACATCGGCCGGCCGCACCGACAGCGTGGACGGCAAGGGCACCGATGCCGTAGGGCCGCCGGCAGCTGCTGCCGTAGGCGTCAGGATGTCCAGCGCCCGCGCCACCAGGTCGGCAAGATCGCCCGGTTCCACCACACCGTCGATCAATCCCTTGTGGAAGAGATTCTCTGCCACCTGGACGTTCTCCGGGAACGCCTCGCCGTACAGTGCCTCGTACACCCGGGGGCCCAGGAAACCCAGCAGGGCACCAGGCTCGGCCACGTTGATGTGCCCCAGGGATCCCCAGGACGCCATGACGCCACCGGTGGTGGGGTGCCGCAGGTAGACCAGGTAGGGAAGGCCGGCCTGGCGGTGGGCACGGACGGCGCCGGTGATTTTGACCATGGACAGGAACGCGAGCGTCCCTTCCTGCATGCGGGTTCCGCCGGAGGCGGGCCCGGCCAGCAGCGGAAGCCCCTCAGCCGTGGCCCGTTCGACGGCGGCAACAATCCTTTGCGCCGCCGCATGGCCGATCGAACCGGCCAGGAAGGAGAATTCGCTGACGATCAGCGCCACCCGGCGCCCGCGGATGAGGCCGGCACCGGTGAGCACGGATTCGTCGGCGCCGCTCCGCTCACGGGCCCTGGCCAGGTCCTGCGCGTACTCCGCGGACAGCGCCGGCTGCTCCGGTTCCGTGTCCCAGGAAACGAAGGAGCCGGGATCCACCACCGCGCCCAGCAGTTCGGCTGCGTTCATGTGCCGTACCTTTTCCGCCGTCGCCATGCCTACTTCGTCCCGGCTGCGGCAGAGGCCAGTCCCAGCCATTCGCGAATCGCCGGGCCGTCCTCGTTGAGCAACGGAGGCGCGTCGTGTTCGGTGCGGGTGGTTTCGGCCGTGTCCCCCGGCGCGAAGAACCGCAACGGCGGCCCGGGCAGGCTCACCTTGCCCAACAGCGGATGCTGCACGTCCACCACCAGGCCCTGGGACGCCACCTGTTCCCAGGCGTACACCTCGTCCAGCGAGCGGACCTTTCCTGCCGGGATCCCGGCGTCGTTCAGTTTTTCCAGGAGCTCCGCCGCCCCGTAGTGGGCGAAGGCGTGTTCGACGGTGGCAATCACCTCCACGCGGTTCCGCACCCTTTCGGCGTTGCTGGCAAACCCCGGGGCTGCCGGGTCCAGGCCGAAGGCGGAGGCGAAGGATTGCCAGAGCTTCTCACTGCCGACGCTGATCTGGACGCTCCCGTCCTTGCAGTTGAACAGGCCGTAGGGGGCGATGGACGGGTGGTGGTTGCCCTGGGCCCGCGGCACTTCGCCCGCGATGGTGGCCCGGGTGCCCTGGAAGGCGTGCACCCCGATCAGTGATGCCAGCAGCGAGGTACGCACCACCTGGCCCCGGCCCGTGCTGTTCCGCTCAACCAAGGCTGCCAGGACGCCAATAGCCCCGTTCATGCCGGAGAGCAGGTCGGCGATGGGGACGCCGACGCGCTGGGGATCGTCCGGCCCGGAGCCGGTCAGGGACATCAGGCCGGCCTCGCCCTGGAGGATCTGGTCGTACCCACTGCGCTGGGACTCGGGCCCGTCGTGGCCAAATCCGGTGATGGACAGGATCACCAGCCGTGGGTTGATACCGTGCATGGCGGCCGTGGAGAAGCCCAGCCTGTCCATCACGCCGGGCCGGAAGTTCTCGATCACCACGTCTGCGCGTTCCAGCAGCCCGCGGAGCACCGCCTGGCCGTCGCTGCTCTTCAGGTCCAGGCTGATGGACTCCTTGTTGCGGTTGCAGGACATGAAGTAGGTGGACTGCAGGTTGTCCTCCGGGCCGACAAACGGCGGGCCCCAACCGCGGGTGTCATCCCCGGTTCCGGGGCTCTCCACCTTGATAACGCGGGCGCCAAGGTCGGCCAGCATCATGCCGGCGTGAGGTCCGGCCAGTGCCCGGCTGAGGTCCACCACGAGGTGTCCGGCCAGGGGGCCTCGGGCGGTTTCGGTTGTGCTCATGTGCTGGGTTTTCCTTTCTAAAGAGCGGGCGCCGGCAGGTCCGTTGGCGGCTACAGCCAGCCGGGGACCACCAGGGCCAGCCAGGCCAGGACGGGCCCGGCCACGATGACGATTCCGCTGTAGCCGAGGATCCGCTTGTAGAACTTGTCCTTGTCCACGTCCTCCGGGGCGTTGGCCAGCACCAGGGCGCCATTGGTGGAGAAGGGAGAGACGTCCACGATGGTGGCGGATACCGCGAGGGCACAGATGACGCCGACGGCGCCGATCTCGCCGGTGGAGAGGAACGGCACGGCCAGCGGAATGAGGGCCGCCAGGATGGCGGTGGAGGAGGCAAAGGCGGACACCACGGCGCCGATGAAGCAGATGATGAGGGCTGCCAGGAGCGGCATTCCCATTCCGGCCACGCCGCTGGAGACGAATTTGATGGTTCCGGCTTCTTCAAGGACGCCGACGAAGGTCAGCATGCCGCAGATCAGCAGCACGGTGGACCAGCTGATCTTGTTGATGGCACCTTTCTGCGCGGCGGGTGAGACCAGGGCCAGCACGATGGCGATGGTGATGGACACGAAGCCGACGTCCATCTTGAAACCGAGGGCCACCACGGCCAGCACGATCAGGCCGGCAATGGTGACCAGCTGCGGAATCCGCTCGGAGCGCTCCTTGGTGGCCGCGACGCCGTCGCCCGCGGGGTCCCGGGGGCCGTACATGCCGGAGCCGAAGCCCTTGAGGGGCACGTCGCCGCCGGCCGCCTTGGCACCGACACTGACGGCCATGCGTGCCTCGGCTGCCTGCTCCACGAAGTGCCCCACCTTGGAGGACAGGAGGTTCCTGCCGCCCAGGACCACGAACAGCACCACGGCGATGACCAGGTTGAAGAAGAAGCTCGACAGGAAGAGCGCGGTGGGGCTGAAGGCAAGGTCGGTCTTGGCCAGGATGCCGTTGACGGTGACGCCGTACACCGCGATGGGCGAGAAGCCGCCGGCCTGCGCACCGTGGATCACCATCATGCCCATCAGCAGCGGGCTGATCTTGTACTTCCCGGCAAAGCTCAGGGCGATGGGGGCGATGATGGCGACGGCGGCGGGAGACAGTGCACCCACGGCCGTGATCACGGCGGTGATGGCGAACATGACCCAGGGAATGAGGGCAACCCGGCTGCCCACGAGCTTGACGGCTCCCCGGACCAGGAGGTCAATGGTGCCGTTGTTCTGTGCGATGGCGAACAGGTAAGTGACGCCGACGATGGTCAGGAAGAGGCCGCCGGGGAAGTTGGCCAGGATTTCGTTGGTGGACATGCCCAACACCACAGCGCCCAGCAGGAAGGCACCCACGAACGCGAGGGCACCCATGTTGAGGGGCAGGACGGTGGCAAGCAGGAACATTGC
Source organism: Paenarthrobacter sp. 22069 (assembly GCF_052046035.1). NCBI lineage: Bacteria > Bacillati > Actinomycetota > Actinomycetes > Micrococcales > Micrococcaceae > Paenarthrobacter > Paenarthrobacter sp. 22069. The sequence continues at coordinate 25,523 of NZ_JBQEQF010000010.1, read as the reverse complement.
CGCCAGGATGATGATCGATAAGACAGGAGCGGACATCGTTGGTCCTCCGTTTTGGGGGAAAGAATGTGACGTGAGTTACTGGCTCACTGGACTAGCCTCTTAGACAGTGAGTCTATCTGTCAATAGAACGAGGGAGTATTCTGGACGGGGACAACCCAAGGGAGGGCTTTGTGGAGAAGACGGCACGGCTGGGCCTGGAACGCGTCACGCGGCCACGGCTCTACGAACAGCTCGTGGAGCAGATCCTCGCCTACATCGAGTCCGCACAGCTGCGTCCCGGCGACCTCCTGCCGGCGGAGCGCGACCTTGCCGAGCGACTGGGAGTGTCCCGTGCCACCCTGGCGCAGGCCCTGGTGGCCCTGGAAGTACTCGGGGTCATTGACGTGCAGCACGGAACCGGTGCGGTCCTGGCCCGGCGTCCCAGTGTGGCCTCGGTGATCAAGGGCCTGCGCGAACACCAGAGCCGGCTGCCGGAAATCGTGGAGGCCCGGAGCACGCTCGAAGTGAAGCTGGCGGCACTTGCGGCCGAGCGGCGCACTGACGAGGACCTTGCCGCCATCGACAACGCCCTGGCCGTCATGGCCCAGGAAATCAACGACGGCGATCGTGGCACGCATGGCGACGAGCTGTTCCACCAGGCCATCACCGCCGCAGCGCACTCCTCCGTCCTGGCGCAGCTGATGGCCTTCATCGCGGAGATGATCCTGGAGACCCGCATGGAATCCCTGGGCCAGCCCGGGCGGCCAGAGCAGTCACTGGCCTCCCACCGGAAGATCACCGATGCCATCAGGGCTCAGGATCCGCGGGCCGCCGCCGACGCCATGCTGGCCCATATCGAGCTGGTCTCGGACGTCGAGCTGCTCCGCTAGCAAGCGCGCACCGGAAACATTGTGGCGACACGCCGGGCTGTCTGGCCTCCCGGACAGCTGCACCTGAATGGCGGTGTTTCGGCAGCCCGAAACCCGATGTGATGGACCTTACGTTTTCATCACTGAGGAGTTTGGCCATGGCCGGAGGCAGTACCGCCGTAGAGGCACGATCGATCGACATGATTCCGCCGGGTGAGCGCCACGGCCACCCGCGGGGCCAGTTCACCCTGTGGTTCGGCGCCAACGCGCAGATCACCGCCATCGTGGATGGCGCCCTTGCGGTGGTATTTGGGGCGGATGCCTTCTGGGCCATCGTGGGCCTGCTGGTGGGCAACGTGCTGGGCGGCGCCGTCATGGCCCTCCACTCTGCCCAGGGCCCCAAACTTGGGCTGCCCCAAATGATCTCCAGCCGCGCCCAGTTCGGCGTCTACGGAGCCGTGATCCCACTGGCACTGGTCATCCTGATGTACGTGGGGTTCGCCTCCACAGGCACCGTCCTCTCGGGGCAGGCCATCAACCTCATGCTGGGAGTGGACGCTCCCGCCGTCGGAATCCTCATTTTCGGTGCCGCCACCGCCCTGCTGGCCATCCTGGGCTACAAGTACATCCATGCGCTGGGCCGCATCGCAACAGTGCTGGGCCTGACCGGGTTCCTGTACCTGACAGTCGCCGTCGTCACCAAGTTCGATGTCACCCAGGTGATGATGGTCAAGGGCTTCGAATGGCCCACCTTCCTGACCGCCATCGCCCTTGGTGCAGGCTGGCAGCTGACGTTCGGACCGTACGTTGCCGACTACTCCCGCTACCTTCCGGCCCACACCTCGGAACGCAGGACGTTCTGGTACACCTTCGCCGGCTCGGTGGGCGGCGCGCAGTGGGCCATGACCCTGGGGGCCCTGGCCGGCGGGCTGTCCGCCGCCAAGCTCGGCGGGGACTTCCTGAAGAACCAGGTGGGCTACATGGGAGACCTTGCCGGGGGCGGGCTGATCGCCATCTTCATCTACCTGATGATCGTCACGGGCAAGCTCACGGTGAACTGCCTCAACGCCTACGGCGCCTTCATGTGCGGCGTGACCATCAGCACCGCCGTCAACCGCCGGGACACCGTCTCGAAAGCCGTGCGGATCGCGTTCATCGTGGCCGTTATCGGCGCCAGCGTCCTCATCGCACTGTTCGCCAGCAAGGACTTCCTGAACCTGTTCAAGAACTTCGTGCTCCTGCTGCTCATGGTGTTCACCCCCTGGTCCGTGATCAACCTCGTGGACTACTACAAGATCTCGCGCGACCGGCTGGACATCCCGGCCCTCTACAACCCGGACGGACGTTACGGCCGCTGGAACGCCGCCGCCCTGGTCTCCTACGGAGTCGGCGTCGTCATCCAGGTGCCGTTCCTGGCGCAGTCGCTGTACACCGGCCCCGTCACCAAGCTCCTCGGTGGCGCGGACATCTCCTGGCTCGTGGGGATCGTTGCCACCCTGGCCATCTACTACCCGTGGGCCAAAGCAACCAACCGCGCGCCGGCGGAGTCCATCTACCCGGAGAGCCCCGCAGGGGTGCCGGCTGCCGCGGCAGTGAAGGGATAAGGGGCGGCCTGACGGAAAGTCCGACGGCGGTCCGGGCGCACGTGCCTGGGCCGCCGTCGCTGCATGTCCCGGGTCAGCAGGGCTAGAAAGTCCCGGTATTCGAACCGGCAGTGCCCGCAACCGCGAGGCCGATGATGAGCAGCAACCACAGGGCCCCGTATCCCAGCAGGCAGAGGTAGCCCAGCACCAGGCCGGTAATGGACATCCCCTTGCCGGAGGGCTCGCGCCGGAGGGCCAGGTGGCCGGTGATGATGGCGGCGAACTGGGGAAGCAACAGCCAGCCCATGATGACCGAGGCGATGCCGCAGACCATGCTGGCGATGCTCAGGGTCTTCGGCTCCACAGTTCCGCCGTAGTAGGACGGCTGGCCGAAATATTGGGGCTGGCCGTACTCGGCATTTCCGTATGGCGTCTGGCCATACTGGGCCTGGTTGTACGGAGGCTGGTTGTACGGTGGCTGGTCGTACGGTGCCTGGCTGTATGGCGCCTGCCCGTACTGGGGCTGCCCCGACGGCGGCTGGTAGCTGGGCCAGGGTGAATCACCGTTCTGGCGGTCGGGCCCCTGGGATGGCTGGTTGCTCATGGTTTCTCCCCTGCGGATCTGGCTACAGCCTACTTCAGTGCAGGACCAGCCGGATGGCCAGGAAGACCATCAGGATGCCGATGCCGGCGTCTATCCAGCGCCATGTCCGGGGGCTGCGCAGAACACCGGCCAGACCCCTTGCCCCGTACCCCAGGGCGGAGAACCACAGGACGCTTCCCGTCACGGCGCCGCCGGCAAAGACCCACCGGAGGCCGGCGCCCTGCTGATTGGCGAGGCTGCCTAGCAGCACTACCGTATCCAGGTAGACATGCGGGTTGAGGAAGGTCAGCGCGGCCGTTGTAGCGATCACCGAATTCTTGGACCTGGGTTCCTGTTCCGCCAGCGAAGAAGGCCTGAGGGCTGCTGTGAAGGAGCGGACCGCGAACCAGAGCAGGTAGGCAGCACCAGCCCAGCGAAGGACCTCCAAAGCCTCGGGAAAGCGGGTCACCAGCGCCCCGATGCCCGCCGTTCCGCCAAGGATCAGCAGGGCATCCCCGGCCATGCACACGGCCACCACGGCCCCGACGTGTTCCTTCCGGACCCCTTGGCGCAGCACAAAAGCGTTCTGCGCCCCGATCGCCACGATCAGTGCCAGCCCGGTCAGCATTCCGGTAATTCCCGCGGTCCACATGGTATCGACGGTAGGCTGCGCCTGATATGCAGGCAAATAACTGATTCTTTCGGATCATTAGAATAACTTCATGAACCTGGAACACTTGAAGGCCCTGGCCGCCGTGATTGATGAAGGAACGTTTGAGGCAGCGGCTGATCTGCTCCGCATCACCCCATCGGCAGTGAGCCAGCGGATCAAGGCGCTGGAAACCTCCGTAGGCCAGGTCCTGGTCCGCCGGCGGGTGCCGTGCGCCACCACCGACGCCGGCGCGCTGCTGCTGCGGATGGCCCGCCAGGTGCAGGTGCTGGAAGCGGAAACGTCGGCAGCGCTCGGCCCGGGACCGGCAGCCAGGGCGCACCTGCCCGTGGCCGTCAATGCGGATTCGCTGGCCACCTGGTTCCTGCCCGTGCTGGACGATGCCGCCGGCTGGGCGGACGCGGCCCTCGATCTGCACCTGGAGGACCAGGGGTTCAGCAGCCAGCTGCTGCGTGAGGGCGAGGTGATGGGCGCCGTGACTTCGGACCCCGTGCCGGTGAGCGGGTGCCGGGTGGAACCGCTGGGCTCGATGCGGTACATTCCGGTGGCCGCGCCCGGGCTGCGCCACCGCTTTTTGGGCTCCGGACGTCTCGATTGGGCGGCCATGCCGGTCCTGAAATTCAACAGCAAAGACAATCTCCAGCAGGAGCTGCTCGCCAAGAAAGACGTCAGCCGGCAACCACCCACCCACACCGTCCCCTCGTCACAGGGGTTCCTTGCTGCCGCCAAGGCCGGACTTGGCTGGGGAATGATCCCGGAGCTCCAGCTCGCGGATGAGCTGGAGCCCGGTTCCCTGGTGCGGCTGGAGGAATTGGAGGAAGGCGCCTACGAGGATGTGGTGCTTTACTGGCAGGCGTGGACCCTGGATTCGGAACGCCTCAAGCGCATCACCGCCGCTGTCCGCAACGCAGCCCGTGAACGGCTGCGGCCGGTGGACGGCGGCGGCCCTATCGGCCCAAGTAGGGCAGGATATACACGGCGAAAATGACGACGGCCGCCAGGAGGGCCAGCTTTGGGCCGCTGGTACCCGAATGCTCCGCCTTGCTGTTCCGGCCGTGCCGGCCCCGGCCCGCCTGGTTCGCCGAATGCTGTCCCGCCTGGCTCCCTGCGCGGTGCCCCGCCTGCTTCGCTGCCCGTTGTCCCGCTTGGCTCCCCTTTGCAGGAAGCCCGCGGCCTGCAGGGTGCCTGGCCCTGCTGCGGCTTCCGTCCGCTGCCTGGGAAGGGCGGGGTCCACCATGCGGTGGCTGCACGTGCGGGGGTTCCAGATCCGGCGCCACAGCAGGACCGGACGGCGGCAGCGCTCCCGCCGGCCGCACCACGGTTCCGGGCCTGACATTCCGCAGGGCCGTAATCCCCGGTTCCTGCTCATGCGTCAGCAGCTGGCCCAGCTGCTCGTAGAGTCCCACCACTGCCTGCTGGTCCAGCACCGCCGGCAATGCGGCAATCGTCTCCACCACACGCTGCGAACCGGCCACGGCAACGTCCGATGCCGTCACCCCGAAAAGGTCCGGCTGCGCGGACATGCAGATCAGTGGACGCACCAGCCTGCGGTGTGGGGGCGCCAGCACCGAGGCCACGGCGGCGCATTGGGCAAGTGCCCCTTCCACTGCCTGGGTCCGCGCATAGCGGCCCTGCCACAGGACACCTGCGGCCACCCGCACTTCACCGGTCCAGTTCTTCGAATCGACCACCACTACCCCGCCGGGGCCCACCACGACGTGGTCAAGGTTCGCCTTGGGCCGGCCCGGCCAGTGCACATCGTGGAGCACGTACCAGCCCCGCGGTACCAGCTCGCTGAGCTTGTCTGCCACCACCCGCTCCCCCACGGAGCCTGCGTCCCAGGCCTTCGTACAGCGCTCGGCCTCGTCCAGCCGGCGCTTGAGCCGGGCCACCCGCTCGGCCGCGAGCCTGGACTGCTCCGCTGCCCCGTCTCCTGCCCCCATTGGACGTCCCCGTTTCCTTGCCCGGACAGGACGACGGCGGCGGCCCGCCGTCGTCCGTTCCTTTCGGTCATTTCGTGGAATTTTCTTGAAGTTAGCAGGGCGCCAAAGGCCCGGTATATAGGTACTTTCCGGGCCGGGTACTCAGGTGGACTACTTGGTTGGCGCCGTCACAGGGGCCGCATTTTGGGCGGGTCGTTTTGACTCCTGCCAGGTTCTGGCATGCTGGAGCCATGGCTAGCCGCGCGGGCACAGTTGCCCAACCCCAGGACCTTGTTGACATCACTGCGCTTCTTGACGCGTACTACGACATCGCACCGGACCTCAGTGATCCGGGCCAGCGCGTGGTGTTCGGGACATCGGGGCACCGGGGTTCCAGCCTCAAGGCCTCATTCAACGAGCAGCACATCGTGGCCATCACCCAGGCCATCGTGGAGTACCGGGCCGCGCAGGGCGTCACCGGTCCGCTGTTCCTGGCGAAGGACACGCACGCGCTGAGCGAGCCCGCGCAGAACTCCGCCCTGGAGGTGCTCGCTGCCAACGGCGTCCAGGTGCTGGTCGATGCCCGCCACGGCTACACCCCCACCCCTGCACTGAGCCATGCCATCCTCACCTATAACCGGAAGGCGGCGCCGGGAGCCCCGCAGGCAGACGGCATCGTGGTGACGCCCAGCCACAATCCGCCCGCGGACGGCGGCTTCAAGTACAACCCCCCGCACGGCGGCCCCGCAGACTCGGACGCCACCGGCTGGATCGCCAACCGCGCGAATGAACTGCTCGAGAACGGCCTGCGCGGCGTGAAGCGGATTCCGCTGGCAGACGCCCAGGCGGCGGACGCCACCGGCAAGTTCGACTTCCTCAGCAGCTACGTTGATGACCTTCCGTCCGTCCTGAACCTGGACGCCATCCGCGATGCCGGCGTGCGGATCGGTGCAGACCCCATGGGTGGGGCGTCCGTGGACTACTGGGGCGAGATTGCCGAGCGCCACCACCTGGACCTCACCGTGGTGAACCCAACGGTGGACCCCCAATGGGCCTTCATGACCCTGGACTGGGACGAGAAGATCCGCATGGACTGCTCCTCGCCGTCGGCCATGGCATCGCTGATCCAGCGGATGTCGGACGCCGCCGCCTCCGGCCAGGCCGCCTTTGATATCGCCACCGGAAATGACGCCGACGCCGACCGGCACGGGATCGTCACCCCCGACGCCGGCCTGATGAACCCCAACCACTACCTGGCCGTGGCCATCGACTACCTCTACCGCAACCGCAGCGGCTGGAACCCGGCCTCCGTGGTGGGCAAGACCCTGGTGTCCTCCTCCATCATCGACCGCGTGGCCGAAAGCCTGGGCCGCAAGCTTGTGGAAGTTCCGGTCGGCTTCAAGTGGTTCGTGCCCGGCCTGCTCTCCGGCGAGGGAGCGTTCGGCGGCGAGGAATCCGCCGGCGCCTCCTTCAACAAGATGGACGGCAGCGTCTGGACCACCGACAAGGACGGCATCCTGCTGGCACTGCTGGCCTCCGAGATCACCGCGGTCACCGGCAAGTCCCCGTCCCAGCTGTACAAGGGGTTGACGGACCAGTTCGGCGCGCCCGTCTACGCCCGGATTGATGCGGCGGCCACCCGGGACCAGAAGGCCAAGCTGGGCAAACTTTCCGCAGCGGACGTCACCGCTACGTCACTGGCAGGCGAAGAAATCACCGCCAAGCTCACCGAAGCTCCCGGCAACGGCGCGGCCATCGGCGGCCTCAAGGTGGTCACCGAGAACGCCTGGTTCGCAGCCCGCCCGTCCGGCACCGAGGACGTCTACAAGATCTACGCCGAGTCCTTCAAGGGCGAGGAGCACCTGAAGCAGGTGCAGGCCGAAGCCAAGGCCCTGGTGGACAGCGTCATCGCCTAGCCACCACCACCACCAAGGCTCCACAGCCGGAGGACCCGCCTGATGGTGTGGTCCCCGCCGGGGGCCATGTCCACCAGGGCGACCCGGTCAATCACGACGGCGTCACCCTGGTGGAGGCGTTTGCTGCCGTGGTGTGAAATGTGCGGCCGGTAGCCGGCGAGCGTGTGGCCAGGGGTGAGTACCCTGCCTCCTGCGTCCGCCACGAGGTACACCAGCTGCTCGTGCAGCTGCTGCAGGGCGGGGTGCGGGGCCACGAGACTGACTGGGACCGATCCGTCGCGCCCGAACCCGGCGTCCGCCCCCACCGTCAGCGGAGTACCCAGGGCTGCGGCAGCCGGGGCGTCGGCGAGCCCGGCGATGCGTTCGGCGACGTCCGCACCCTCTGTGGTGCCGGCGTCGAACCTCACGTCAAACCTCAGCAGCGTGATGTGCAGCGGCCAGTCCGTCGGCGGAAAAACCTGCCCCTCGGCCACAGGCTCCATGAAGGCCACGAAGATGAGATTCCGCATCGGCATGGCCCCAGTCTCCCACGCCCCTCAGACGCCCGCTCACCTTTCGCAGCCAAATTCAAGACGCGCGCTCCCCTCTGGCGGCCCGACAGCAAACGCCCGCTCACCAGAGTGAGCGGGCGTTTGCCGAAAGGACGTCAAAAGTGAGCGGGCGTCAGAGTCAGACGGTGCGGACGGCCTCGTCGTAGGAGAACTTGGGCTTGGCACCGCCCCAGGCGTCGACTCCTGGCTGGCCGATGTTGACCACCAGGAAGCTCTTCTGGTCGCCGGCCGGGAAGAAGGCGGCGTCGATGGCAGCGAAGTCAGCGCCGGTCATCGGGCCGGCAGCGAAGCCGAGCGAGCGGACAGCCAGGATGAAGTAGCCGGCCTGCAGGTGGGCATTGTTGTTACCCGTGGCCGCGGAGAGTTCCGGGTCGGCGTCGTACATGGCCTTGGGGGCGTTGTAGCCGGGGAGGAACTCGTCCCACTTCCCGGCCCAGTCGGTGTCGTAGCTGAGGATGGCCACCAGCGGAGCCGAGGCCGTCTTGGCCTGGTTGCCGCGGGACAGCGCGTCCACCAGGGTGGCGCGCGCTTCGGGCGAGCGCACGTAGGTCACGCGCAGGGGCTGGGAGTTGAAGGCTGTGGGGCCGAACTTGGTGAGTTCATAGATGGCCTGGGCCTGCTCCTCGGTCACCTCGCCGGTGAACGAGTTGGCGGTGCGGGCCTGGGCGAAGATGGCGTCCACGGCTGCCGAATCGATAACCGCTTCTTCATGGGCAATGGTCATTGGCTTACCTTTCGCTGCGCCTCCCCGCAGCGGGGGTGGCCTCTGTGCTTTCCATGGTTGCAACTTCAACTGCTTCGGTCCTCTTCCCGTGACGGCAGGTGACGTTGGCCACAGCGGGCAGCCTGGAGTTACTTGGCGGTACTCTTGACCGAGTTACTCTTTGCCCCCTCGCGGCACCCCCTGAAAGGCATTCCTTCCCATGAGCATGCTCGGAATCAAATGGAAGCTGCACGGCACCGGCAAGACCATCAACCCCGGCCAGGTGGTAGCACCGGACGAGCGCCTGGCCTGGCCCCTGACCATCGGCGTGGGGATGCAGCACGTGGTGGCCATGTTCGGCGCCACGTTCCTGGTTCCCATCATCACCGGGATGCCGCCGGCCACCACGCTGTTCTTCTCGGGTATCGGCACGCTGCTCTTCCTGGTGATCACCAAGGGCCGGGTGCCCAGCTACCTTGGCTCAAGCTTCGCCTTCATTGCGCCCATCACGGCGTCCCAGGCCCAGTTCGGCATCCCCGGCGCCCTGGGCGGCGTGGTGCTCGCCGGCGCAGCCTTGGCGCTGGTGGGTGCCGTGGTGCAGAAGTTCGGCGCCGGCTGGATCAACCGGCTGATGCCGCCCATCGTCACCGGCGCCATTGTGGCGCTGATTGGCCTGAACCTCGCCCCGGCCGCCAAGCAGAACTTCGATGCCGCGCCCATCACCGCCCTGGTCACGCTGGTGACCATCATCCTGGTCAGCGTCCTGTTCCGCGGGATCCTGGGCCGGCTCAGCATCCTGGTGGGCGTGGTGGTGGGCTACCTGGTAGCCATGCTCCGCGGCGAGGTGAAATACGACAAAATGGACGCCGCAGCCTGGGTGGGCCTTCCGCACTTCCAGACGCCTGAGTTCCACATCGGCGTCCTCGGCCTGTTCGTGCCGGTGGTCCTGGTGCTGGTGGCGGAGAACATCGGCCACGTGAAGTCCGTTGCGGCCATGACCGGGCAGAACCTCGACGGCGTCTCCGGGCGTGCGCTGATGGCCGACGGTGCCGCCACCGTGCTGGCAGGCCTCGGCGGCGGGTCCGGCACCACCACGTACGCCGAAAACATCGGCGTCATGGCTGCCACCAAGGTGTATTCGACGGCGGCATACTGGGTGGCCGGCATGTTCGCCATCCTCCTCAGCTTCTCGCCCAAGTTCGGCGAACTGATTGCCACCGTCCCGGCCGGTGTGCTGGGCGGCGCGGCCACCATGCTGTACGGCATGATCGGCATCCTGGGCGTGAAGATCTGGGTGCAGAACAAGGTGAACTTCGCCAACCCGGTCAACCTGACCACCGCCGCAGTGGCCCTGATCATCGGCATCGCGGACTACGCCTGGACCATCGGCGACCTGAAGTTCACCGGCATCGCCCTGGGGTCCGCGGCGGCCCTGCTGATTTACCACGGCATGAAGGCCATTGCGAAGGCACGCGGGACCGTGGCAGAACCCGAAACCGAGCCGGGCATGCTGCCCCCTGCGGCGCAGGCCGCAGCAAGAGCCGCGGCCAAGGCCGCCGGCAAGCGTTCCCCCAGGAAACGCTAGGAATCTCAGGCAACCCTGTCCGTGGGTGCCCCCGTTTCCGGTCCCTGCCGGAGGCTGGCTACCGTGCCGGGCGGGGAGGCCTGGGAGGCGGGGTGTCCGGGAGGAAACGGGCCGGGACGGCCCAGGCCGAACACCGGGACCGGCTGCGGGCGCTTGGCCGTCAGGAGGTCGTCAGCCTGGTGGGGCTGCAGCCGCTTGATCACCCAGGGCACAAAGTACTGCCGCGCCCACACCAGGTCCTCGGCCCGGGCCTGGGTCCACCCATGGGCCGGAAGCGGACGCGGGTGGAGCGGCTTGAGCCCGTGGGCCACGCCCAGGGCGTCGAGGGTTGCCACAGCCACCGAGTGATGGCCCAGTGGTGACAGGTGCAGGCGGTCCGGATCCCACATCAGCGCATGCTGGAGTTCCGGCAGGCACCACAGGTCCACCATGATGGCGTGGTGCCGGACCCCAATCCTGTGGAGGTGCTCGTTGTAGATGGCCACACGGCCGCGGATCTTGCCGAAGACCGGTGTGTTGCCCCAGTCCGGTCCCGCGAACAGGAGCACGGTGGCACCCGTGGCTGAGAGTGTGCCTATGGCCTGGTCGAGCTCTTCTGCCAGCTTGTCGGGGTCGCCCCGTTTGAAAATGATGTCGTTGCCACCGGCGGCCACGGCCACCAGGTCCGGCTTCAGGGACAGCGCAGGAGCCAGCTGCCTGTCCAGGATCTGCTTCAGCAGCATCCCGCGGATGGCAAGGTTGGCGTAGGCGAAGTCCGGATCGCTGGACGCCAGTTCCTCCGCAACCCGGTCAGCCCAGCCCCGGAATCCGCCCAGGCTGTGCGGCTCGGGATCGCCAATCCCTTCGGTGTAGGAATCTCCGAGGGCAACGAACCGGTGCCAGGGGTGCCTGCCCGGTCCTTCCGCAACGGAACGCAGTTCCTGCTTCTCGACGGTCATGCCGTCCTCCCTTCTGCGGCGGACGGAGGTTCCTTCCCCGCCCGGGCATTCCTGCGGGGGGACGTCCCGGTTGGAAAGTCCCGCCCCGCCGCCGACGGCCGCGGCAGCTCCGCCACGCCGTCGTACGTTTCCTGCCGCAGCCCCGGAGGCTGCCCGGCCCCGCGGTCCAGGCCGCCGGAGGCCACAACGTTCAGGGCCGCGTCCCGGAGGTCCAGTTCATGGTGCAGCGCCTGCGTCTGCAGGAACCGCAGCGCGCCCTCCCGCGTCAGTCCGTATTCGTTCATGAGGCTGCGTACGGCCAGGTCCACCAGGACCAGGGAGCTTTGGACGACGGCGAGGCCTGCCGTCGCTTCCGCCCGTCCGGCCACCCGGAGCACAACACGCAGCGCCCGGGCCACCTCGCGTGCGTAATTCCGGCTGTTGACCAGGTCGGCACTGGTAAAGGTGTGCGGCTGTGACGCGTACAGGCTGATCGCGGCGCTGGTGCCGCCCTCGGAGAGGATGGGGACGGCCAGGAGGGACTGGACTCCGTGGGCGGCGGCGGCACTGGAGTAACCCGGCCAGCGGCGGTCCATGGCCAGGTCGGACACCAGGACGAACTCCCCGGTGCGGACTGCCTCCATGACCGGGCCGTCGGAAAACGAACATTGCTCCCGGTCCGCCTCGCGTGCCTGGTCCGTGCTGGCGGCCAGTGCGCGGCCTTTGCCCAGCCGGAAGAGGGTGGCTGCCCAGCCGATGCCGCGCCGGTCGCCGTCGATTCCCACCATCAGGTCATGGGTGACTTCCCAGAGATAGTTTTCGACATCCTTGCTGTCGAAAACCGGCTCCGGGGTAACTGGAAGCGGTCCCCAGCCAACCTGCCCCGTGGGATCAGCGGCCATGTTCCAGCCTTGCTATTAGAGCTCCGGGCCCACTGCAAAACCTGTGCTCTAAGAATACGACCGGATGGGCCGTTGGAGGTGAACAGTGGCGAAACAAGGGGGTTTGGCCGCGTTAGGGGCAGGCGGCGCGNCGCCACCGGCTCCGCTGCACAGTAGCATCGGGAGAGGGAACGCCGAGTAGTCCCTTGTTCGCTTGGGTACCTGTCCTTGAGCAAGGGGTCTTGGAGCATCCATGCCAGCACGGAAACGAGCAAGGGAAAGAGGAGCTTATGCGGGAACCAGATACCAGCGAGCGCACTTCAGAAGCGGATGCACCCGCCGGTAATGGGGAAGTGGAAGCCGGCACCGAGCCGTCAGCGGAGTTGGATGTCAATTTCGACGAACAGTTCTTCGCGGCACGGCCCAAGGCCCTGCGGCCGATCGCGCGCCGGCGCCAGTTCGTAGGCACCAGGCCTTCGTTTGAATTCGACGGGAGGAACGCAGCGTACGTGGAGTGGCTGCGGAACCAGGCAATGCTCGGGGATGCCAACACGCTGGCACGCCAGCTGTCCGGCCAGGCCAGCATGTGGCAGAACTCCTATGCGCATCCAAACCCGCGGGCCGCCGTCGAGCGCGCCTCCGTCTGGTTCACCGCCTACCCGCTGTCCTTCATCACCCGGACGGGGCAGTCGTTCCTTTCGGCCCTGGGTGATCCGGAAATGTGGAAGGCGTTCCGCGAAATCGGGATCCGCGGCATCCACACGGGACCCGTGAAACTCGCCGGCGGCATCAGCGGCTGGTCCCACACACCCAGCGTGGACGGGCACTTCGACCGCATCAGCATGGCCATCGACCCGGTCTTCGGGACGGAAGAGGAATTCCGGCGCATGTGCGAGGTAGCCGCCGAGCACGAAGGCACCGTCATCGACGACATCGTCCCGGGCCACACCGGCAAGGGCGCGGACTTCCGGCTGGCTGAAATGAACTTCCGGGATTACCCCGGGATCTACCACATGGTGGACATCCCGGAGGAGGACTGGCACCTTCTCCCGGATGTCCCCGAGGGCGCCGACTCGGTCAACCTCAGCCCCGACTCCGAGCAGGCGCTGCAGAAGGCCGGCTACATCATTGGCCGGCTGCAGCGCGTTATCTTCTACGAGCCCGGCGTGAAGGAGACCAACTGGAGCGCCACGCGCCCTATCGTTGACACCACCGGCAAGACCCGCCGCTGGGTCTACCTGCACTACTTCAAGGCGGGCCAGCCGTCCATCAACTGGCTGGACCCCACCTTCGCCGGGATGCGCCTGGTGGTGGGCGATGCCCTGCACTCGCTGGTGGACCTGGGCACCGGGGCGCTGCGACTGGACGCGAACGGCTTCCTGGGCGTGGAAAAGAGCGCCGAAGAGCAGCCCGGCTGGTCCGAGGGGCACCCGTTGTCCGAGGCCGCCAACCAGCTCATCGGCTCCATGATCCGCAAGGTGGGCGGGTTCTCCTTCCAGGAACTGAACCTGACCATTGATGACATCAAGGCAACCTCGGAGTCCGGCCCGGACCTCTCCTACGACTTCATCACCCGGCCGGCATACCACTACGCCCTGGTCACCTCGGATACCGAGTTCCTGCGGCTGACCCTCCGCCTGTCCATGGAAATCGGGGTGGACCAGGCCTCGCTGGTGCACGCACTGCAGAACCATGACGAGCTCACCTACGAACTCCTGCACTTCGCCGCGGGCCACCGGGACGAGACGTTTGAGCTCAACGGCGAGGAACTCACTGGCGCCCAGTTGGCCGAACAGGTCCAGCAGACCCTGCGGGACCGCCTGACCGGTGAGAACGGGCCTTACAACGCCGTGTTCACCACGAACGGGATCGCCTGCACCTCGGTGAGCTTCATCATGGCCGCGCTGGGGATCAAGGACCCGGCCACGGTCACCCCGGAGCAGGAAGCCCAGATCCGGGACGTCCACCTGCTGCTGGCCATGTACAACGCCCTGCAGCCCGGCGTCTTTGCCCTTTCCGGCTGGGACCTCACCGGCATTATGGCCCTGGACCGCAGCAGCGTCCGCGAACTCACCTCGCAGGGCGATACGCGCTGGATCAACCGCGGCGCGCACGACCTCATGGGAACCAGCCCGGACGCGACCACCTCCTCAGCGGGGATGCCGCGGGCCCGCAGCCTCTACGGCCCGCTGCCGGAGCAGTTGAAGGACCCCGACTCATTTGCCCGGCGGCTCCAGCGGATCCTTGCCGTGCGTGAGGACAACGGAATCGCCACCGGCACCCTGCTGGACGTTCCGGAGGTCTCCAACCGTGGCGCGCTGGTGCTGGTGAACCGGCTGAAGGACGGCACCCTGCAGGTTACGGCGCTCAATTTCTCCGGGCAGGACATCACCGGCAGCATCCAGTCCAACGAACTGCCGTCCGGCGCCAATGTGCGGGACCTGTTCAGCGGCGAAACCGTCGGCCAGGTGGACGACCTGCACAGCTTCTTCCTGGAACTTCCCGCGTACGGCGGGACGGCGCTGGTCCTGACCGAGGCACCGGAAGCGGAAGCGGCAGAGGAAGCCTAAGGCAATCTGCCGGGTAACGCCGGGGACCACGAGTCCGGGCGTTACCCGGCGATGGCACCCGCCAGCGTGGCCTCGATGACGGCCGGCGAGAGGACATACTGGGTGACCAGCTGGCTTGCGCCCAGGACGCCCGCGTGGCCACCGGCCCGGGAAACGTTGATGCGCAGGTGCGAGGTCGCCAGCGGCGGAGAGCGCCGGTACACCACCTCACGGATGCCTGCCACCAGGTGCTCCCCGGTCTCGCCCACGCTGCCGCCCACCACAATTACGGACGGGTTGAGCAGGTTGACCACCGTAGCCAGCACCTCGCCGATGTCCCGGCCTGCCTGGCGCAACGCCTGGACGGCCTGCAGGTTGCCGTCAGCGGCAAGCCGGAGAACGTCCGCGGCCTTTGCCACCTCCAGTCCCTGGTTCTGTAGGGAACGCACGACGGCGGGCCCGGACGCCAGCGCCTCCAGGCACCCATAGTTGCCACAGGCGCACAGGACCTCCGCACCGCGCGCCACCTGGACGTGGCCAAGGTCCCCTGCGGTACCGTTGGCGCCGCGCTGCAGTTCGCCGTTGCTGATGATCCCGGAGCCAATACCGGTTGCCACTTTCACGAAGAAGAAGTTGGCGTGCTCAGGCCAGTGGGCGGACTGCTCCCCCAGGGCCATGATGTTCACGTCATTATCCACCAGCACATGTACCGGCAGGGAGCGCTGGACGTAGCTCACCACGTCGAATCCGTCCCAGCCCGGCATGATGGGCGGCTTCACCGGCTTCCCGGTGTCGTGTTCAACGGGCCCGGGCAGCCCGATCCCGATCCCGGCAAGCTCCGCGACGCTGCGTCCGGCGGCGGCCAACAGTTCCTTGCCCTGCGCCACCACCTGGTCCAGCACCGCTTCCGGCCCGGCGGCCACCTGTTGCTCCAGCCGGTGTTCGCCTAATATCTTCCCGCCCAGGTCAGTCACTGCCACGATCACGTGCGTGGCACCCACGTCCACGGCCAGCACCAGGCGGGCGGCTGGGTTGAAGGCAAAGCGCGACGGCGGCCTGCCGCCGCTGGAGAGTGCCTCACCTGCCGGCCCCACCAGTCCGGACAGCATCAGTGCGTCGATGCGGGAGGCGACGGTTGAACGGGCGAGACCCGTGCTCAGCGCGAGTTCGGCACGGGTCCGGGCTTTTCCGTCCCGCAGGAGCTGGAACAGGTCCCCGGCACGGGACAGGCTGCCGCCGTCGGCATCTTTTCCGGGCTGTCTCCCCGTGCCTGTAGAAGTCATGCCTAAGTCATAACACTCTTACTTATGGCTGTCACGATTGCAGAAGAATGACGCGCAACAAACAACTTTTGCTTGACGCGCGTCAAAAGTGGTTTTAGGTTGTGACTCAAGGCACATTCGTTCGTCCGATGCCTTCCATCAACGGCAGTTATCCCTGGTCCCTTGAGTCCGCTTACAAAGAGGTAATTGAACTTGTCCCACCACGCAGCGCCAACAGACCGGCCCCTGGGCGTCGGCATCCTCGGCGCCGGACCTGTCACCCAGGCCATCCACCTCCCGGCGCTGGCCCGGCTCCGGAACCTGCTGGAAGTACGGCACATCATGGACGTGGATCCCGCCGTCGCCTCCTCCGTGGCGGCGAGGGTAGGCGCGGCCTCGTCCACCAGCGTTGATCAGCTGCTGGGCGACCCCGGCGTGGACATCGTGGCGATCTGCAGCCCGCATCAGTTCCACGCAGAGCAGGTCATCGCCGCATGCCGGGCCGGTAAGAAAGCGGTGCTCTGCGAAAAGCCCTTCGCCATGGACGCCGGTGAAGCCGGACGCATCTCGGCGGTCAGTGCCGAAACCGGCGTACCGATAGTCGTCGGGGCCATGCACTCCTTCGATCCCGGCTGGCTCGCCGCGGAACAGCACTGGGGCGATCTTCCGGCTCGGGTGCACACGATCCGCTCCTCGATCGTCCTGCCGCCCAACGCCCGCTTCGAGGACTTTGCCACGGAAATCATCACCCGTCCTGTCGCCGGCAACGTGGATTACTCGGACATTGAGGCCATCAAAGGCGCCCTCCAGGGCGGGATCATGGGGCTGGCCATCCATGACCTGCCGCTGGTCCGCCGGTTCACCCCGGACTTCGGCGACGTCGAAGTACTTCACGTGTCCCACGTCCGGCCCTTCGGGTACGCCGTATCGCTGCGCACCCCCACACGGTCCATCGAACTGCGCGCGGTCATGAACAGCACCTGGAAGCCGGAGTGGACCTTCGAGGCGATCGCCGACGATGAGGCGCTCCGCATCGACTTCACCCCGTCCTATGTGCAGGCCGGCTCCGCCGTCGCCACCTTCTCCCGCGGCAGCGAAACCAAGACCTTTGGCCCGTACGGACACAACGGCTATGAAGGCGAATGGCGGGAACTGGCTGAACTGGCCCGCGGAACCCGCCAGGCACCCTCCGCCCAGGCCCTCATCGACGACCTGACCTTCGCCCTCGACATCGCCCGGGCCACGGTGGCGGCCGCCGCGGCAGGGCATGCACCCGCCGCCCATAGGGCAGGAGTTTCCGCATGAGCGGCCAATACACGGTGTCGGCAACCCAGGCCGCACTGAAGGCCGGGGCCGTCACGCAGACCGTGGCTTCACTGCCCGCAACGTTCAAGACAGTCGCGGAAGCCCATGCCGGCACGGCCGACGTGCTGGTGATGGCCGGCGGAGCAGGCTGGACCGCTGACGCCCTCGCCGCCGTCGCGGCCGGCACCCGGGGCATCGTGGTGGTCAACCCGGTTCCTGAGGACACCACGGAACTGGCAGCAGCGGCGAAGACCGCAGGAACCGCCGTGGTCCTTGACCTCCGTTGGGCCTCGAACCCTGCGCTGGTGGCCGGTAACGGCCAGCCGGACGCCCGCGGTGCGGTGCGCAGTGCCATGGGCTCCGCCGCACTGCTCGACAGTGTTGCGGCCTCGACGCCAGGCACCGAACTCCCGGAGCTTCTGGCTGCACACCTTGCCGCCCTGCTGGCCGTCAGCGGGCAGCTGGGGGACGTGCGCGTCATCCGCAGCGACTCCACCGGGTACACCGTCGGCGGCAGGCTGCCCAACGGCGCCCCGTTCACCGCCCAGGGCGTACTCACCGCAGCCCGCCCGGCCGGCGTCGGCATCCACCTCTACACGGCCGATGGCGGCGTGGACGTCCGGGTCCCGGATCCGGACGCCGCGTGGCCCGCCGAAGTCAGGGTCACCGGGGCCCACGGCCAACTTTTGCTTCCCACGCTTTACGAATCCGCCCACCGCTCAGCGTGGCGGCGCCTGAAGGATCACCTTGGCGCCGGAACCCTTCCCGACGATCTGGCCGGGTTCGCCCGGCTGGCCGACCTCTACTCAACCCTCGCTGCCACGTAACCAACCCACCGATACGCAACCGAACAAGCAGTCCAGTCCCACCTCCACTCTCAACGATGAGCAGGACCGCACCAACGGCGCACAGCGCAAGACGGTCCCGAAAGGACACATCATGAACGCAACTTCCGAACAGCGCCGCTCCTTTTCCCGGCGCGGTTTCCTGGGCCTGACGGCTGCCGCAGCGTCCGTACCCCTACTCGCCGCCTGCGGCGGCGGCTCGGCATCGCAGGGAGGCGGCGGGGGCGGGGCCGGCGGCACCGTGAAGTTCTGGGACATGCCCTGGGCGACACCGGCCTACAACGATGCCGCCAAGGGCATCGCGGAAGGTTTCTCCGGTGCCAACGGCGCCAAGGCGAGCTACCAGATCATCCAGTGGAACAACTTCTACCAGACCTTCTCCTCCGCGATCGCCTCCAAGACGGGCCCGGCTGTGTCCACGGGCGGCGGCTTCCAGGCGTTCCAGTTCGAGCAGCAGGGCCAGATCGCCTATGCGGACAAGGTGATCGAAAAGCTGAAGGCCAACGGCCAGTTCGATGACTTCCTGCCCGGCGTGCTGGACCCGTTCAAGTCGGACAAGGGCTACGTGGCCGTTCCCTGGCAGCTGGACATGCGCGTCTTCTGGTACCGCAAGTCGCTGTTCGAAAAGGCCAACGTTGCCCTGCCCACGGACTGGCCGTCGCTGCTGGAAGCCGGCAAGGCACTGAAGAAGGTGGGTGCGTTCGGCTTCACCACCGGGGCGGGCGCGGGCAACAACTACGCCAACCACTCCATGATCATGATGATGGTCAACAACGGCGGCGGTGTCTGGAACAAGGACGGCGAGCTGGACCTGATGAATGACCGCAACGTCGAGGCCATGGAGTTCGTCCTGGAGCTGGTGTCCAACGGCATCGTGGACCCGGCCGCCGTCAGCTACACGACGGACAATATGTCCGCCCAGTGGAAGGACGGGAAAGCGGGCTACGGGCTGTTCCAGGTGAACGTACCGCAGCGCGTGGGCGACACCTCCGGCGACCTCCTGGTGGCGGATCCGATCAAGGGACCGCACGGGGACAAGGCAACAATTGTGTTCCCCAACAACATCATGATGTACACCAACACCCCGTCGCAGGAGGCCTCGGAGGAGTTCCTGGTGTACTATCTGGGCCAGCTGAAGCAGCTGTGGCAGAAGAAGCTGATGTCCGCCCTGCCGGTTTTCAAGTCGATCACCGAGATTCCCGAGTTCGCCAACGACCCCAACAACGTCAAGATCGTCAAGGACTGGCAGCCCATTGCCAAGACCTTCGCGGCCCAGGGCAGCAGGCTCAATGCCAACCTCGCGGCCCTTGACGGCGGGCAGGCACTGAACCAGTTCAGCCAAACCATCATCACCGGCAAGGCCGACGCCAAGACTGCCCTGCAGACCTTCCAGTCCGGCCTCGAATCGGTCCTGAAGAAGTAGGACCGAGCGCCCATGTCCAGCACCACCACCCAGTCCGGCCTAAGCCGGGCCCGCCGGGGGGTTGCCCCCGGCGGGTCCGGGGCCGTCCCCGGAAAACGCAAGAGCAAGCTCTCCGCGCAGGCCACCAGGACGTTCTTCTGGCTCCTGCTCCCCTCCGTGGTCCTCCTTGTCCTGATCCACGGCTACCCGCTGATCTACGCCGCCGTCCAGGCGACGCATGACGGAGACCTGCTCCAGACCGGCAACTTCGTGGGCGGCCAGAACTTCGCCACCGTCCTGACCTCCCCGGCGTTCTGGAAGGCGGCCCAGTTCACGCTGTGGTTCACCATCGTGGGCGTCTTCGGCTCCTGGCTGGTTGGCCTGGGCCTGGCCCTGCTGCTGCGCACCAGGATCCCTGGCCGCAACACGTTCAAGGTCCTGCTCCTCCTGCCCTGGGTGGTGCCCATCGTAGTGTCCTCCACGGCGTGGAACTGGCTGGTGGCCACCCCGGACAGCCTGATCCCGTCGCTGTTCCGGAACCTGGGCATGGGCACCCCGCTCTTCCTGGCGGATCCCACCCTGGCCTCCGTCACCGTCATGGTGTTCAAGGTCTGGGTCAGCTTCCCCTTCATGATGATGATGATCTCGGCCGCCCTGGCCTCGGTGGACACCACCGTTTATGAGGCCGCCAGCATGGACGGGGCAAGCCGCTGGCAGCAGTTCACCCAGATCACGCTGCCACTGATTGCACGCTCCACGTACATCAGCTGGATCCTGATGACCATCTTCTGCGTCAACGACTTCCCCACCATCTACCTGCTCACCGGCGGCGGCCCGGTCAATGCCACCACCTCCCTGGTGGTCCTGGCCTACCGGACCGTGTTCCAGGACTTCGCCACCGGACCCGGCGTCGCCATCGCCTTCCTCATGACCATGACCCTGGTGGTCATCTCGGTCATCCTGTACCGCCAGATCCGAAAGTCGAGCGTCGAATAATGAGCGCAGTCCTTCACGCCCATCCCGAATCCGGTCCCGCCCTTGGCATCGACGCCGGCAAACGGCGGAGGGTCCTGTCCGAAGCGGGCCAGCGCGGCCGCTGGTGGCGCTTCGCCGCGATCCTGATCATCACCGGGATCGTGCTGGTGCCCATCATGGTCACCGTGCTGCTGGCATTCACCCCCGGACCCAACAGCACCGCCACCGGGCTGACTTTCGAGAACCTGGGCAACGTCTTCTCCAAGACCCTGGCCGCCACCTGGCTGAAAAACAGCCTGGTCACCACCCTGTCAACGGTGGTTGTGTCCGTTGCTGTTGCCGCACCGGCCGGTTACGTCCTCTCCCGCGGCCGCAGCAAGGCGGTGTCAGGGTACTCCCTGCTCCTGTTCGTGATGCAGTCCCTCCCCATCATCACCTCGGTGGTCCCACTGTTCATCCTGTTCGCCGGCATGGGCCTGGTGGACAACCTCCTGGGCCTGACCATCATCTACGTGGGCTCCACCATGACCGTCGCCACCTGGATGATGGCCGCCTACTTCGACTCCATCCCCATCAGCCTGGAGGAAGCATCCTGGATCGACGGGTGCTCCGTTTTCGGATCATTCACCAAGGTGGTGCTCCGGAACTCCCTCCCCGGGGTGCTCTCGACGGCGATCTTCGCCTTCCTCCTGGCCTGGAACGACTACCTCGTCGCCATCGTGTTCCTCCGCTCGAACGAAATCTTCACGCTCCCCATGGGCGTGCAGTCCTTCTTCCAGCAGAATGCAACTGACTGGACATCCGTCATGGCCCTCGCGGTGGTGATGATGCTCCCGCCCGTCATTGTCTTCGCCACCCTGAACAAGTACTTCAGCGTCGGCGGCATCGGCGGCTCGCTCGCCGGCCGCTGACCACAGCCCTCAACGATCACCAGAACCGCTAAAGGAAACCAATGTCCTACTCACTGCAGCTTTACACCCTCCGCAACGCCATCTCGGAGGATCTTCCGGGGACCATCAGGAAGGTGGCGGAGATCGGCTTCACCCAGGTTGAGCCTTACAACTTCGTGGCCACCGCCAAGGAACTGGGCGCAGCCCTTAAGGAGAACGGCCTCACCGCACCATCGGGCCATGCACCCTTGATGAGCCAGGACCAGGACGAGATCTTCGCCGCCGCCCGGGACCTCGGCATCAGCACGGTCATTGATCCGTTCCTTCCCGCCGAGCACTGGCAGAAGGCCGAAGACATCCAGGCCACCGCTGCCAAGCTGAACGCCGCCGCGAAGAAGGGCGCCGAATACGGCATCCGCGTGGGCTATCACAACCACGAATGGGAACTGCAGTCCATGATTGAGGGCCGCACCGCCCTGGAGTACTTTGAAAGCCTGCTGGACCCGGAACTGGTCCTGGAGGTGGACACTTACTGGGTGGCCGTGGGTGGCCAGGACCCGGTGGACATCCTCACCAAGTTCGGTGACCGGGTGAAGTTCATCCACATCAAGGACGGCCCCCTGAACAAGGACAACAAGGCGCAGCAGCCGGCAGGCCAGGGCAAGGTTCCGGTCCTGGACGTCATTGCGGCCGCAAAATCCCTGGAGGTGGGCGTGGTGGAGTTTGACGACTACGCCGGGGATATCTTCGAGGGCGTCGCCCAAAGCCTGGCCTTCCTGAACAACAACGCCACCACCGCAGCCGAAGGAGCCAAGGCATGAGCACCCCCGCAGGCAAGCCCGTCCGCAGCGGGCCGGTAGGCGTCGGCGTCATCGGCGCCGGCGTGATCAGCAAGCAGTACCTGGACAACCTCACCGCCTTCCCGGACCTTAAGGTCCACGTCATCGCCGACCTGTTCGAGGACGCGGCCGAGGCACGCGCCAAGGAGTACGGCATCGGCGAGTGGGGCGGTGTGGACAAGGCACTGAACCACCCCGACGTCGAAATCATCGTCAACCTCACCATCCCGGCCGCACACGTGGAAGTGGCCACTGCTGCGGTGAACGCCGGCAAGCACGTCTGGACGGAAAAGCCGTTCAGCCTGGACCGGGAATCCGGGCTCGGCCTGCTCAAGACAGCAGACGCCGCCGGCATCCGGCTGGGCTGCGCACCGGACACCTTCCTGGGCGCCGGCATCCAGACCGCCCTGCGGCTGATCCAGCGCGGCGACATCGGCACGCCGCTGACCGCAATGACCACGTTCCAGACACCCGGCCCGGAGTCCTGGCATCCCAACCCCGCCTTTCTCTTCCAGCACGGCGCAGGCCCGCTCTTCGACATGGGCCCGTACTACCTCACCACCCTGGTCCAGGCGTTCGGCTCAATCCGCAAGGTGGCCGCCGTCGGGTCCAAGGCCAAGGACGTGCGGGTGATCGGTTCCGGGCCAAAGGCCGGCGAAGAATTCACCGTCGAGGTCCCCACCCACGTCTCCGCCATGGCGCAGTTCGAATCCGGCGCGTCCTCGCACAGCGTGTTCTCCTTCGAGTCCCCCCGCACCCGGATGGGATTCGTGGAGATTACCGGGACCGAGGCCACCCTCTCGCTGCCCGACCCGAACTACTTCACTGGTGACATCAAGCTCTGGCGCGCCGGCGACGAAGACTGGACCACCGTCCCGGCCACCGGCCCCGCCAACGGGCGCGGTATGGGTGTGCTGGACATGGCCCGCTCCCTTCGGGCTGGAACAGCGCACCGGGCCACCGGCGAACTGGCGTACCACGTCCTGGACACCATGGTGTCCATCTCCGAGTCCATCGACGCCGGTACGTTCGTGAACGTCGAAAGCTCGGCCCCGGCCTCCACCGCACTCCCCGAGGACTGGGGCCCGGAGTCCGCCACCCTCTGACCGGGACGCCAGCCCGGCACCCACGCAGTAGCCAGCATCCCCAGCACAATCCAGCAAGCAGGAAGCACGCAGGAACGCCTCATGACCACACCCGCACACCCGTCAGAACACCCGGCCTCCCGCCCGTTGGGTGTGGCCGCCATTGGTTACGCCTTCATGGGCAAGGCGCACTCGAATGCGTGGCGGAACGTGGCCAGCTTCTTCGACGTCCCGGCCTTCGAACAAAAGGTCCTCGTTGGCCGGGACGCCGGCGCGGTGGCTGGGGCGGCAGCCAAGTACGGCTGGGCCGAATCGGCCACGGACTGGCGTACTGTGATCACCCGGGATGACATCGACATTGTGGATATCTGTGCGCCCGGCTGGATGCACGCCGAGATCGCCATCGCGGCGCTGGAGGCAGGCAAGCACGTCCTGGTCGAAAAACCCCTGGCCAACACCCTCGCCGAAGCGGAACTGATGACGGCCGCGGCAGCCAAGGCCCGCACCAAGGGCGTCCAGTCGATGATCGGCTTCAACTACCGCCGCGTTCCCGCCCTGTCCCTGGCCCGGGAACTCATCGCAGAGGGACGGCTGGGCACCGTCCGGCACGTCCGCGCCGCCTACCTGCAGGACTGGCTCGCGGACGCCGGGGCCCCCATGACCTGGCGGCTGCGGAAGGAAACCGCCGGGTCAGGCGCGCTCGGGGACATCGCCTCCCACGCCATCGACCAGGTCCTGTTCCTCCTGGGCGACCAGGTCACCGAGGTATCCGGCCGGCTCAACACCTTTGTGGGGCAGCGGCCGGGGTCAGAGGGAACCGAGGACGTCACGGTCGACGACGCCGCCTGGGCCACGCTGTCCCTCGCTTCCGGGGCCATCGCCTCCGTTGAGGTTTCCCGGGTGGCCACCGGAAGGAAGAACAGCCTGCAGATCGAGGTCTACGGGGACAAGGGCAGCCTGCTGTTCGACCTGGAAAACCTCAACGAACTCGGTTTCCTCGACGCCACAGCACCACCCCGCGAACAGGGCTTCCGCCGTATCCTGGTCAACGAACCCGACCACCCCTACCTCGAGGCCTGGTGGCCGCAGGGCCACATCATCGGCTGGGAACACACCTTCACCCACCAGGTCCGCGACTTCCTGCTGGCCATCAAGGACGGAAGCCAGCCCTCGCCGTCGTTCGAAGAGGGACTGAACGTCCAGTACGTCCTGAACGCGGTGGAGGAATCCGCCGCCAACAAGAGCACCCTCACCGTCGTCCGCCACTAACGCCGCATTAGTCAAGGAGCCCCACCATGCCCCGCCCCTTCACCCTCTTCACCGGCCAGTGGGCCGACCTGCCCTTCGAAGAAGTCGCGCGCCTCGCCGCCGGCTGGGGCTACGACGGCCTCGAAATCGCCGTCTCCGGCGACCACCTGGACGCCTGGCGCTGGGACGAACCCGGCTACGTCGACTCCAAACTGGCAGTCCTGGACAAGTACAACCTGAAGGTCTGGGCCATCTCCAACCACCTCAAAGGCCAGGCCGTCTGCGATGACCCCATCGACTTCCGCCACCAGGCCATCGTCGGAGCCAAGGTCTGGGGCGACGGCGACCCCGAAGGCGTCCGCGCCCGCGCCGCCGAGGAACTCAAACACACCGCCCGGCTCGCCAAAGCCCTCGGCGTGGACACCGTCGTCGGGTTCACCGGCTCCTCCATCTGGCAATACGTCGCCATGTTCCCGCCCGTCCCCGAGAAAGTCATCGACGCCGGCTACCAGGACTTCGCCGACCGCTGGAACCCCATCCTGGACGTCTTCGACGAAAACGGCGTCCGCTTCGCCCACGAAGTCCACCCCTCCGAAATCGCCTACGACTACTGGACCACCGTCCGCACCCTCGAAGCCATCGGCCACCGCGAAGCGTTCGGCCTGAACTGGGACCCCTCCCACATGCTGTGGCAGGGCATCGACCCCGTCTCCTTCATCTGGGACTTCAAGGACCGGATCTACCACGTGGACTGCAAGGACACCAAGATCCGCCAAACCGGACGCAACACCGTCCTCGGCTCCCACCTGCCCTGGGGCGACCCCCGCCGCGGCTGGGACTTCGTCTCCGCAGGCCGCGGCGACGTCCCCTGGGAAGCCTCCTTCCGGGCCCTGGCCGCCATCGGCTACGACGGACCCATCAGCATCGAATGGGAAGACGCCGGCATGGACCGCCTCCACGGCGC